>JBDUCS010000069.1:0-13931 GCA_040003335.1 Gemmatimonadaceae bacterium | reverse complement strand
GAGCTCGACAAGGTGTTCAAGCCGGCCTTTTTGGGACGCATGGTGATCATCCCGTATTTCCCGGTACGCGACGAGAACCTGAAGCAGATCGTGCGCTTGAAGATGAAGAAAATTCAGCGCCGGATGCTGGAGACACACAAGCTCGCGCTGACGTACGACGAGAAGGTGATCGACAGCGTGGCCGCACGCTGCACGGAAGTCGAGAGCGGCGCGCGCAACGTCGACAACATCCTCACGCACACGCTGCTGCCCGAGGTGTCGCGTCTGCTACTGCAGGATATCGCGCAGGGACGCAAGCCGTCGCGGCTCAGCGTCGAGATCGGTGAGGACGGTGCGTTCAAGTACGGATCGGAATCGAGCGCGAGGTCCGGCGCGGCGGCGTCCGCCTAGTCACAATCCCGGCGTTGCAGCGGCGTCACCACTCTCTCTCACGAGGCGCGATGAGCACGTACACGCAGAACAAACGGCCACTGCGCATCGACACGCCGGCCGGCACCGACGTGCTCCTGCTGGAGAGGTTGTCGGGTCAAGAAGGCGTCTCGATGCCGTTTCACTTCACGGTCGAGCTGCTGTCGGAGCAGCCCAGCGTATCAGCGAAGAAGCTGCTCCGCCACGGCGTCGGCATCACGATCGACTTGCCTAACGGCGCCGAGCGGCACTTTCACGGGATCGTGAATCGATTCACGAGCGGAGGCCGCAATGCCGACGGTCTCACCCGGTATCGGGCCGAGGTCGTGCCGTGGCTCTGGCTCCTGCAACTCACGACCGACTGCCGGATTTTTCAGAACATGAGCGCGACGGAGATCGTCGAGAAAATCTTCAAGGAAAACGGCTTCACGGACTACAAGCTCAAAGTCATGGCGCCGCCGCCGAAGCGAGAATACTGCGTGCAGTATCGCGAGACGGCGTTCAATTTTATTTCGCGTCTGATGGAAGAGGAGGGCATCTGGTACTTCTTTGAGCACGAGCGCACGCGGCACGTGATGGTGATCGCCGACAACAACAGCGCGTTCGCCCCCTGCCCGCACGCGGACAAACTGAACACGGTCGACAAGGAGGGACTGGTCGCCGGCACGGCGGTGGTGACCGAGCTCAGCTACGAAGACACCGTGTGCAGCGGATCCGTCAGCATCGGCGACTACAATTACGAGCAGCCCAATCGGCTGCTGCGGTCGACGGTCACCGGCGAGCAGAAGGGTGAGCTGTACGACTATCCTGGCGGCTTTCAGGCGAAAGACGACGGCGACCGGCTGGCGCGCATCCGCATGGAAGAGGCGGAATCGCTCCACCTGATGGTTTTCGGCGCGTCGAACGTCGCGGCGTTGACGAGCGGCTTTCGATTTCTCCTGCGCGACACGAACGAGACGCTGGCGGTGTTGAGCGTGACGCACGACGCCAGCAATCCATACTCCGTGGAGGGAAGCGGCGAGCACACGTACACGAACAGCTTCGAGGCGATCCCGCACGCCACGCCATACCGGCCGGCGCGCGAGGCGGAAGCGCCGCTGGTGCACGGCTCGCAGACGGCGGTCGTGACGGGCAAGGCGGGCGAGGAGATCTGGGTCGACAAGCTTGGCCGCGTGAAGGTGCAGTTCTTCTGGGACCGCCAAGGCAAGAAGGACGATGCCTCGTCGTGCTGGGTGCGCGTCGCCAGCACGTGGGCCGGCAAGAATTGGGGATTCATCGCCATCCCGCGCATCGGCCAGGAGGTGATCGTCGATTTTCTCGAGGGCGATCCCGACCTGCCGATCATCACCGGGCGCGTCTACAACGGCGAGCAGAACGTGCCGTACGAGCTGCCGGCGAACCAGACGCAGAGCGGCACGAAGAGCCGCAGCACGAAGGGCGGCGGCGCGGACAACTTCAATCAGCTGCGTTTCGAGGACAAGAAGGGGAGCGAGCAGGTCTACCTGCATTGTGAGAAGGATCTGCTGACGCTGGTGGAGAGCAGCGAAGTGCACACCGTCGGCTACGATCGCACGACGACGATCGAGAACAACGAGGAGCGCACGGTCACCAAGGGACACGAGAAGGTCACGATCAAGACGGGCGACAAGACGCTCCAGGTCCAGACCGGAAACCACAAAGTGACGATCGATCAGGGCGACCAGCACGTGAAAGTGATGCTCGGCAACCAGAAGATCGAAGTCGACACCGGCAATCACGATCTCGTGGTGAAGCAGGGCCACTGCGACACGCACGTGAACATGGGAAACCACGTCACGAAGCTCGACATGGGCAACAAGACGACGAAGTGCTCGCTGGGGAAGAGCGAGGAAGAGGCGATGCAGTCGATCGAGCTCAAGGTGGGGCAGAGCAGCATCAAGATCGACCAGATGGGCGTGACGATCAAAGGGATGATGATCAAGATCGAAGGGCAGGTGCAGACGGAAGTAAAGGGACTGATGACAAAGATCGACGGGACGGCGATGTTGATGGCGAAGGGCGGCATCACGATGATCAACTAAAGTGTCGTGACGACGCCCGTGACTCCGCGCGCGATCACCGTCGCGCAGCTGTGCGACCTCGCCGAGGTGAGCGACGACGCCAAGGGCGCGCTGAGGCCCGAGCACGCGCCGCAGGATCTCGTCGCCGCGCTCGTGGCCGGTGAGCTGTTCGCGGACGCCGTGAGGGTGATGGCGCACGCGCTGCCGAAGCGCGAGGGAGTGTGGTGGGCCTGGATGTGCGCGCGCCGTGCGGCGTCGTCGCCGGGTGCGGCCGAGGCCGACGCGCTCGCCGCGACCGAGCGGTGGATCGCGCAGCCGACGGAGCCAAACCGCCGCGCGGCCTTCGACGCTTCGCAATCGGCGACGCTCGAGACGGCGGCGGGGTGCGCGGCGCTGGCGGCGTTCCTGACCTCGGGGAGCGTCGCTCCGCCGAACGTGGCGGCGGTGCCGCCACCGGCGTTCGCATCGGCCAAGGCGATCGCCGGCGGCGTGACGATCGCGGCGGTGAAGACGGATCCGGAGCACGCGCCGGAGAAGTTCCGCGCGTTCATCCAGCAGTCGCTGGATGTCGCGCAGCGCATCAACCTGTGGGGCACCGCGCCCCACAGCGCCTAACGAGAGGAGCGCAGATGGGTCAGCCGGCCGCGCGCGTGGGCGACATGCACGTTTGCCCGATGGTGACGGTGCTCGTGCCGCACGTCGGTGGACCGATTCTACCGCCGGGCGGCATTCCCGTGCTCATCGGTGGGATGCCGGCGGCGCGCGTCGCCGACATGTGCGTCTGCGTCGGCCCGCCTGACATCATCGCGCTCGGCTCGTTCACCGTCCTGATCGCGGGCATGCCCGCGGCGCGCATCGCCGACATCACCGCGCACGGCGGCACCATCATCCTCGGCCTGCCGACGGTGCTCATCGGCGGATGAGCCCGTCGCGCCGCGCTACGGACGGCGCGGCAGCGGCACCATCTGGTGGCGCGTCGACACCGGCGCGAGCCGCGTCCCCCGATAAAACAGCGATCCCGGCAGCGTGAACTTCACGAGCGTCGGCGTGAACCGATCGGTCGTGGTTCCATCGCCGAGTTGGCCAACGCTGTTCTTGCCCCAGCAATAAACGTTGTTGTCTTCCATGTAGCCGCAACTGTGATTGTCGCCGGCGGTGAGCAAGAAGGCGCGGAATGCCGGGATGGTCGACGGCGTGAGCTGGTCGCCGCCCGCAACGCCCAGCTGTCCGTTCGAGTTCGAGCCCCAGCAATCGATGCTTGGCCCCGACGCGATCCTGAGAATCGCGCAGGTATGCGAGGCGCCGAACGCGTCATAGCGTCCGACGTACAAGCGCGTGCCCACCACGGCCGCCGTGAAGCGTGAGATGCGCGTGCCGTCGCCGAGCTGCCCGCCGGCGTTCGCGCCCCAGCACGAGATGAGATCCGTGCTCCTCACAAAGCAGCTGTGATTCGCCGACGGACCCGTGCCGACGTCGCGCACCAGCGCCCCGACGATGACGAGATTGAATGTGGTCCCGGAGCTCATCGTGCCGACGTTGCTTCCGACTTGTCCCTGACTGTTGTCGCCCCAGCAGATTGCCCTGATGTTGGCGTCGCGCGCGCAGGAATGCATCGAGCCGAGCGCGAGGCTGCTCCCGCCCATGAGATCGGTCGCCGTCGGCACGGTGATCTTCGTCCCCGTCGTGCTGAACGGTCCGATTCCCAGCTGATTGCGCGAGTTGTCGCCCCAACACCACAGCCGGGCCGCGGCATCCGCCGCGCAGGTGTGCAGCCCGCCGGCGGCGAGATTGTCGCGGAACGCGGGATTGAAGCCGATCCCGCCCGTGACGACGACAGGCGTGTTTCGATCGACCAGCGTGCCGTCGCCGAGCTGGCCGGAGCCGTTCGCTCCCCAGCATCGCAGCGCCCCGACCGGCGACCCCGTTGCCGCGAATCCGCACGTGTGCGACGCGCCGACCGCGAGATAGAGGAACAACGAGCCATCGTTGACGCGCACCGGAACGCTCGACGGTGTGTTCGTGCCCGTGCCGAGCTGTCCGCGATCGTTCAGACCCCAGCAATAGATCTCGCCGAACTCCGACAAGCCGCACGTGTGATCGCCGCCGGCCTGGATGTCGGCGAAGACGACGCGTACGTGGAACTGCACCGGAATGTCGAGCGGACTGTTGCCAGCGCGCGGCGACGTCACGCGGATCGTCGCCGTGAAATCGCCGAGTGGTAAGCCGGTCAAGCTGACCCCGGCGTCGATCGTGGTAGGCGCTGTTGTTCCATTGAGCGTCGCGGTCAGCCATCCCGTTGGCTGGCCCGCGCCGTAGGTCACCGTCAGCGCGAGTCCATCGAGCGGATTGAGCGCGCCGTTCGTGATGTTGATTCTCTGACCGCTCGGCGGATCGCCGCCGGCTTCTCCGATGAAATCGAGCGACGTCGGGTTGGCGACGATGGTCGCGCCGAGCACGGTGAGAGTGTCCGTGTTACTGACGCCGTCGACCGACGCGGTGATGGTCGACGTGCCGGGCGAAACACCCGTCGCGACGCCGGCCTGCGTGATCGTCGCTACCTGCGTGTTGCTCGACGACCAACTCACGGTGCGACCGGCAAGCGAGAGCACGTTGCCCGCCGCGTCCTTCGCCGTGACGGTGAGCGTGATGGCGGCGCCGTAGCTGACGCTCGCCGGGTTCGGCGTGATCGCGACCGAGGCGACGGCAGGGACGACGGTGAGCGTCGACTGCCCGGATTGCCCACCGACCGTTGCCGTAATGCGCGCCGTCCCGGCGCTCACGCCAGTGACGACGCCGCTTCCGTTTACCGCGGCGACCGCAGGGTTGTCCGACGTCCAGATGACGGCGCGATCGGTGATGGGGTTGCCCGATGCATCGCGCGCCGTGGCGACGAGCGTTGTCGTGCCGCCGACGCGCAGCACCGCGGTCGGCGGCGTGACGGCGACGGTGCGGACGTTGCCGAGCACGACGGTCCCGGCCGCGATGACGACCGCGCCCGGGCCGACCGCCGTCGGGGCGAGCAGTGCGCGGTCGATGACCGTGGTGCCGGCGAACAGCGTTACTTCGCCGACCACGGCGCACGTCGGGCCCGGAACGACGCGATTCGCATCGGCGAGACATGCCGCGAGATCGAGGTCGAGCGCGAGACGCGTCGTCCCCGGCTGCACGACGATCGTCGTGCGGTTGATCTCGACGGTGTCGCGCGGCGACGCCCCATCGCCTGAACGCCGGAGGTAGAGCGCGCGGATGAGGAGCGTGGCGCCGACGGGGGCGGAGACGTCAGCGCGGAATCCGAATTGCGCTGGCGCGTTCGCGCCGCCCGTCGCACCGTCGCTCCGGCAACCGAGAGCGAGCATCGCCATCGCCGCGGCGAGCGACGTGGAGCGACGAAGTGTTGGCATGCGATTCATGACCGACCTTCCGGCTACTGAGCGTGAACGCGCGAGCGCGCGGATATCGACGCGCATGTTAGAACCGCGTGCCTAACGAGAGGCCGGCGGAGAAACCGGTGCCGGTGACCTGGGCGCCCTTCATGTCGAAGCGCGCGTACTGCGCGCGGACGAACGGTTGGAGCGTGTAGGCGCTGATCTCGTGGATCAGGCCGACGCCGACACCGCCGCCGGCGACGCCGGCCGTCGTGAACGCACGGTCGACCGAGAGGCCGGTCTGATAGCGGCCGTCGACGTCGACCGAGAGACCAGTGCTCGGCGCCAAGCCGGCGACGATCCGAACGCCGCCGTCGAGGTAGTTGCCACTCGTGCCGCCGACGCGCGCGCCGCCTACTTTGTAGCGCATGCGATAGCGGTCGGCGACGAAGAAGCGCAGCTCGCGCAGGCTGGTGGTGCCGACGAGATACTGCCACTCGGCCGAATAGACGGGACCGAGCTGGACGCTCGCCGTGCGACGGTCGGAGCCGCCGTAGGTGAGACGGTCGTTGCGGAAAAAATCGGCGGCCAGCGTGAGCGTGGTGCGGCTCTGTCCCACGGCGCCGCTCGAGCCGAGCGAGAGATGAACGGCGTCGCCGGGATCGAAGTCGGGCGCGAGCGCGCCGGCGGTGAACGCGGTGACGGGCGAGTACGTGCCTCGCACCTCGTACGACGTGCCGAACGCGAACGACCAGCCACGATATTCCTGCGCCGCGACGAGCCCGGCCGACGCGCCGATACCCGAGCCGAGTGACGGAGTGCGGAAGCCCAACGCCGGCGCCGCGATCACGCGCAGCGCCTCGAGCTCCGGGTCGTCGAGGCCGATCTTGCCCGTCGGCGGGTTGAGGCCGAGGGTGAACACGATGCGGTCGGGGATGAGCTGGCCCGTGAGGCGAACGTGCAGATCCGTGAGGCCGCTCAGCGAGTAGTGGTCGGTGCGGAGCACGGGATCGGCCGCGCGGAGCTTCACCGTGCCCCACGCCTGCGTGATCGACGCGTCGATCGTCCACATGTCGGAGAGGGCCAGCGAGCCGGAGATGGGCACCGACCACTGCGACGCCGACTTCAGTTGCACGCTGTCGCTGGCGAATCGGTTCGGCTGGTAGAGCCCGCTGCCGAACGACCACATCTGGTACAGCGGTCCGGCCGTCGCGCCGCCGATCGGCGAGAGCGGGCCCTGCGCGAGCACCGTCGCCGGCACCAGCAACACGAGCGCGAGGAGCGCGGCGCCTTTCGCGGCGCGGATCATGGCTGCGCCCGGATGATGATGATCAGCGTGCCCGTGGTGAGCGGGAACGACGGATCGCCGGCGCCGCGGCCGCCGGCGGGAATCGGCAGATCGAAGCGGCTGACGTGGCCGAGCACCTGTAGCAGCGCATCGACCGTGTGATCGTTGCCGGCGAGACTCGCGGCAGCGCGGTCGCGACGCAATTGCTGCAGCTCGCGCAAGCGCTGCTGGGCGAGCTGGAAGGCGGGATCGATGCGGATCGCGTTGCGGTACTCGTCTTCGGCGCCGTCGAAGCGGCCCTCGACCTCGTAGCGAACGGCGCGTCCGTAGGCGAGCAGCGCCGCGAGGTCGCCCGTGGCGCGCTCGGAGATCGTCGTGCGCTCGGCGGGCGAGAGCGTGACGCCGAGTTGATCGAACAGACGAAAGACGAGCTGCTTTTCCGCGGCGAGAATGTCGTTGAGCGGCGCGCTGGCCGAGACGGCGGGACGCACCGTGCCGTCCACGACGTCGGCGATGCGGGCGTCGATCGAGAAGCCGTTGTTCGGCGCGCTGGCGAGATCGCCCAACACGAGGCGGCGCGCCCCGACGATCCGGCCGACACGCGGCGCCGTCGCGCTGTCGACGCGGCCGGCCGAGACGAGCTGCAGCTCCGTGAGGAGCGTGTTGAGCCGGATGCGGTCGACGATGCGCAGCTGCGAGCTGCGCGCGAGGTCCGTCATCATGATGTCGGCGAGGCCGAACGCGAGCGGCGCAACCGCGGTGTCGGTCGCGGACACACGGAGCGGCGTCACGCCGAGCGTGCGAACGGAGAGCGTGTCGGCGCGGAGCGATCGCTCGCGGGCGATGTCGGCGCGCACGGCGCGGACGTCGTCGACCGGTCGCACGATGGTCGGATGGGTGCACGCCGCGGCGAGGGCGACGGTCGCGAGCGCGGCGGCGGTGTGGAGCGGATGCCTCATTCGTCCTCGAGGGTGCTGAAGAGCAAAAACGAATCCCGCAAAAACGAAGCGTGGGGCGGGCGTCGGGAGTGGATTCCAGCGCGCAGAACGTAGCACGCGGTGAGGGGGGCGTCCAGCAAAATCGGATCGCGGATCGCGAATTCATGGATCGCGAATCGTGGATCGCGACCTCTCCTCTCTCGGCCGTGCGGGCTCGTTAGGCGAAGGTCGCGGCGATGCGCGCGGTGTTCGCGTGCACCTGGACCGTGTCGCGGATGTCGGCGCCGTAGCCGCCGGCAATGGTGATGGCCACCGGGATGCCGATATCGCGGCACGATTGCAGGACGAATGCGTCCCGCCGCGCCAGCCCGTCGAACGTCAGCGCGAGACGGCCGAGCGTGTCGCGCTCGTGCGGGTCGGCGCCGGCGAGGTAGATGACGAGGTCGGGCGCGCTGGCGGCGAGCACGGGCGGGAGGTGAACAGCGAGCTGCGCGAGGTAGTCGTCGTCGCCCGTGCGGTCGGCCAGCTCGACATCGCGCGAGCCGGCGACCTTGTGGAAGGGATAGTTCTTCCCGCCGTGCATGCTGAAGGTGTAGACGCTTGCGTCGCCGGCGAAGACGGCGTGCGTGCCGTTACCCTGGTGCACGTCGAGGTCGACGATGCAGGCGCGCGAGATCCGCCGCTCGCGCTGCAGCACGCGGATCGCCACCGCGACGTCGTTGAAGACGCAAAACCCCTCACCGTGATCGGGGAAGGCATGGTGCGTGCCCCCGGCGAGATTCATGGCAACGCCGCGGTCGAGCGCGGCGCGCGCGGCGGCGAGGGTGGCGCCGACAGTGCGATAGCTCCGCTCGACGAGCTGCGCCGACCAGGGGAAGCCGAGCTTGCGAACTTCGTCCGGTGTGAGCGCACCCGTCGTCAAACGGTCCACGTAGCTCGCGGTGTGAACGAGCATGAGCGCCTCGCGCGTCGCGCGCTCGGGGTCGTGGACGTCCGCGCGTGCGACGATGCCGTCGGCGATCACGCGCTCGCGGACGAGCGCGTACTTCTCGATCGGAAAGCGATGGCCGGCGGGCAGCGCGATTCCGTAGTCGGCGCTGCTCCAGATGGCCAGGCTCACGGTGCGGTCACGGTGCGCCGGGCTCGGCGTTACGGAAGCTGCGTGCCTTGGCCCGGACTCTTGTAGAGCGTCCCCGCCTTCATCACCAGCACCGGCCGCTCCGTCGCGTGGATGTCCTTCAGCGGATCGCCCGGGACCGCGACGATGTCCGCATACTTTCCGGTGGCGAGCGATCCGATTTTCTTGTCCCAGCCGAGGAGCTTCGCGCCGCTCAGCGTACCGGCGACGAGCGCCTGCATCGGCGTCATCCCGCCCCATTCGACCATCAGCCCGAACTCGCGCGCGTTGGTGCCGTGCGCGCCGACGCCGGCGTCCGTGCCGAGCGCGATCAGCACGTTGTTGGCGATGGCGATCTTGATGCCACGCTTCATTGCCGTCGCGGCCATGATCGCCTTCTCGGCGCGCAGTCCCTTCAGCACGCCGCTGCGCGCCGCCTTCTCGGCCGCTTCGCCGGCGCTGAGCGTCGGGACGAGGTACGTGCCGCGCTGGGCCATCATCTTCGCCCCTTCCTCGTCGAGAAAGCTGCCGTGCTCGATGGATGCGACGCCGGCACGCACCGCGATCTTGATCCCCTCGGTGCCGTGCGCGTGGGCGGCGACCTTTCGCTCGAGCTTCGTCGCCTCATCGACCATCGCCTTGAGCTCCTCGTACGTGTACTGTGGCACGCCGACGGCGTCACCCTCGGACAGCACCCCGCCGGTTGCACAGGTCTTGATCACGTCGGCGCCGTACTTCGCCTGATAGCGCACCGCCGCGCGCACCTCGTCGGGGCCGTTGGCGATGCCCTGGGGGATTCCGCCATCCATGAGGCCGGGCTTGAAGCCGTTCTCATCGCAGTGGCCGCCGGTGATGCCGAGCGCGTGGCCGGCGGCGCGCATCCGGGGGCCGGCGGTGCGGCCATCGTTGATCGCCTTGCGCAGCGCCAAGTCGTCGAAGTTCGGGGCGCCGACGTTGCGGACCGCGGTGAAGCCGGCCATCAGCGTCTTCTGGGCATTGATAACGCCGAGGATCGCGCCAAACGACTCGAAGTCGCGCACCGCTGCGTCATCGCCTTCCGGGTCGCCGAGTGTGCGGCCGATGAGGTGGACGTGCGCATCGATGAAGCCGGGCAGGAGCGTGGCGTCGCCCAGGTCGATGACGCGCGCGCCGGCGGGCACCGTCACCGTCGCCTGCGTGCCGACGGCGCGAATCGAGTCCCCCTCGATCACGATCACCGCGTTCTGAATCGGCGCGGCGCCGGTGCCGTCGATGAGTCGCGCGGCGCGGAGCACGGTGACCGTCTGCGCGCTGGCATGGGCGGCCAGCGCGAGGGAGGCGAGCACGAACAAAGATCGCTTCACGTTGAGCTCCGAAGAGAATTGAAAACCAACAAAAAAGAAAAAAGAGATGACTTTCTCGCGGTCACCGAGTGCCCAACGTGGCCGTCAGCCTCAGTCGTTCCCCGCCTCGCTGGATCACGATGTCGACGACGTCTCCCGGCTTGTGCGCGCGCAACGCGTCGGTGAACACGTACAGATCCTTGATCGCCAAGCCGCCGAACTCGACGAGCACGTCGCCCGCCCTGATGCCCGCCTTGTCCGCCGGACTGCCCTCGCGCACGCCCGTCAGACGGAGGCCGCTCGCGTCGGTGGCGCCCATGTCGGGGATCGAGCCGAAGTACGCGCTGCCGTAGCCCGACGCGCCCGACGCGGTCTGGCGCGTCGCGACGCGATGGAAGGTGAGCCGGGCGGGACGGTCGGCAATCGACCGGATGACGCGGGCCGCGTAGTCGATCACGCGCGCCTCGCCGTCCGCGTTGATCTTGCCGGCGACGTCGCTCGCGCGATGGTAGTCCTCGTGCACATCGGTGAAGAGGTGCAGCACGGGAATGTTCTTCGCCAGAAATGAGCTCTGGTCACTCGGCCCGAATCCGTCGGCGATCGCGCTGATCGTCAGCGCCGGGGCAACGTTCGCGTCGCGCACGATCGACGGCATTTCGTCCGCGGAAGAGTCCCCGTACACGATCAGCCGGTCGTTCCGCAGCCGGCCGACCATGTCGAAGTTGATCATCGCCGTTACGCTGTCGAGCGACACCGGCGGATGCTCGACGAAATACGCCGAGCCCAGCAAGCCGAGCTCTTCACCCGTGAAGTTGACGAAGACGATCGACCGCGCGGCGGGACGCTCCGCGAAGATGCGCGCGAGCTCGAGCACCGCCGCCGTTCCCGATGCGTTGTCGTCGGCTCCCGGTCGGATCACGCCCTTCGCATCCGGATCGAGCGCGCCGAACGACGAGCGCCCGAGATGATCGAAGTGCGCGCCGACGACGAGGTACTGTGAGCGACGTGTCGCGTCGCGTCCCCACACGATCGCGAAGACGTTCTGGGTCGGCAGGCTCGACGGCAGTCCCGCGTGCGCGGCTTCCATCGACTGCGCGTTGAACGTCTGCATCACGGGCGACAGCCCGATCGCCGCATAGCGACGTCTCAGATACGCGGCCGCCGAATCGTTGCCCGGCGTGCCGGTCTCGCGGCCGGCGAGCGCTTCGCTCGCCAGGTACGTAATGTCCGCGCGCACGGCCGCCGAGCTCGCCGCGGCCGCTGCCGGTGTGGGCGACAAGCCGCCCGCATGGCAGGCGACGACGGTCATGGAGAGCGAGCACAGGAGCGCGCGGCGAGCGTACGGGGTCGACATCGTCTGCCTCATGGTGGTCAGGCGCCGGAGCGCGCAGGTATGTTACCCGCCGGACTTCCGCGCTGCAAAGCGACTCACTCGACGCAGGCCGCCGCTCGTGCGCCCACTCGCCCTCGCACTCATTCCGCGTGCCGTCGCGATCAACCTCGCGCTCGGCGCGATCGTCGCGGCGCTCAAGCTCCCCGTATATCTCGACTCGGTGGGAACGATTCTCGTCGGCGCCCTGGCCGGGCCGGTCGCCGGCATCGTGACCGGTATCGCCAGCAACGTCATTCTCGGGCTGCTCAGCTCGCCGATGTTCTTCGCGTTCATTCCGGTGGCGATGGTCATCGGCGCCGTCGCCGGTGTCGCCGGTACGCTCGGTGCCTACCGCTCGATACCCGGCGCCGCGGCCGCGGGGCTCTTGACCGGCGTCCTCGCCGGCGGCACGTCGGTGCCGATCGTGATCGCGCTGTTTGGCGGCGCGACGGCGAGCGGAACGGGGATCGTCACCGTAGTGCTGCGCGCGATGCACGTGTCGCCGGCGATGGCCACGATCGCGGCCAGCGTCGGCGTCGACATCATCGACAAGACGCTCTGCTCGATTCTCGTCGCGATCGTGTTGACGCGTCTTCCGAACCGCCTCAGCACGCGATTCGGACAGACGCGCGCCGTCGCGCGCGCGACGACGTAGTGTCGTCGCTCGATCGCTGGAATCCGCTGACACCGCTCGCGGCGAGCCTCCTGCTCGTCGTGATCGCGTACATCGGACCGCAGCCGTGGAGCGCCGTCGCCGCGCTCGCCATCGCGCTCGCGCTCGCGGCGTCGCGCGGTGCCGGCCGCCGCGCGCTCGCGCTGGTGCTGGCGGTCGCGATTCCCGCGTGGCTGATCGTCTTTGTCATGGACGGCGTGGTGGCGCCGGCCGGCCCTCGCGCCCTCGCGATGCCGGCCGCCGCGGAGGCCGCGCTCGGCATTGCGGCGCGGCTCGCGGCCGCCATCGCCGCGCTCGGCTGGGTCGTGCTTGGCGTGCCGCCACGCCGCCTCACGAGGGCGCTCGCCGCGCGCGGACTTCCGGCGTGGGGCGCGTACGTGATCGTCGCGTCGCTCGAGGCGGTGCCGCAGGCGAAGCGCCGCGCGGAGGACGTGCTCGACGCGCAGCGATGCCGCGGCCTCGTCGTCGGCGGTGGCGTGCTCGCCCGCGTGCGCGCGCTGCTCCCGCTGGCCGGACCGCTGGTGGTCGGTCTCGTGACCGAGAGCGAGGAGCGCGCGTTGGCGCTGGAGGCGCGCGCGTTCCGCCCATGGCGTGCGCGAACGGCGCTCGTGCCCGTGAGCGATCCGCCCGGCGAGCGCTGGATGCGCCGCGCGATCTGGCTCGCGCTCGTTGGTGTGCTGGCGTGGCGGCTTTTGCCCTGGCAGCGCGTGCTCGGATGACCGATGCCGCGGTGTCGCTGCGCATCCGGCGCGCGTGCTACGGCGACGTCGTGGCGCTGCGCGATGTCTCGCTCGACGTCGCGCGGGGCGAGATCGTCGCCGTCGCCGGCCACGTCGGCGCGGGCAAGACAACGCTTGCCCTCGCCGCCGCCGGCCTGCTCGGCGGCGCCGTGCCGGGCACGATCGATGGAACGGTGTCGCATCCGGCGCGCGGCGACCCGCCGGCGGCGTTCGTCTTTGCGAACCCGTGGACACAGCTCACGGAGCTCGGCGGAACGGTCGAGGAGGAAGTCGCGGTCGGTCCGGAGAACCAGGGGCTCGAGTCGGCATTGATCCGCGCGCGCGTCGACGCGGCGCTCGCGCGCGCCGATGCGGCGCATCTGGCCGCGCGGCTGCCGCAAGAGTTGTCCGGCGGCGAGCTCCAGCGCGTCGCGCTCGCATCGGCGCTCGCGCTCGACACGCCGCTGCTCGTGCTCGACGAGCCGACGGCGCAGCTCGATCCCGACGCCACGCGGCGATTCGCCGACGCGCTGCGGCGGCTCGCCGGCGAGGGGAAGGCGATTCTCCTGGTCGAGCAGAATCTTGAGCTGGTGCGCGCGCTGGCGACGCGCCTCGTCGTGCTCGCCGACGGCGCGCCGCTGGCGGAGGGATCGCCCGCCGACCTGCTCGACCGGTGGCCGCCGCTCGACG
>JBDUCS010000355.1:0-4115 GCA_040003335.1 Gemmatimonadaceae bacterium | reverse complement strand
GCCCATCTCCTTCGCCGAGCAGTAGGCGAGAAACGACTTGCCCGTGCCGACCGGTCCGCAGATGAGATAGCCCATCGGCACGCACTCGAGCTCGCCGCGCGCGAGGAGCGCCGCGTCGTCGCGCAGCCGCTGCTTCGCCTGCGCGAAGCCGACGACCGTATCGAGTCCCCACTTCGGCTCCACGAACTCGAGCAGTCCCTGGCACTGCTGCTCGAGCAGTCCCTTCTTCAAGGCGACGAAGGCCTTCGCGTCGAGCCGCGTGTTGCCGCGCATCGCCGTCGTGAGGAGGCTCCGCACGTTGGTGAGCGAGAGACCCGCGGTGAGCTTCGCCAGCTCCGGGACGCCGAAGTCCGACACGTCGCTCGCCTGCGTCGCGCCGAGGAGCGCGGTGAGAAAACGCTCGCGCTCCAGCGCGTCGGGGAGCGGCACCTCGATCAGCGTCACGTGCGGGTTGCCGGTGAGCCGGTCGTTGAGGTCGGCCTTGCGCTCGTCGAGCATTACAATTGCGACGTCGAGGGCCTTGAGGTGCGGGCTCGACGCCCAGTTGAGCGCGGTGACGAGCATCCCGGCGGCCGGATAGCTGAAGCGGCCGGGCTCGCCGCTCGGAAAGAGAAACGATGCTTGATCGATCAGCACGGCGAGCTTCAGCCGATCGGCGGGCGCTTGCATGATCGTCTTGCGGATGAGCGCGTCGATGGTGGCGATGACGACGGCAGGGTCGTTCTTCACGGTCTCGAAGTCCAGCCCCGCCTTGTTGGCCGTGACGATCATCTGCTGCAGGCGCGCGCCGCTGCCGCCGGCGAAGGCGCGGAGCCCGCGTCCGAGATCGTAGTGCAGCACGAGCTCGTACCGCCCGAAGAGCTGCTCGGCGAGAAAGGTCGCGATCGTGCCGTAGGTCGATCCGACGGGAACGAGGTCGAGCGTGTTGCCGTGGAGCATGAAGACGCTCGACGTGCCGCTCCGGGCGACGGACGCCATGCGGCTCGCCCACGCGGGCGCGGTCGCCGGGAGATCGGCGCCCGCGACGGGAGCGGTGAGCGGTCCGGTGGACGCGGGCTTGGTGGCGGTATCGGGCACGGAGGCACTCACACGGCGCGTGGATGGAATTACGGTTGGGTCGCGACGACACCGTGAAAGGTGTCAGGCGGCAGCGGCGAGAGCGAGCACCGCCAGCACGACGTTCCTGGCGATGGCGCGGGGCGCGGCCGCGTCCGCGGTCGTGTCATCATCGCGGACGGCCGGTCGCACCCCAAAGCAGCCGCAGCCGCCGGCGGCGATCGATTGGCGAATCGCCGCCCGGCCGACGAGGAGCGCGAATACCAGGAAGAAGAGCGCGCTGACGATCGCGCTGGCGCGGTAGTGCCACCCGATCAGCAGCGACAGTCCCAAGGCCAGCTCGGCTGGCGCCAGCACGCGCGCGACGAAGGCGTTGGCCCACGCGACACCGAGCAAGCGGTCGACGCCGGTCCGCGTCGCCACCGCCGAGCGCAGCTTGAGAGCGGCGGCGACGATCCAGACGGCGGCGATCGTGAAACGAAATGCGAGCGACAGCGCCGACCGGAGCTGATCGCCGGCCGGCGCAGCGACAGCGGTCAGCACGTCGGGGGGCAGCCGACGCGACGCATGATGAAGCCGAGCCAGGCGTACAGCGCGCCCCATCCACCCCACGCCACCGCTGAAGCGATACCGCACGGCAGGCCGCCGAAGATCGCCGCGATGAGCGTGAGGATCGGCCCGACGGTCGAGACGAACCAAAAGAGGATGCAGTGCATCGTTCGCATGAGCGAACACGACGTCAGCGCCGCGCAGAAGATCGCCCAAATGATGAACAGAGTCAGTCCGAACGCGCCGACGATCGCGCCGACGATCCAGACCCAGGGCACGGCGATGCAGATGCCAAGAATGACGACCAGCGCGCCGAGGAGCAGAAGGACGATCGCGACGACGAGGAGCCCATCGCAGATGGGCGTCGAGGGCGGCGGTGTGGTAGTAGTCGTCGTGCCGCACGTCGGAATCGTGAAGCTGGCCGGCGACGAGACGGCATTGCACGTCGGATCGATCGCCGGGCCTTTCGCCATGACTGTGACCGCGTAGCCGCCAGCTGTGGCGATCGGCAACGCACCGGTCGCGCCGCTGCTCGCGTTCTTCCACGGGCCGTCCGCAATACCGTTGGTCGTGGTCGGCGCCGTCGTCGTCTTCGTGAAGGTCGTGCCCGTGGTGTCGGTGACCTTCCAATCGAAAGACGCGGCGGCCGCACCGCTGACCGTGGTCGTGAGCGTCACCGCGGCCGTCGGACCGGCGCAGCCGGAGACCGTCGCCTTCGGTGTGCCGATGGTCGGACAGAAGCACAACACGGTGACCGTCGTCGATGCCGTCAAGTCTGGGCAGCCGGCGGATGTCACCCTGACGGTGGTCGTTCCCGTGGTGATGCCACCGTTGGGATACGTGTGCGTCGCGTTCGGAACCGTCGTCGTCAGCGTCGTCCCGTCGTGGAACGTCCAGTTGTAGGTCAGCGCCGCGTTGTTCGGGTTGTCGACAACCGCCGCGAACGACCATGTGCAGACCGAGTCTTGATGGCCGGTGAACGACGTGATCGACGGACAGCAGCCCTTGATGACGATCTGCGGATAGGCGGTCGCCGTATCGAATGGGTCGTCGCAGCCCGGCGTTCGGATGGTGACGGTGACGTCGTACGCGCCTGCGCCGGTGAACGTGTGCGAGAATTTCTGCGGGTCGGTGACGGCCGGCGCATTCTGCGTCACCTTCCTCACCGACACGCCGCCCTTCGTCACTTCCCAGGTGTACGGGCCCGTGTACGACGGATTGGCCGGACTCAGCGTCGCGACGAAGTCGACCGTCGCCGATCCGCCCGGCGGGAGACAGGCAACCGGCTTCGGCGTGTAGTCGACCAGCACCTCGCACGTCACCGGGCACGCGCCGACCGTGAAGGTGAGCGACGGGTTGGGACATCCCGGACTCACCACGCTCACGTCGAGCTGCACGGTGTACGTGCCCGGCGCCGGGTACGTCCACGTCTGCTGCAGGTTGCTGTTCGTCGCTTGATTCTGCGTCTGGCCCGCGGGGACCATGAAGAGCTTACCGGTCGCCGCGCCGCCCGCCGGCGCGTAGCCGAGACTCCATTGGCCGATCGCCGGCGCGCCAGCAGCCGCGGTGACGCTGGCGTTGAACGTCACCGTGCGCGTGCCGTTCACGCACTGACCCGGATCGGCAATGGTGATCGTACCCGACGGGCAACTCGGTACGCACGTCGCCGTGACGGTGAGCGGCCACGGTCCGCAGTTCTCGATCGGTGGAACGACGCGAAGCACCGCGTTCCATGTGCCCGGCGCGTACGGATGCGGCGGCTCGCTGACTGGGAACTGCGTCGCGCCGGTTCCGGTCGGATTGCTAATGGTGAATGGCGCGCCGGTCGAGCCGTCGCCGTAGTCCCAGACGAAATTCCGCGTCGCGCCCTTCGGAATGCTGATGATCGCGTTGAGCGTGACGGGCTGCATCGGCGGCGTGCCGGTGCACGGCGTGGCCGTGTAACGCACCTTCGCCCGCGCGCATCCGGGACAGACGACGCGGTCCGACCACGTGGTGGTGCAGACCGGTGTCGGCGGCGCGGGTGGCGTCGCCCAGTGGCATTCGGCCGTGACGGTGACCTTGGCGTCGCACTTGATCGGCGTGGTGAGGGGCAGCGTGACGCTGAAGGCACCCGTCACCGGATCCGCCGTGACGGGCGCGCTCGTCGCTGTCACCAACGAACTGACGACGACCTGGTTGCTAATGCAGCCGAGCACCGTTCCGCTCACGACGATGTCGATCGGATCGAGGGCGCCGATCAGCACCGTCGCCGTCACCGACGTGATCTTCACCTCACAGCAGTCGAGCGAGAGGTTCTGCTTCTGGTCGAAGCACGTCGGCGTCTGCGCGCACTCGACCCGAACGTTGATGCTGTCGCCGCACTGCACCGTGCCAACGATCGGGATCGTCGCCACGAAGTCGCCGGCGCCGGTGAGCGTGACTGTCACCGGGGTCGTGATCGTCGACGAGATGATCACCTGGTTGCTCGGGCAGCTTTGCGTGCGGCCCGTGACGCGCAGCTGCGTCGG
>JBDUCS010000354.1:0-4122 GCA_040003335.1 Gemmatimonadaceae bacterium | reverse complement strand
GCGTGATGATGCCGACGGCGATGATCACGGCGCCGGCCCCGGTGAGGATCCAACCAGCGAGCGAGCGGCCGTTGTAGAAGAGAATGCCGATACCCAGCACGAGAGGGATGAGCGAGAGTCCGAACCCGTTCACGCCGAACACTGTCCAGACGCTGCTCGACACGGTCACCTGGTTGAGCAGCAGGTAGCCGCCGCCGACAACCAGGGCGGCGCCCAACAGAAAGGTGCCCATCCCGCCGGGCGTACCTCCCGGCCCACGACTCTCGGGCATCTGCGGAGTGGTCATCGTAAATGGAGGACGAGGGACGGAGGATTCAGGATCGGCGGCCAGACCGCTCGCGGATCGCGGATCGTGAACAGAGGCTTTCAGGAGTGTACGGGTACAGGTGCGCTGCACATTGCGCAACACTGCACCTGCGGAACTCGCGCCGAAAACCACGATCCACGATCCCCCTGGTTGCGCCGGTAGGTGCTGCGGCTCAGGATTGAGGTTCTCGATTCATGGCGCAACGCCGCCAGCAGCCCACGAGGTGACCAATGCCCGCGGTGACGATCGCCCGCCCCGATGCATCGGAGTACGCCGAGTATTTCGGCCGGTACGTGAGTAAAGTGCCCGAGGGTGACGTGCTCGCCCTGCTCACGCGTCAGATCGACGAGACGACGTCGATGCTCGGCGCGCTCAACAACGAGGACGCCGAGTATCGGTACGGGCCCGACAAGTGGAGCATCAAGGAAGTCGTTGGGCACATGGCTGATACGGAGCGCATCTTCGTTTATCGCGCGCTCTGCTTCGCGCGCCGCGAAACGGTCGCGCTTCCCGGTTTCGATGAGAACGCGTACGTCGCCAACACGTCCTTTGATGACCGGCCTCTCGCCGATCTCCTCGGAGAGCTGCGCGCCGTACGGGCAGCGACGATCGCGTTCTTCAAGGGACTGACCGATGCGGAGCTCGACCATCGCGGCACCGCCAACGACCGCGAGTACACGGTGCGCGCGATCGCCTACATTGTGGCCGGCCACGAGCGGCATCACAGCCTGATCCTCCGGGAGCGGTACCTGAGTGCTGAAAAGCAAAGCGCGTAACGACGGAGGCGCGACAATGTCGGGCATCGTACTTACACGGGGTCTGTCCATGCTCATTCACGTTCGACGCTCGATCGTGTGCGGCGTCGCGCTCGCGCTCGCTGCCACCTCGCCGCTAGGCGCGCAGCAGCAGACGCAACCCTCGCCGATGGCCGACACGATTCCGGCGAATCCCGCCGACGTCGCCTCGGTCGATGCGATCATCAAGTCGCTCTACGATGTGATCTCGGGGCCGGCGGGCCAGGCGCGCGACTGGAAGCGCTTTCGGTCGCTATTCATTCCCGGCGCTCGGCTGATTCCAACGGGGATGCGCCCTGGCGGCGCGCTGGCCCGCGTGCTCACCCCCGACGACTACGCGATCCGCGCCGGCGCGAGCCTGGAGAAAAATGGTTTCTTCGAGCGCGAGATCAGCCGGCACGCCGACGCGTACGGCAACGTCATGCAGATCTTCAGCACCTACGAGTCGCGTCGCACCGCCGCCGATCCGCAGCCGTTCGCGCGCGGCATCAACAGCATTCAGCTATTGAAGGACGGCAATCGCTGGTGGCTGGTGACGATTTACTGGGACTCCGAGCGGCCGGACAACCCAATACCGAGCCAATTTTTACCGCACGACTAGCCAGCAGCTAGGCGTTAGGGACGGAGCCGAGTGCCCTCGTCCCTAGCCCCAAGCCCTCAGTCCTCGCGCAGTGCCACCACCGGATCCACCCTCGTCGCCCGCAGTGCCGGGAGGAAGGTGGCCAACAGCGCGACGCCACTCAGGAGCAGCGCGACGACGCCGAATGTGACGGGATCCGTCGGCTTCACGGCGTAGAGCTGGCTCGCGATCAGCCGCGTGAGGGCGAACGCGCCGACGAGTCCGATCCCGACGCCCATCATCGCCAGCGTCATCCCTTGGCGCATCACGAGCCCGAGGACGCTCCCGCGCGCGGCGCCGAGCGCCATGCGCACGCCGAGCTCGCGCGAGCGCTGCGCGACCGAGTACGACATCACGCCGTAGATGCCCAGCGAGGCGAGGAGCAATGCGAGGCCGGCGAAGATGCCGAGCAACACCATCGACAGGCGGCGCTGTCCCATCGACTGCTCGACGAGATCGTCCAGCTTGCCGATGCGGGACATCGGAAGGTCGCGGTCCACGGAATGGATGGCGTTCCGGATCGCGCCGACGTAGCGCATCGGATCGCCCGAGGTGCGCACGGCGAGATCGAACGAGCCCACGCCGCCTGCCTGCGCGTACGGGAAGTAGAGCTGCACACGCGCATCGGCGTCGAGTCCCTCGTGCTTCGTGTGTGCGACGACGCCGACGACCGTCAGATACTTGGTGCTGTCGTTCGCGGCCGGGTTGCCGAACCAGATGCGCTTGCCGATCGGATCGGCGCTCGTCTTGTAGAAGCGTTTCACGAACTCCTCGTCCACAACCGCGACGGACTGCGCGCCGGGCGAGTCGCGCTCCTCTAGCGTGCGGCCGCGCTGCAGCGGTACCTGCATGGTCTTGAAGAAATCGGGGCTCACGATGCGGATGTCGCCCCAGGGGCCGTTGCCGTTCTTCGGCGGCTCGTAGCCTTCGACGTTGAAACTCCCCGTCGACCAGTTGTTGCTGAACGGCATGACCGATGTCGCGCCGACGTTGCGCACGCCCGGCACCTGCGCGATGCGGGGCAGCACCGCGTCGTAGAACGCGCGCTGCGCGGTGTCGGTCGCGTACTTCGTGCGCGGCAGCGAGAGGTTGAAGGTGAGCACGTCGCGCGGGTTGAAGCCGGGGTCGACGCTCTGCAGGCGCGCGAAGCTCTTGATCAACAGTCCCGCGCCGGTGAGCAGCGTGAGCGCGAGCGCCACCTCGGCCACCACGAGCACGCGTCGCATCCGCTGGCCGGCACGGTCGGATGAGCCGGTGCGACCGCCTTCGCGCAGCGTCGTCTGCAGATCGGAGCGCGAGCTCTGGATTGCCGGCACGAGACCGAACACGAGACCCGTAATGAGCGAGACGGCGAGCGTGAACAGCATCACCGTGCCGTCGACGCCCAGCTCCTGCACGCGCGGCACGTTGCCCGGATTGAACGCCACCAGCGCGCGCACGCTCCAGTAGGCGAGCCCGAGCCCGAGCACGCCGCCGAGCATCGCGAGGATCACGCTCTCGGTGAGGAGTTGCCGCACGAGATCCCAGCGCTTGGCGCCGAGCGCGGTGCGAATCGCCACTTCCTTCATGCGCGCCGCGGCGCGCGCGAGCAACAGATTCGCGACGTTCGCGCAGGCGATGATGAGCACGAAGCCGACAGCCCCCAGAAGGACGAGGAGCGCGATGCGAATCTGTCCCGTACCGATCTGCGTGAGCGTCGTCACCTTGAGCGACCAGTCGGGTGGGAACGAGCTCGCGTTGTCGCGCTTCATCCGCTCGGCGAACGCCCTCATGTCGCGCTGCGCCTGTTCAACCGCCACGCCGGGCTTGAGCCGCGCGGTCAAGTTGAGAAACTCGTTCGTGTAGTTGTTGGCAACGAATAGCTTGGGGTCGAGCGCGAGCGGCGCCCACAGCTCCGTATCGCGGTTCCAGAAATCGGTGAAGGCCGGCGGCATCGCGCCGACGATGTCGTACGCCTCGCCGTTCAGATTCACCTTCTGTCCAACGGCGCTCCGTTGCCCGCCGAAGAGACGCTTCCACAGCCCGTCGCTCAGCACTACGACGTGCCTGCGTCCCTCGGCATCCTCTTCGGGCAGCAGCACGCGGCCGAGCGCGGCGCCCACGCCCATCGTCTTGAAATAGTCGCCGCTGACGCGCTGGCCGCGCAGGCGCTCCGGATCGCCGAGCCCGGTGAGGTTTGCGTTGAATCCCGTCTGGACGCTGACGCCGTCGAAGATGCGCGTCTTTTCGCGGTAGTCCTTGAAGCCGGGCGCCGATACCGGCGCATCGAGCTTGAGCGCGGGATAGAAATGCTGGATGGTGACGAGCCGGTCGGGCTGCCTGTACGGAAGCGGGCGCAGCAGCACGGTGTTCACGACGGAGAAGATCGCCGTGTTCGCGCCGATACCGAGCGCGAGCGTGAG
>JBDUCS010000353.1:0-4131 GCA_040003335.1 Gemmatimonadaceae bacterium | reverse complement strand
GCGCGAACGCGAACACGCCCTCGGCGGCGAGCGCCGCGCCATCGCGCACGACGACGAACGCGCGGCCCACCTCGCCCCATTTGTCGTCGGCGACGCCGATTACGACGACTTCGGCGACGCCGTCACACTGCGCGATCGCCAACTCTACTTCCCCCGGAAAGACGTTCTCGCCGCCGCTGATGAACATCTCCTTTTGGCGGCCGCAGATGCTGAACGCGCCGTCCGCGTCGCGCGTCGCCAAATCGCCGGTGCGCAGCCAACCGCCGGGCGCGAGCGCGTCCGCCGTCCGCGCCGGGTCGTGCAGGTAGCCGGCGAACATCTGCGGACCACGCAACAGCAGCTCGCCCGGTTGGCCGGTGGCGACGTCCTCGTCGCGAGCGTCGACCAGTCGCATCTCGAGATAGTGAATCGGCCATCCGACGCTCCCGGGCTTTCGCAGCGATTCCATATCGGAGATCGCGAAGCAATTGGGCCCGCACTCGGTGAGCCCATACCCCTCGCGCAGGCGATAGCCGGCGGCGCGCGTGCGCTCGGCGAGCGCGAGCGGCAACGGCGCGCCGCCCGAGAAAAAGGTGCGCATCGCCGGGAGCTCGCGGCCCCACCGTGCGCACCCCTCCAGCATCAACAGTTGCGTCGGCACCGTCAGGCAGACGGTACACCCTTCTTCGGCGAGGCCGTCGAGATAGTCCGCCGGGTCGAACTTGTCGAACAGCACCACACGCCCGCCGCGATGCCACAACGGCGTCGCGAAGACGTTCCATCCGCCGGTGTGGAAGAACGGCGTGCCCACCGGCGCGACGTCGTCCGGACCGAGCTGCCACGCCGTGGTGGTGGCGATCGCATTCCACAGTATCTGGCGGTGCGGAAGCACTGCCCCCTTCGGCTTCCCCGTGCTCCCCGACGTGTACAGCACGAGCGCGGCGCTTTCCGGCTCGAGCACCGTGTCGCTCGCCGGAGCGAAGCCGCGACGCAGCAGCGCCGGCACGTCGCGGTCCAGATCGACCCCGCGCGGCGGCTCGCTCACGCTCGCCAGCGCCTGCTCGGCGGTGGTGCGATGCTTCTCCTCGCCCAGCACTATGCCTATGCGCGCATCGTCCACGACCGGCGCGAGCTCCGCGGCGGTGAGGCGCCAGTTGAAGGGCACGAGCGCCGCGCCGATGCGACCACAGGCGAAGAGCGCCGCCACGTGCTCCACGCGGTTGCCGGCGATGATCCCGACGCGATCATTCCGCCGCACGCCCTGCAGTCGCAGCACGCCGGCGAGGCGGTCGGCCAGCGCGTCGAGCTCGGCGTAGCTGTATCGCTCGCCGCGGTCTCGGTCCACCAGCGCGATGCGCTCCGGCGCCAGCCGCCGCCAGGTGCGAATCGGATCGGGATGCGCCGGAAAGAGCGGCGGCGCCAGCACGTCGGTACGCATCCTACCCTTGTGCCTCGTCGAGCATCACGAGCGCTTCCCCCTCGAGCACGATCTCGCCGCGCTGGTTCTCCACCGTCGTCTTCATCCGCGCGCGCCGCTTTTCCGGCACCAGCTCCAACACCTCGGCGCGTGCCGTGATTGTGTCGCCGATCTTGACCGGGCGCGCGAAGCGCAGCGTTTGCTGGAGGTAGATCGTCCCCGGTCCCGGGAGGTGCATGCCCATCACGGCGGAGATGAAGCCGGCCGTGAGCATGCCGTGCGCAATGCGGCCGCCGAAGCGCGATGCCGTCGCCCACGTGTCGTCGAGATGCGCAGGGTTCATGTCGCCGGTGATGCCGGCGTACAGCACGACGTCCGTCTCGGTCACCGTTTTCGTGAACGCCGCCGTCTGTCCCACGCTCATCTCGGAGAATCTCACGCCCTACACCTCCATGATGAGCCGCACGTCCGGCGCGAGGGGCTCGGCCGTGCGCGTGATCCACGACACGACGAAAAAGACGAGAAGCGACGTGACGAGCGAGATGGCCGAGACGCTGACGCCGAGCGGGAAGGCGAACATCTTGAAGTAGGCGAGCGTCTCGAAAATGAGCGTGATCGCGAGGCCGGTCGAGATCGATGCGACACTCGCGGCGCGCGTCGCCCCCTGCCAGTTGAGTCCGATGGCGAGCGACGGCACGAGCGTCGAGGCGAACAGCCCCCAGCCGAAGACGCCGAGGAACGCCACCAGCGTTCCTGAGAACTGGGCCACCAGCGCCGCTGCCAGCGACAGCGCGATCGTCGACAAGCGGCCGGCCAACAGCTCGTTCCTGAATCGCCGCCCGAACGCGACGGGGAGATCGTGGGTGATCGCCGCGGCGCCGATGTTCATCAACGAGTTCGTGGTACCCATAATGGCGGCGGCAACGCCCGCGAAGACGAGCCCGGCGAGCAGCGGCGGTGTGAAGTGGAGCAGGAACGTCGGTGTCGCGTCGTCGGCGCGCACGAGCGGCGGGATCGCGCCCGCGGCGACCTGGCCCTTGATTGCGACGCCGACGCCGAAGTACAGCAGCAGCGTAATCAGCAGTGCCGACGTCGTGAGGAGCGGATACCACTTGAGCCGCCGTGGATCGCGCAGCATGTAGAACTTATGTACGACGTGCGGCTGGCCGAGCGAGCCGACGCCGAACACGAAAAAGAAGGAGAGGGCAGCGAGCGGTGTCAGCTTGCCCCACGGTCCGAGAAAGCCTGGATCGATCGCCTGAATGTGATGCGCGATCGCTGTCATGCCGCCACCGGCGCCCATGGCGACGAAGAAGACCATCAGTGAGACCAGTGCCTTGAGGCTTCCCTGAAACAGATCTGTGTAGACGCCGGCGAGAATGCCGCCCGACGCGGTATACGCGAGAATCACCAACATTCCGATCCACACGCCGGTGCCGAGCCCGGTGTTGAACACCGCATCGATCACCAGGCCTTGCGCGAGCAGGTTCGTCGCCATGTAGCCGATGACGGCGATCAGAATCGCCACACCCGACAGCCCCTGCGCCGCGCGTGAGTCGTAGCGCGCGGCGATCGCGTCGGGCACGGTGACGAGGCCGCGCGCTTCGCCGAGCAGGCGCATTCGCTTCGCCAGCACCCACGCGCCCATCGAGTTGGTGATGCCGCCCGGCAACACGAGGAACATCGCGCCGAGCCCCACCGAGTAGACGAGCCCCGGCCCGCCGACGAAGGCGAATCCGGACAGCGTCGCCGTCATCGCGGCGATCGCCAGCGTCCAAATGCCGATGCCTTCGCCGGCGACAAAGAAGTCGCGCGCCGAGTGCGTGCGTCGCGTGGCCCAGACTCCGATCGCGACGACGATCAGAAAATAGACGATCGCCACCGCGACGATGGTGGGACGCGAGCCCGGTGGCAGCGCGCCGAGCGGCGCGGCAAGCGAAGCCAGCGTCATGTCGCTCCTCGCGACGCGCGGAGCTCGGCGGCGACCCTCGCCGCCGCCCGCACGCGCTCGAGATCGTCCTCGGTCAGCGTCTGCGTGTCGAACGTCAGCGCGTAGGCGAGTGGAAGCACGAGCGCGGGGAGCACGCCGATGCCGTACATCACCGCCGCCGCGCGCAACGGCAGCCCGAGCACGATCGGCTCGGCGGCGCCGAGCGCGGGGAACGCGAGCGCCACGCCGAATCCGCCCAGCATCAGCAGTAGCGTGATCGCGATCGGGATCGCCAGCTTGCCCACGCGGCCGTCGCGCCCGATCGCACCGAGCGTCGCGAGCGCCATCATCGCGACGGAGATGCAGGCGGCGAGCAGCCACGGCGCCCAGCTCGGCACGCCGCCCGGCAAGAACGCCGAGGCGTACGCGATGGCGATGCCGGTGGTCGCGAGGAAGATCGTGACGAGCGCGAACCGTTTCATGCAGTCCTCGCGAGTGGTGAAGCGACGATGGAGCGCGGATGCCACTCGAGGGCGATGCACCCCATCGCCAGCCCGGCGCCGGATCCGGTCATCACGATCAAGTCGCCTTCCGCGAGACGGCCGCTGGTGCGCGCATCGTGAAGCGCCATCGCCAAACACGCCGAGCCGGTGTAGCCGTAGCGCCTCATGATCGTGTGCGCGTGCGTCATCGGCTGGCCGAGGCGCTCGAGCACGGCGACGATCGTGGAGCGGTTTACCTGCGTCCACAGCCATTCGTCGACGTCGGCGGGCTGCCGTCCGATGCGCGCGAGCACCGAGCGCGC
>JBDUCS010000352.1:0-4132 GCA_040003335.1 Gemmatimonadaceae bacterium | reverse complement strand
GCGCGTTTCACCGTACAGAGGGGGCGATTCGCGGACGCGTCGCACCGGTCAAGCTGATCGCCTCGGCGATCACGATCGCCGCCGGCGGATCCGCCGGACGCGAGGGACCGATCGCGCTCGTCGCGGCGAGCATCGGCTCCTGGTACGCGACGATCACCAAACGGGACGCGCGCGACCGGCGGCTGTTGCTCCTCGTCGGCGCGGCGGCCGGCCTGTCGGCCGTGTTTCGCTCGCCGATCGGGTGCGCGCTGATGGTCATCGAGGTGCTCTACTCCGACATGGAATTCGAGGCCGGCGCGCTCCTCTATTGCACGCTCGCCGCGATCGTGGCGTACGCGTTGAACGGCCTCGTCGCCGGCTGGGAGCCCTTGTTTCGCGTGCCGCCCCTCGCTCCGCTGCGCAAGCCGCTCGAGTCGGGATGGTTCATTGCGCTGGGTGCCGCTGCCGGCGTCGTTGCGACTGCGACGCCGGAGCTGTTCTACCGAGCGCGCGACGCGTTTCGCCGGCTGCCGGTTTCACCGATCGCCCGGCCGGCGATCGGCGCGCTGCTCAGCGGACTGATTGCGTTGGCGGTGCCGCAGGTGATCGCCGGCGGCTACGGATGGATGCAGATGGCGATCGATGGCCGGATCGCGGTCGGGACGCTCGCCGTGCTCGTCGTCGCGAAGCTCGTGGCAATGAGTCTCACCGTCGGTTCGGGCGGTTCGGGCGGCGTCTTCGCCCCCACGCTCTTTGTGGGCGCGATGCTCGGCGGCGTGGTCGCCGCCGTTGCCGGACTTCCGGCTGCTCCGTTCGTCATCGTCGGCATGGCGGCGGTGTTCGCCGGCGCGGCACGCGTGCCGATCGCGACGCTCATGATGGTGACCGAGATGACGGGCGGCTATACGCTGCTCGTGCCGGCGGCGCTCGCGGTGATCATCAGCTACTTCGTGCAGGTGCGGCTGTCGAAGCACCTGCGATATCGAAGTCTCTACGAAGCGCAGGTCGCGACGCGCGCCGCGTCACCCGCGCATCACGCGCATCATCTCCAAGTCGCGATCGGCTTGCTCCGCGAACGCGCGCCGCACGATCTCTCCGGCGTGGGCGAGCTCGATCTCGTCGCACTCCTACGGTCGGGCCTTGCCGTCGAGCTCCCCGGCGAGCGACGCCTCGTTGCCGGCGCGCTCAAGGGCGACAGCCCGTTCGTCGGCACGAGCGTGGGCGCGAGCGGGCGCAAGCTCGACGGCGGTGACACGAACATCCTCGCCCTCGTTCGCGATGAGCAGATGGTAGTGCCCGATGCGTCGACGATGCTGGCGGCGGGCGACCGGCTCGTCGTGGTGGCGAGCGCGGCTGGCTTGCAACGCCTGCGCGCGAACCTCGAACCGTGGTAGGCCGCGCATAGCACGCGCGATGACACTTGGTCGGCGCCATCGCGTATCGAAGTGATCATGCGAAGCCCAGAGCAGTTCGGCACGGTTGCCTTCAAGACAAACCCGTATCCCGCGTATGCGGCGTGGCGCATCGACGAGCCGGTCAAACGCGTCACCCTCCCGAACGGGCAACACGCATGGCTCATCACACGCTACGATGATGCGGCCGCCGCGCTCAAGGACATGCGATTGGTCAAGGATCGGTCGCGCGCGTTCACCCCCGCGCAAGCGACCAAGCAGCCGTGGGTGCCGGGCTTCTTCAAGCCGCTCACCCGCAACATGCTCGACCTGGACGCTCCCGATCACACGCGTCTTCGCTCGCTCGTCCACAACGTGTTCACGCCTCGCATCGTCGAGCGACTCGCTGACCGGGTCACGCGGCTCGCGGACGCACTCCTCGACGACGCGCTCGCCCGGCGCCGCGCTGCCCAGCCGATCGATCTCATCCGCGAATTCGCCTTACCGATGCCAGCCATCATCATCGCTGAGATGTTGGGAGCGCCGTCGGAGGACATCCACCGATTTCACGGCTGGTCGAGCACCATCGCGGCGGCGGATGCATCGAGGTGGGGCGTCGTGAAAGGCATTCCGAGCGTGGTGTCATTTCTCCGATACATTCGGGGCATGGTCTCGGCGCGCCGCGCCGGTCTACGCGCGCGTGATGGCTCCCAGCCCGCGGACGACCTTCTGACATCGCTCGTGCGCGCGGAGCAGGACGGCGATCGCCTATCGGAGGACGAGCTCGTCGCGATGGTGTTCCTGCTGCTCGTCGCCGGTCACGAGACCACGATCAACCTGATCGGCAACGGTGTGCTCGCGCTGCTGCAGCATCCGGCCGAGCTCGACCGATTGCGGTCGGAGCCAGCGCTGATCGGAACGGCCGTCGAGGAGCTGCTTCGATTCTCCGGACCACTGGAGATGGCGACGGAGCGTTTCGCCAGCGAGGATATCCCGATCGGGAACGTCACGATCCCGCGCGGCGAACTGGTCTACGTGGTGCTCGCATCGGCGAACCGCGACGAGCGGCAGTTCGCCGGCGCCGACGAGCTCGACATCACCCGTGCGCCCAACCGCCACCTGGCGTTCGGCCACGGCGTTCACTTCTGCCTAGGCGCACCGCTCGCTCGCCTCGAGGGCGCGATCGCGATCGCGACGCTCGTGCGCCGGGCACCGACGTTGCGGCTCGCGGCTCCGGTGTCGTCGCTGGCGTGGCGTACCGGTCTGGTTCTTCGCGGGCTTCGCAGCCTGCCCGTGTCAATGGACTGAGCTCATACCGCGGCGCTCGACCGGCGAAACAGCCGCGTCTCATCGTTCTCGAGCACTCGTACCGCGTTTACGATCGTGGGAGTCGACCTTGACAGCCGCCTACCCGTCCGATCATACTAAACCGTATGGTTTACCATTCCCAACTCCTCGATGGCACGTTCGGCGCGCTTGCTGATCCGACTCGGCGGGAGATTCTCGCGCGACTCGCGGCCGGCGATCGGACGATCAGCGAGCTCGCGTCGCGGTTCGACATGTCGCTGCCAGCCGTGTCGAAGCATGTGCGCGTGCTCGAGCGTGCCGGTCTCGCGACGGTCGAGCGTCAGGGCCGTGTGCGGCGCGCCACGCTGACGTCCGCGCCGATGCGCGGGGCGCTGGAGTGGATCGAGCGCTATCGCCGGTTCTGGGAATCGGAGCTCGATCAATTGGCGGCTTACCTCGAATCCCCGGAGTCCGCATGTCCAACACTATCGCGCCATCCAGCACCGCTCTCGAAGTCCGCCGCACCATCCGCGCGCCGCGGCAGCGCGTCTTCGACGCGTGGACGAAGCCGGAAGAGCTCAAAAAGTGGCACGCGCCGGGTCCGATGACCGTCGCGCTGGCCGATATGGATCTGCGCGTCGGCGGCGCGTATCGCATTCACATGCAGGCGCCCGGCGGCGAAGAGCACCGCGTCGTCGGAACGTACCGCGAGGTCGATCCACCACGGCGCGTCGTGTACACGTGGAAATGGGAAACGGGCACGGACGACACCGTCAGCGTGGTGTCGATCGATTTCGTCGAGCGCGGCGCCGAGACCGAAGTGGTCCTGCGGCATGACGGATTCTCGCGCGACGAAGCACGCGCCAGTCACCTTCAGGGATGGAACGCGATCATGGACAAGATGGTCGCGCACTTCAACGGGTGACCACCGCGAGGGGAGTTCCGCGCGATTGCGCATGGGCGTAGACGTCGTCACTCGGGTCGTGATCGAACGGCCACGCGAGATCGTGGCCGCTTTCGCGGCCAATCCGGACAACGCGCCCGCGTGGTATGAGAACATCATAGCGGTGGAGTGGGCGTCGGCGCCGCCGTTGCGCGTCGGCGCCCGCATCGCGTTCGTCGCGCGCTTTCTCGGTCGGCGGCTCGCGTACACGTACGAGATCACCGTCTACGAGCTCGCCGACCGTCTCGTGATGCGGACCGCCCAGGGTCCGTTTCCCATGGAGACAAGCTATGAATGGCGCTCGCTCTCAGAGACGCGCACGGAGATGCTGCTGCGGAATCGTGGCGCACCGAGCGGCTTCGGGGCGCTCGTGCAGCCACTCATGTCGATCGCGATGCGCCGCGCCAATCGCAAGGATCTCGCGCGACTCAAGGCGCTGCTCGAGTCGCGACTATAGCAGTCCGAGCAATTGACCGGGACAGGTCGCGTCTTCGACTCGGCGTCGTCACCGTTTGGAAATCCAGAATCCAGG
>JBDUCS010000068.1:0-14085 GCA_040003335.1 Gemmatimonadaceae bacterium | reverse complement strand
ATCGAGGAAGTGCGGCAGAAGATGATCGTGTGGGGCCAGGCGCCGGACCCGTTCGGCATCTGGCTGTTGGAGCGCGGCCTGAAGACGCTCGACGTGCGCGTGCGCCGATGCAACGAGAACGCGATGCGGATCGCGCGCTGGTGCGAGAGCCATACCGCCATCGCGCGCGTGCACTATCCGGGTCTCGACAGTCATCCCGACCACGAGATCGCGCGCGCGACGCTCGACGGATTCGGCGGCATGCTGGCGATCGAGCTCGCGACCGGCGGCGAAGGAACCGCGCGCTTTCTGTCACGGCTCCGGCTCATCACGCACGCGCCGAGCTTGGGCGGCGTCGACACGCTGGTGAGCGAGCCACGCTATTCGAGCCACACCCACCTGTCGTCGGCCGAGCGCGCCGCCATCGGGATTCCCGACGGCTTCCTGCGCATCAGCGTCGGCATCGAGGACGCGACCGACCTCATCGCCGATTTGGAGCAGGGGCTGGCGCAGTGACGAGCGCGCGCCGGCGCACGGCCGCGTGACGGAGCCCAACTTATCGGAGACCGCCGAGCGCCGGCGCGTCGAGCGACGCTCGCTCGGCCGCGTCGCCGATCTGACGCTCCCCGAGTTCCGCCGGATCGTGCTCACCTCGACGCTGTTCGTCCTGGTGCTCGGCCTGTTCCTCTGGATGGTGAAGACGGTCGTCGTCGCGTCGGTGCTGGCGGTGATCGTCGCGTTCTATCTGCGGCCGCTCTACGAGCGGATCTGCGACGTGGTAAAGGCGCGGACGCCGGCGTCGCTGATCACGCTCATGATCCTGCTCGTGCCGCTGATCATCGTGTCGCTGTACAGCTGGCGCGAGCTGCGCCACGCCACGCACTACCTGCAGGACCATCAAGAGGAAGTGGTGACGCGGATCGACGCCGCCGTGCATCGCATTCCGATGGCGAAGGGTGAGACGTTCACCGAACAGATCCGGAACGCCGTGCTGGTCGCGACCGGCTACGGCGCGCACGTCGTGACGGCGTTGCGGGCGACGATGGGCCAGCTGGCCGTCGCCGTGGCGATTTTCTTCTTCACCGTCTGGTACGTGCTCGTCGACGGCGAGGCGATCATCGTGTACGTGCGGAGCAAGATCGCCCCGCGCTACTCCGAGCTGACAGCGGCGCTGGAGACGAACGTTCGCGGGGTGCTCTACGGCGCCGTCTACGCCACGCTCGTGACACAGACGGTCAAGTCGATCGTCATCCTGATGATGAACCTGGCGTTCCAGGTACCGCTTGCGGTGGTGCTGGCGATCGCGTCGTTCGTGATCGGATTCTTCCCGATCGTCGGCTCGTGGAGCGTGTACGTGCCGGTGGCGATGTGGCTGGTCATCTTCCGCGACGCGTGGGTCTCGGCGTTGATCATGCTCGCCATCGGCTTCATCGGGAACACGATGTTCATCTCGATGTACGTGCGTCCGAAGCTCGCGGCGGAAAAATCGCGCGTGCTCAACTTCTACTGGATGTTCGTGGCTCTCGTGACAGGCGTCTACACGTTCGGTCTCGTCGGCATTCTGCTCGGGCCCATCATCATCGGGCTCCTCAAGGCCGTGCTCGACACCGTGACGGCGTCGCAGAACTGGCGGCTATTGGATGCCGATGGCGACCTGGTGTCGACGACGGGGACGCTGATCCTGCCACACGACGCCGGGCACGGCGCGGATCGGCGCGCATGATCCGCTTCACGCACGTCACCAAGGAATATCCGCGCACGGGGCTCGCCCTCAACGACGCGTCGTTCTTCATCAACAAGGGCGAGTTCGTCTTTCTCACGGGGCCGAGCGGGGCCGGCAAGTCGACGATTCTCAAGCTGGTGTACATGGAGGAGCGGCCCACGTCCGGCGACGTGAAGGTGGCGAACCACCACGCGTCGATCATGAAGCGGCGCGAGGTCTCCATCTTCCGCCGCAAGCTGGGCGTCGTCTTCCAGGACTTTCGGCTGCTCGAGGACCGCACCGTCGAGCAGAACATCGCCTTCGCGTTGGAGGTGACGGGCGTGCCGTACGCCGGCATCTCCTCCAAGGTGAGCCGTCTCCTGACGCAGGTCGGGCTTGGCTCCAAAGCGAACTCGTTTCCGCGCGAGCTGTCTGGCGGCGAGCAGCAGCGCGTGGCGATCGCACGCGCGCTGGCGAACGATCCGTTCGTGCTGATCGCCGATGAGCCGACGGGCAATCTCGACGACCGCGCGACGCGCGGCATCTTCCAGCTCTTGCGCGACATCAACGCCGGCGGCACCGCGGTGCTGATGGCGACGCACAACCTCGACCTCGTGAAGCGGAGCGACCTGCGCGTGATCGAGGTCAACCGCGGCCAGGTCGTGTTCGACTCGGGCGAGGCGGCGGCCGTGGCGGCGCGCGCCGCCGAGGGGTGACGCGATGCGTCTGACGATGCGGGAGTCGTTTCTCGCCTTCACGCGCGCTCCGCTATTGAGCGCGCTCAGCATTCTCACGATCGCCTTCAGCCTCTTTGCGTTCGGCCTGTTCGGCCTCGTCGCGCTCAACGTCGGCAAGGCGCTGCGTGACGTCGAAGAGCGCGTCGAGATCCGCGCCTTCGTCATCGACGGCACATCGACGGAAACGATCGCCACCGCGTTGGGCGACATCGCAGCCTTTCCCGAGGTCGCGCGCGCCGCGCAGGTAACGCCGGAGGATGCCCTGCAGAAGGCGCGCAAGGAGCTCGGCGAGTTCCAGGACGTCTTCGATGCCGCCGTGCTCCCGGCCTCGATCGACGTGCGTCTCAAGGACGGCTACCGCGACCCGAAGACGGTGAAGGCGATCGCCGACCGCATCCAGAGCTTTCCGTTCGTCGACGAGGTGCGCTATGGCGAGGAGTGGGTCGCCAAGCTGAACACGATCCGCAACATCGCGACCGCGGCCGGCATCGCGCTCGGCATCGCCTTCGCGGCGGTCGCCGTGATCATCATCGGCGCGACGATCCGGATGGCGGTGCTGGCGCGCGCGCGCGAGATCTCGATCATGAAGATGGTCGGCGCGACCGATGGCTTCATTCGGCGCCCGTTCCTGATCGAGGGACTGGTGAAGGGACTGATCGGCGGCGCGATCGCGCTTCTGCTCACGTACATGGCGGCGTCCGTCATCAGCACCTACATGATCCGCACGAGCTTCTTCTCATGGCAGATGGCCGTCGCCGGCGCCGCGTTCGGCGGGCTGATCGGCTTCTTCGGAAGCGCGCTCTCCGTCGGCCGCCACCTGCGCCGGATTTAGCGCGGTGTCGCGCGCGCCATTCGCCGCGCTCGTGCTGGCCCTCGCGCTCGCGCTCCCCGCGCGCGCGCAACAGCCGGCCCCCAAGGACCAGCGCGACCAGCTCGAGCAACTGCGGCGCGAGCGCGAGGACCTGCAGCGACGGCGCACGCAGCTGCAGAGCACGGTGCACGAGCTGTCGGAAGAGGTGACGAACCTCGACCGGCAGGCCGACATGACCCGGCGGCTCGTGCACTCGCTCGACGAGCAGATGATCTCGATCACCCGCGAGCTCGGCACAACGAGCGCCGAGCTCGTGCGGCAGAGCGACGAGCTGGCGGTGAAGCGTGCGGCGCTGCAGCGACGACTGGTGGACATCTACAAGCGCGGGCCGCTCTACACCTTCGAGGCCTATCTCTCGGCGAACACTTTCGGCGAGCTGATCGCGCGCTACAAGTATCTGCATCTCGTCGCCCAGCACGATCGCGAGCTGGTGGGCCGCGTCGAGGTGTTGCGCAACAAGATCACGACGCAGCGCACGGCGCTCGAGCGCTTCCAGCAGAACATCGAGGCGGCCCGCGCCGAGAAGGCGGCTGAGGAGGTGCACTTCCGCGACCTAGAGCGCGAGCGGTCGTCGAGTCTGTCGCAAGCGAAGGAGAGCCAGAAGGAGACCGATGCCCGCCTCAAGAACATCGAGCGCACCGAGCGGCTGCTCGGCGACCGCATTGCGTCGCTCGAGGTGGACCGCCGCCGCGACGAGCGCGCGCGCCCCAACGCGTCGGCGGTGGCGAGCACGCTCAAGACGAGCGACTTCGGGCGTCTCGACTGGCCCGTGGACGGCACGATCCTCTACCGATTCGGCCGCGTCGTGAGCGCGAACAACACGACGACGCGCTGGAACGGCATCGGCATCGGCGCGCCAGCGGGTACGAACGTGCAGGCGATCGCGGCCGGTCAGGTGGTCGTCGCCGAGGGCATCGGGACGTACGGGCTGACGGTCATCGTGCAGCACGGCGGCGGCGACTATTCGGTGTACGGCTCGCTCGGCCGGCTCGGCGTGCAGAAGGGCGCGTCGGTGAGCAAAGGCCAGGTCGTAGGCTACGTCGGCACGTCGGATCCCAATTATCCGGCGCACCTGCACTTCGAGATCCGCCCGCAGGGTCGTGCGGTCGACCCGCTCGAGTGGTTGCGCGGCTCCCGGTGATCGGTGTTCGGTGATCGGTGTTGGGTGTTGCTAGTCACTAGCCGAGCGCCGGCCGGAAAATGACATCCCGACAGCCGGGTGTCGAACGCCTCCGACCACCGATCGCCGATCACCGATCACCGCTGTTGGGTGCCCACGTCTCCAGCGCCGGCGGCACCTGCGCGGCGCCGCCTCGGGCGAAGGCGATCGGCGCGACGGTGATGCAGATCTTCAGCAAGCAGGGACAGCAGTGGAAAGAGCGCATCTGCGAGGGCGACGAGTGCATCGCCTTCGCCGACGCGCTCGCGGCCACCGACGTTCGCGTCGTCTCGGCGCACGACAGCTACCTGATCAATCTCGCCTCGCCCGATGCCGCGCTCCGCGCACGCTCCCTCTTGAGCTTCATGTACGAGCTGCAGCGCTGCGACGCGCTCGGGATCCACTACCTCGTGTCGCACCCTGGCAACTTCATGGACGACCGCGCGAGCGGCATCGCGCGCAACGCCGAATCGATCGCGGCGGGACTCGAGCTCGTGCCGGGCAGTACGATGCTATTGCTGGAGACGACCGCCGGGAGCGGCACGTCGCTCGGCGCGCGCTTCGAGGAGATGGCCGCGCTGCTCGAGGCGGTGCCGGCGCCGTTGCGCGCCCGCGTCGGCGTCTGTGCCGACACCGCGCATCTCTTCGCGGCGGGCTACGATCTCATCGGCGACTACGACGGGGTCTGGTCGCGCTTCGACGACACGATCGGCCTCGCCCGCCTGCGGATGATGCATCTCAATGACTCGAAGACCGCGCTCGGCTCCCGCGTCGATCGGCACCAGCTGATCGCCGAAGGAACGCTCGGCGAGTATCCGTTTCGCCGCATCATGACCGATGCGCGATTCGCGAACGTCGCCAAGGTGATCGAGACGCCGAAGCTGAACGACGCCGAAACGACGGACCGGCGGATGCTGGAGCGGCTGAGAGGATATCTGGGGGGGTAGGGTTGGACAAGTCTCTAGCCCCTCGCGCAGGCGCGCAGCCGGCCCTACTCTTCAGGTCGCATGATTCGCCCCACGTCCTCCTCCTCGACTGCGCGTCGCTCGTGGCGCACGGCTGTCATCGCGCTCGTCGTGGCGCTGGCGCAGGTCGTGGCGTTCACGCTGGCGCCGCTCGCCGAGGCGCGGGCGGGACGGAGCGCCGTGGCGCACGTCGAGTCGACGGGGACGAGCCTGCACTACGCGCACAACGATGCGACGTGCGCGGCGTGCACCGCGCGTGCGCTCGTCGGCGACGCCTCGCGGCAACTGGGGCCGGCACCCGTCTCTGCGCCGCGCCTCGTCATCGTGCCGCCGGCGCCGGCGTCACGACGTCTGGCCGCATGCGCGTCGCCTTCCTGTCCGCGAGCCCCCCCGGCTTTCGCGTGAGACCGCGCGCGCTCCGGCGCGCGCGAGGCAGCTAAGCATCGCCCGGCATTCCCGTCCGCGGCGCATCTTTCTCACATGGGAGCTCGCACTTCGGCGCGCGGCAGCGCGCGACGATGGCGCGGCTCTGGATCTCGATTCCAATGTGTCATCTTCGCCGCGCCAGCGGCTTCTTGTTCGCGCTCGGCGTGTGCGCCGCTAGCGCGCGCGCGCAGCAGCGTGACGCGCGCGCCGATTCGGCGGCCAGGGCGCAGCGTGATTCGGCCATGCTCGCCCGCGCGGTCGACCGATTGCGGAACGAGCCGCGCGTGCCCCTCGCCGGCTCGCTTCCGGTCGCGCCACCCCTGCGCCTGACGCGGCGCGAAGCGGTCGCCGAAGCGCTGGCGCGGAACCCGATGATCACCGTGGCGCGCGAGCAAGTCGCGCAGGCGCGCGCTCGCTACGTGCAGGCTGCCGCACTCCCCGAGCCTGGCATCGGCGCGACCGTCCTCGGCCAATCGGCGGTGGTCCGCCCGCATTCGGCGTCGGAGACGGACCTCAGCTTCGGCATCACGGTGCCGTTCCCGCAAAAGATTTATCTCCGTGGTGCCGCGGCCCGCGGCGACGTCGGCAACGCCGAGCAGACGCTCGAGCTCCAGCGTCAGACGGTGGCTTTCCAGACCTGGCAGGCGTATGACTCGCTGCTCGTGTCGCAGCGCCACCGCGCCGATTTTCTGGAGACGCAGCAGCTCGCGGCTGATTTTCTCAAAAAGACGGAAGCGCGCTTTAACGCCGGCACGGCGGCCAAGCTCGACGTGATTCAAGCGCGGGTCGGCGTGGCGCAAGCGGGCAACGACCTGCTCGGCGCCGAGCGTGGCGCCGCGGCCGCGCGCGCGGCGCTCAATCGACTGATCGGGCGCGTGCTCGGCGCGACGATCGAGCCGGCGGACTCGCTCACGATTCCGTCGCCGCCGCCCGACCTCGATGCGCTCGAGCGCACGGCGCTGAGCACGCGGCCGGAGATTCGCGGCGTCGTCGCGCAGCAGCAGGGCGCGAAAGCAAATCGCTCGCTCGCCCAGCAGTTCTGGCTCCCCGATGTGTCGTTCAGCGTCTCGCGCAACAACGTCTACGGCGAGGGTGCCAACTACTCGAGCGGCATTGGCATCGGCATTCCGCTCTTCTTCTGGCAGCACACGCGCGGCGAAGTCGCCGAGGCGCGGCATCGCGAGTACGAGCTCGCCGCGTCGTACCGCGATGTGACGTCGCAAGTCGGTCAGGACATTCGCTCGACGTACGCCGTCGCGATCACCGCGCTGCGGCAGGTGATTTTCATTCGTGACGAGCTCCTCCCGGCGGCGACCGAAGCCTATCGCGTCGCTTCGGTGAGCTATGCGCTCGGCGGATCGTCAGCGATCGAGGTGCTCACCGCGCAGCAGACGCTGGTCGGCGCGCGAAGCCAATACGCCGCGGCGCTCGCCGCGCTGAACGACGCCTTCGCCGACCTCGAGCGCGCCGCCGGCGTACCGCTCGACTCCATCACTACCGGGAGCTCCAATGAGCGCTGAGCGAATCGCCCGCGCGTCGATCGCCATCGCCGTATCGCTGGCCGCCGCCTGCTCGGGAAAAAAGGGCGACGACGCCGCGGCGACCCACGCCGCGCCCCCGGTGGAGACACCGGTCTCGGCGGCCGCGCGGGCCATCACTCTGACGCCGGACCAGCGCGAGCGACTGCACGTCGTCGCGGTGGCCGAGGTGTCGTATACGCCGGCGATCGTGACGACGGGGAGCGTCTCGTTCGATCAAGACGTCTCGACGCAGGTGCTGGCCCCGATCTCCGGCCCGGTGACGCGCATCCTTGCGCATCCCGGCACGGTCGTCCGCGCCGGCTCACCGCTGGCGTACGTCTCGTCGCCCGACTTTGCGACCGCGGTGTCGACGTTCCGCAAAGCGCTGGCGACGGCGACGCAGACGCGGCGCGTCGCCGAGCAGGATTCGGCGCTGTTCAAGAACGACGCGATCGCGCGGCGCGACTTGGAACAGGCGCAGACCGACGCGCTCTCCGCCGGCGCCGATGTGGACGCAGCGCTGCAGGAGCTGCGCGCGCTCGGCGTCGAGGAGTCGTCGATCGAGATGTTGCGGGCGAACAAGCCGGTGAGCGTCGTGCAGGGCGTGATTCGCTCGCCGATCGCCGGCACGGTCGTCGAGCAGCTGATCAATCCCGGCCAGCTGCTGCAGGCCGGTACGACGCCCGCGTTCACCGTGGCCGATCTGTCCTCGATGTGGGTGGTGGCGAACGTCTTCGAGAGCGATCTCTCGCTGGTGGCCAAGGGCGAGAGCGCGACGATCACCACGGCGTCGGCGCCGCGCGCGTTCACGGGCAAGGTCGATTACGTGGCGGCGCTGGTCGATCCGGCGACGAAGGCGACCGGCGTTCGCATCGTCGTGCCGAACACGGGCCGCCTGCTCAAGAAGGACATGTACGTGACGGTGACCATCCGCGCCGCCGCGCAGCGGCGTGGCGTGCTCGTGCCGGTTGCCGCCGTCCTTCGCGATGAGGACAGCCTTCCGTTCGTCTTCGTCGAGGGGAAAGACGGCTCGTTCGCGCGCCGCATGATTACGCTGGGCAACAGGATTGACGACCGGTACGAGGTCCGTGCGGGACTGTCGGCGTTCGAAAAGGTCATTTCCGAGGGCGGGCTGTTCGTGCAGTTCGCGCAGAACCAATGACTTTTCCGCCCACCAGGCCCGCCGACTACGAGCCGCGCGCGGCGCATCCGGTTCAAGCCGAAGGGCAGCCATCGCATCCGGCGGCCGAGCCCGTGAAGCCGTCGTTCGTCAACCGTATCGTCGCCGCCGCGCTCAAGCAGTGGCTGATCGTACTCCTCGCCAGCGCGACGCTGATCGGCGCCGGCATTTGGTCCTTCCTCCGGCTCCCCGTCGACGCGTACCCCGACCTGTCGCCCCCGCTCGTCGAGATCAGCACGCAGTGGCCCGGCCACGCGACGGAAGAAGTCGAGCAGCTGATCACCGCGCCGATGGAGCTGGCGCAGAATGGCGTCCCCGGTCTCAAGGTGATGCGATCGATCTCGCTCTACGGGCTGTCGGACATCCGGCTCACGTTCGAGAACGGCGTAGACCCGTACTTCGCGCGGCAGCAAGTGCTCGAGCGGCTCGGCGATGCATCGCTCCCCGACGGCGTGTCGGCGGGCATCGCGCCGCTCGCGTCGCCGTCCGGTCTCATCTACCGCTACGTGATCGAGAGCCCAGACCGCTCGGCGATGGAGCTGCACGTACTGCAGGAGTGGATGATCACCCGGCTATACAAGTCCGTGCCAGGCGTAGCCGACGTGTCCTCGCTGGGCGGCGAGACGATGGAGTACCAGGTACTGCTGGATCCGATCCGGCTGGCGGCGGTCGGTCTCACGGTGCCCGTGGTGCAGGCCGCGCTCGCGTCGAACAACAGCAACGCGGGCGGCGGATTCTACTCCGAGGGCGGCCAGTTCTACTACGTGCGCGGATTGGGCCGCGTCACGACGACAGAAGACATCAGCCGCATCGTCGTCGCGGTGCACAACGGCACCCCCGTGCTCGTGCGCGATGTGGGCGAGGTGGTGATCGGCCACGCCCCCCGTCTCGGACAGTTTGGCTTCAACCGCTCCGACGACGCGGTGGAAGGGATCGTCCGGCTGCGCACGGGCGAGCAAGCGCAAACGGTGCTCAAGGGGGTTCAACAAAAGACGGCTGAGCTCAACGACAAGATCTTGCCGAAGGACGTGAAGGTCGTTCCGTACTATGACCGGAGCGACCTGATTCATCTCACGACACGCACGGTCGAGGACAATCTGCTTCGCGGCATCGTGCTAGTCGTGATCATCCTCGTCTTTTTCCTGTACAACCTGCGTTCGGGCCTGATCGTCGCCGTGACGATTCCGCTGGCGCTCCTGTTCGCGTTCATCTGCCTCGACCTCAAGCACATCCCGGCCAATCTCCTCTCCATCGGGGCGATCGATTTCGGCATCCTCGTCGACGGATCCGTGGTGATGGTCGAGAACATCTACCGCCGATTGGCCGATCGCGATGCGACCTCGCGAAGCGTCACGGCGACGATTCTCGAGGCAGCCGCCGAGGTGGACCGCCCGATCTTCTACGCGGTCGCGGTGATCATCGCCGGCTTCCTGCCGATCTACGTGTTGGCTGGTCCGTCGGGAAAGCTGTTCAAGCCGATGGCCGACACGACCATCTTCGCACTGATCGGCGCGCTCCTCGTCGCGCTGACGCTGCTGCCGGTGCTCTGCGCGCGTTTTCTCCGCAACGTGCGCGAGCGGCGCAACCCGGCGTTCGAGTGGATGCGCCGACAGTACGCGCACGGGCTGCGCTGGACGCTCGAGCGTCCGCGGACGGTGATCGGGCTCTCGTCGCTCGTCTTCGTGCTCTCGCTCCTCCTCCTGCCGGGCATCGGCGGTGAGTTCATGCCCAAGCTCGACGAGGGCGCGATCTGGGTGCGTGCGACGATGCCATATACCATCTCGTTCGAGGAGTCGTCCAAGCTCACGCCGCAGATCCGCGCCATTCTCGCCTCGTTTCCCGAGGTGACGACGGTCGCCGACGAGCACGGGCGCGACGATGCCGGCGCGGACCCGATTGGCTTCTTCAACGCAGAGTTCTACGTCGGGCTCAAGCCATATGGCGAATGGGGCGGCGCGCACCGCGACAAGGCAGCGCTGATCGCCGCGATCGACAAGCGGCTGCAGTCGTTCACCGGCATCACGTTCAACTTTACGCAGCCGGCCGAAGATGCGGTCGATGAGGCCGAGACGGGCCTCAAGAGCTCCCTCGATGTCAAGGTGTTCGGGAGTGATCTCGCGCTCCTCGAGGCGAAGGGGCGCGCGGTGAAGAACGCGATCGAAAAGGTGCGGGGCATCCAGCACGTGACGCTCGTCCAGGAGCTCGGCCAGCCCGCCCTCACCATCGCCGTCGATCGCGATAAGATCGCGCGGTACGGCATCAACTCCGGCGACGTGAACGGTCTGATCAGCGCGGCGGTGGGCGGTGTAGTCGCGACGCAGGTGAATCAGGGCGAGCGGCTGTTCGATCTCGTCGTTCGGCTGAAGCCCGAGTATCGCCAGACGCCACACCAGATCGGCGAGGTCCGCATCGCGACGGCCGACGGCCAGCAGATTCCGCTCCGCGAGGTCGCGACGATCCACGTCAGTAGCGGTGCGTCGTTCATCTACCGGCAAGACAACACGCGCTACATCGGCGTGCAGTACTCGGTGGAGGGGCGCGATCTGGCGAGCGCTGTGCAAGAGGCGCAAGCCGCCGTGACCAAGGCCGTGTCGCTGCCGCTCGGCTACAGCATTCGCTGGGGCGGCGAGTACGAGGACTATACCGCGTCGCGCACGCAGCTCATGATCGTGCTGCCGATCACGCTCATCCTGATCTTTTTCATCCTCTTCGCGCTGTACAACAACTTCAAGTTTCCGTTGATCACCGTGCTCGGCGTCGTGCTCTCGGCGCCGATCGGCGGACTCCTCGCGCTACGGCTCACGGGCACGCCGTTCTCGGTGTCATCCGGCATCGGCTTTCTCGCGCTCTTTGGCGTGTCGGTGCAGACGGCGATCGTCTACATCTCGTATGTGAACGAGCTTCGCGGCGACGGCCGCACAATCGAGCAGGCGACGAGCGAGGCGGCGCTGTTGCGGCTGCGACCGATCATGATGACCGCGCTCGTCGCCGCGTTCGGCTTGCTGCCCGCGGCGCTGGCGAGCGGCGTCGGCGCCGACTCGCAGCGCCCGTTCGCGATCGTGATCGTCGGTGGATTGTTCTCGCGGCTCTTGATCTCCGTGTTCTTGATGCCCGCGCTCTACGCGGTCGTCGCGCGTCCCGGCGATCGGCTCGAGGTCTGAGACAGTGGGTGTGGCGTGTGGGCCGGAGCGTGCCCATCCGAGAGCCCACACCCGCTAGTTTTGGCAAATGTCGTCACGCGAAGACGCGCTCGAGTACCACGCGCGCGGCCGGCCGGGGAAGATCGCCGTCGTTGCAACCAAACCGCTCACAAACCAGCGCGACCTGTCGCTCGCCTATTCCCCCGGTGTCGCCGAGCCGTGCCGCGAGATCGAGCGGAATCCGGAAGACGCGTACAAGTACACGGCGAAAGGCAATCTCATCGCCGTGGTGACGAACGGCACGGCCGTGCTCGGGCTCGGCAACATCGGCGCGCTCGCCGGCAAGCCGGTGATGGAGGGCAAGGCGAATCTCTTCAAGCAGTTCGCCGACATTGACGTCTTCGATCTGGAGATCGGAAGCGAGAACCCGGACGACGTGATCCGCTTTTGCCAACTGCTCGAGCCGACGGTCGGCGGCATCAATCTCGAGGACATCCGCGCCCCGGACTGCTTCTTCATCGAGGAGACGCTGCGGAAGACGATGAAGATCCCCGTCTTCCACGACGACCAGCATGGCACCGCGATCATCTCCGGCGCCGCGCTCCTCAACGCGGCCGAGGTCGTCGGCAAGCGGATGGACGCGCTCCGCGTCGTCTTCTCCGGCGCGGGCGCCGCGGCCATCTCCACCGCCGAGCACTACGTGCGGCTCGGCGTACGGCGCGAGCACATCCTGATGTGCGACCGCGAGGGCGTGATCTACGCCGGCCGCAGCGACGGCATGGACCCGTACAAGGCGCGCTTTGCCGCCGAGACCGACCGGCGCACGATCACCGAGGCCCTCGTCGGCGCGGACGTCTTCGTCGGGCTCTCGGTCGCCCGCGCCGTGACGCCGGAGATGATCGTGCAGATGGCGCCGCGGCCGATCGTCTTCGCGCTCGCCAACCCCGAGCCGGAGATCATGCCCGACGAGGTACGCAGCGTGCGTCCCGACGCGATCATCGCCACGGGGCGCAGCGACTACGCGAACCAGGTCAACAACGTGCTCGGCTTTCCCTTCATCTTTCGCGGCGCGCTCGACGTGCGCGCCACCGAGATCAACGAGCAAATGAAGATGGCGGCGACGCGGGCGCTCGCCCTCCTCGCCAAAGAAGAGGTTCCGCCGAGCGTGGCGACGCTGTACGGGTTGTCCAACGTGAAATTCGGCGCCGAGTACCTCATACCGTTCCCGTTCGATCCGCGCGTGCTGCTGTGGGTCGCGCCCGCGGTCGCGTGGGCCGCCGTCGCCAGCGGCGCCGCGCAGGTCGAGATGATCGACCTCGACGAGTATCGCAACGCGCTGGAGAACCGGCTCGGCCGCGCGCGCGGCATCTTGCGCGCCCTCGTCACGCGCGCGATCCAGAATCCGAAGCGCGTCGTCTTTCCCGAGGGCGAAGACCCGCGAATCATCCGCGCCGCGCGCATCTTGATCCAGGACGGCATCGCCGAGCCCGTGCTGCTCGGCAACCGCGTCATCATCGAAGCGACGGCGCTCGAGCTGGGCATCAACCTCGACGAGGTCGAGATCCACGATCCCGCCTCGTCGCCGCGCCGCGATGAGTACGCGCGCTATCTGTGGGAGAAGCGGCAGCGGAAGGGACTCTCTCACGGCGAGGCGCACCAGCGGCTGTACAACGCCAATTACTTCGGCTCGGTGATGGTCGCCCTCGGCGAGGCCGACGCGTTGGTGTCGGGCGTGAGCCTGCACTACCCGGAGACGATCCGGCCGGCGCTCGAGGTGATCGGCGCGCACCCCAAGACGGGGCTCGTCAGCGGCCTGTACATGTTGGTGTTCGAGAAGCACGTCGTCTTCTGCGGCGACACGACGGTCACGATCGACCCGACCGCGGAGCAGCTGGCGCAGATCGCTTTTTCGGCGGCGCGCATCGTCAAGACCTTCGGCGTCGAGGCGCGGATCGCGATGCTGTCGTTCTCGAACTTCGGCTCGGTGCGGCACCCGGAAGCGGACAAGGTCGCGCGCGCCGTGGAGCTCGTGCGCCAGCGCGATCCGTCGATCGTGATCGATGGGGAAATGCAGGCGGACACCGCGATGGACGAGCGCAAGCTCAGCAGCATGTATCCGTTCAGCCGGCTGACCGAGCGGGCGAACGTCCTGATCTTCCCGAACTTGAGCGCGGGCAACATTGCATACAAGTTGCTACGGGACCTGGGCGGGGCCACGGCGATCGGCCCGATCCTCGTCGGCATGAACCGGCCGGTGCATGTGCTCGAGGAAGGCGTGGATGTCGAAGAGATCGTGAACATGGCGGCGGTTGCCGTCGTCGACGCGCAAGAAAGACGGTGACACCGATCATCGAGCACCGAGCACCGAGCACCGAGCACGACCCGACACCCGACACCCGATACCCG
>JBDUCS010000351.1:0-4156 GCA_040003335.1 Gemmatimonadaceae bacterium | reverse complement strand
CCGCTGTCGCCAACACCGAGCTCGGTCTGCTCCACGAGCCGATGAGCGACGCCATTATACGCGCGGCGCGGGAGATTCGCGCCGGCCGCCACCACGAGCACTTCCTCGTCGACATGATTCAGGGGGGCGCCGGCACGTCGACCAACATGAACGCGAACGAGGTCATCGCCAATCGCGCCAACGAGCTGCTCGGGCGCAAGCGCGGCGAGTACGACCCCGTGCATCCGAACAACCACGTCAACATGTCGCAATCGACGAACGATGTGTATCCCACGGCCGTGAAGATCGCGATTCACTCGAGCATCGATCAGCTCCGCGATGCGATGGGCGAGCTCGCGCACGCGTTCCTCGAGAAGGGCGACGAGTTCGCACACCTCCTGAAGATGGGACGTACCCAGCTCCAAGACGCCGTCCCGATGACGCTCGGCCAGGAGTTCGCCGCCTTCGGTCACACGATTCTCGAAGACGTCGACCGGCTCGGCGAGACGCAGTCGCTGATTCGCGAGATCAACATGGGCGCGACGGCGATCGGCACCGGCATCACTGCGCCAAAGGGGTACGCCGAGAGCGTGCGCAAGCATCTCGGCGAGGTGATGGGGATGACGTTCATCACGGCGCCGGACCTGGTCGAAGCGACCTCCGACACGGGCGTGTTCGTGCAGGTGTCCGGCGTGCTCAAGCGGTGCGCGGTGAAATTGAGCAAGATCTGCAACGACCTCCGCCTGTTGAGCTCCGGCCCGCGCGCCGGCTTGGGCGAGATCAACCTCCCGCCGATGCAGCCCGGCTCGTCGATCATGCCGGGCAAGGTGAATCCCGTCATCCCCGAAGTCGTGAACCAAGTCTGCTTCGATGTGATCGGCGGCGACATGACGGTGACGATGGCCGCCGAGGCCGGCCAGCTGCAGCTGAACGTCTTCGAGCCGGTGATCGCGTATCGGCTGCTGCGCGGCATGGACTCGATGCGTAACGCCTGCGTCGTGTTGCGCGAGCGCTGCATTAGCGGCATTACGGCCAACCCCGATCGCATGCGCTGGTTCGTCGAGCATTCGATCGGAATCGTAACCGCGCTCTTACCGGTGCTCGGCTACGAGACGGCGACCGACGTCGCGAAGGAAGCGCTGGCCAGCGGCAAGAGCGTCTACGACGTCGTCGGCGAGCGCAAGCTGCTCACGCGTGCGCAGCTCGACGAGATACTGAATCCTGCCAAGATGGTGTGAGCGCGGTTCTCAGCCCTCAGCTCTCAGTCTCAGTTCACAGTAACTCTCGGAACATGCCGACTAACAGCCGTCGTCCGCGACTAGACCCCGCCACGTTCAACCTCCCCGTCGACCGGATGCGCGACGGCTACTACAGCGACAAGTATTTCGTCCGCGCGCGGGAGATTTTGTTCGCCGACGGGTACTCGCCGCACGTCACGATGCAGGTGTTCGGCAAGTCGCGCGCGTACTTGGGCGGGATGGACGAAGCCATTGCGATCCTCAAGCTCTGCTCCACCGACTGGGGCGCGCTCACCGTGCACGCGCTGTACGACGGTGATGCGGTCGAGCCGTGGGAGACGGTGATGACGATCGAGGGACCGTACGAGGCCTTCGCCGTGCTCGAAACGCTCTACCTCGGCGTGCTCGCGCGGCGTACGCGCGTCGGCACCAACACGCGGCTCGTCGTCGACGCGGCACGCCCGAAGACGGTGATGTTCTTTCCGGCGCGCCACGATCACTGGCTCGTGCAAACGGGTGACGGCTACGCCGCACACATCGCCGGCGCGATCGGCGTCTCGACCGATGCGCAGGCGAGCTGGTGGGGGTCGGAGGGCATCGGCACGGTGCCCCACGCGCTCATCGCCGCCTACGACGGCGATACCGTGCGCGCGACGCGGAAGTTCGCCGAGTACATGGACCCGGCCGTGCAGATTATCACGCTGGTGGATTACGAGAACGACTGCGTGCGCACGAGCCTCGCGGTCGCGCGCGCGCTGGACGGACGGCTCTGGGGCGTGCGGCTCGACACGTCCGAGAATCTCATCGACCATTCGCTCCTGCCGCAGATGGGCGACTTCAAGCCGAGCGGCGTCAACCCACGGCTCGTGCACAACGTTCGCGATGCACTGGACGCCGAAGGATTCACTGATGTGAAGATCATGGTCTCGGGCGGCTTCACCGTCGAGAAGATCCGCGCGTTCGAGGAGGCGAAGGTGCCGGTCGACAGCTACGGCGTCGGGTCGTCGCTCTTCGGCGGCCGTTACGATTTCACCGCCGACATCGTGATGTTGAACGGTGCGCCGGAGGCGAAGAGCGGCCGCTGGGCGCGTGCCAATCCGCGACTCGAATTGGTGCGGTGAGTCGGCACGGGTGAGCGCGCTTGATTTCACTCTGCAGCCGTTCTAGCTTCCCGCGCATTCGACAATCGTGACAAGTGCTTCTCATAGCGCACTTTCCGCTCGCTTCCAAGGACTTGGGATGACCCGACAACTCCGGTCGCGCCGGATCGCGCAGATCGCTGCCGCGGCCGCGCTCGTCTTGGGGCTCGCAGCCTGCACCTCGATCGCGTCGGCGCCCAACACGACGCTCACGCCGCACTCCGAGTTCGGCCGGTCGATCGACGCGCTGTGGCGCCTGCTGCTCGTCCTCGGCACGATCGTCTTCGTTGGCGTCGAGATCGCGCTCCTCGTCACCGTCGTGAAGTTCCGCAAGCGCGCCGGCTCTCCCGCGCCCAAGCAGACGCACGGCAACACCACGCTCGAGATCACGTGGACGCTTATTCCCGCCGTCGTCCTCGCGTTCATCGCCGTGCCGACCATCCGGACCATCTTCAAGACGCAGTCGAAGGCCCTGCCGGGGTCGCTCCAGGTCGAGGTGATCGGACATCAGTGGTGGTGGGAGTTCAAGTATCCGCAGTACAACATTGTCACGGCGAACGAGCTCTACATCCCCGTCGGCAAGACGGTGAACTTCGCGCTCAAGTCGGCCGACGTCATCCACTCCTTCTGGATCCCCGAGCTCGCCGGCAAGCGCGACCTGATCGCGAACCGCACGAACTATCTCTGGTTCACGCCGGAGAGCACCTACGCTTGGAACGGCTTCTGCGCCGAGTTCTGCGGCGCGTCGCACGGCAACATGCACTTTCGCGTCTTCACCGTGACGCAGGGCGAGTGGGACATGTGGGCCCGCAACCAGCAGGCGGGTCCGGCCTACATGCCGCCGTCGAATCCGACGCCGTCGCCCGGTGCGCCCACCGGTGGCTCGACGGCGCCCGTTAGCACGGCGATCGCGTCCATGGGTGCGAACACGCCGGCCGGCGCCAACGCGGCTCCCGTCGTCGCGATGCAGAACGCCGAGCCGCAGACCGGAACGTGGGCGCTGGCCAGGCTGCCGGTGCACATTCGTCCCGACACGCCGCTCCCCGATGACCTGACCTTCGACGACGCGCTCGTCGGCGACAAAGCGCGCGGCGCGCAGACGTATCGCACCAATGCGTGCATCGCCTGCCACATGGTGCAGAACATGTCGATGGGTGTCGTCGGCCCCAATCTGACGCACATCGGCAGCCGCACGACGATTGCCGGCGCGCTCTACCCGAACGACCCGCGCCACCTCGCGCGCTGGATCAAGAATGCGCCGAAGATGAAGGCCGGCTCGCTCATGCCGGTACTCGGCATGGGCCAGATCGACCTGATGACACACAAGCCGCTCGCGGGCGGCCTCAGCGACCAGCAGATCGCCGACCTCGTCGCGTACTTGCAGAGCCTGAAGTAGTCAGCCGCCGACACGGAGAGAGAGAAGCATGGCAACCACTATCGTGGCGCGACCGCACGTCGAGCCCGCCAGCAAGTACGAAGGCGGAGTCTGGAGCTGGCTCTCCACCGTCGACCACAAGAAGATCGGGCAGCTGTATCTCTACTCCTCGATCTTCTTCTTTCTCGTCGGCGGCATCGAGGCGGGGCTGATCCGCGTGCAGCTGAGCGGCCCGAACATGCGCTTCGTCACCGCCGAGACGTACAACCAGCTGTTCACGATGCACGGCACGACCATGATCTTCATGGCGATCATGCCGCTGTCGGCCGCGTTCTTCAATTTTCTGATTCCGCTGCAGATCGGCGCGCGCGACGTCGCCTTCCCGCGACTCAACGCCTTCAGCTACTGGGTGTACCTGTTCGGCG
>JBDUCS010000067.1:0-14099 GCA_040003335.1 Gemmatimonadaceae bacterium | reverse complement strand
CATCCACTGCGAGTCGCGCCGGGCGAGGTACGAGTTCACCGTGACGAGGTGCGCGCCGCGCCCGGCAAGCGCGTTCAGATAGAGCGGCAGCGTCGCGACGAGTGTCTTGCCTTCGCCCGTCGCCATCTCGGCGATCTTCCCCTCGTGGAGTTGGAGCCCGCCGATCAACTGCACGTCGTACGGCACCATGTCCCACTTGAGCTCGCGACCCGTCACCATCACCGACGAGTCGAGAAGACGGCGCGCCGCCTCGCGCACGGTGGCGAACGCCTCCGGCAAGATCTCGTCGAGCGTCTCGGCGAGCACATCGCGCAGCTCGCGCTCGAGACCGCTGCGGCCATCGCTCCCGCCCAGCTCGTCGTCGATCTCCTCGCGCTCGGCGGCGACGGCCGTGTTGCGCTTGCGCTCCTTGAGCTCGGCGATCTTGTGCTCGAGCTCCGACGTACGCTCGCCGATCAGTTGGCGGAACTTCGCGGTCTGCGCGCGCAAGTCGGTGTCGGCGATGCGCTGCAGGTCGGCGCCGTGCTCGTTGATCGCGTCCACGATCGGCTGCACGCGCTTCACCTCCCGCTCGTGCCGCGTCCCGAAGATCGCCGTCAGAATTGGCTTCAGCATGCTGTCCTCTATCGGTACAAACCGGCCGACGCGATGTACGCGGCGACCGCATCCGTCACGAACCCTCGAATCGATTTGCCCGCGCGCACCCGCGCCCGGATCTCCGTCGCCGACACATCCACGAGCCGCGAGTCCAGCCGGCGGGCCCCCGATATGGACACGCCGGCGTCCGATCCGGCCCGCGCCAGAATCACGACCTCCGCCAGCGCACGAATGCGCGACGGCTCCCGCCACTGGTCGAATTGCGCGGCCGCGTCGGCGCCGAGCAGGAGCACGAGTTCCGCGCCGGGTTGCCGGGCCGCGAGCGCCGTCACCGTTTCGACGGTGAAAGATACACCGCTTCGGGCAACTTCGATCGGCTCCACGGTGAAGCGCGGGTCGTCCGCCAGCGCCCGCTCCAGCATAGCGACGCGATGCTCAGCCGACGCCGTGACCGCACCGACCTTGAACGGCTGGGTCGCGGTGGGAATCCAGAGCACACGAGTGAGCGCGAGCGCCTCGTAGGCGTCCGTCGCCGCGAGCAGGTGCCCGACGTGCGGCGGATCGAAAGTGCCGCCGAAGAGGCCGAGCCGCATGGCGAGCCGCTACGGAACCGGCTTCGGCACGACGGTCGTGTCGCGCGGCGTCACGGCGACCGGCGCCGGCGACCCGCACAGCTGCAGCACCTCGCGGTCGCGCGCCCACGACTTTTGCAGCGCGGCACAGGCGTCCGCGGCATCGTCCTTGTACTTGATCGCCCGGTAGGACTGCACCAGCCGCAGCTCCGCGTCCTTCACCCGCTGCACCTCCGGATACAACTTCACGACGTCCTTGAAGTAAATGATCGCCGAGTCGTAGCCTTTGCGCCGAAAATAAAACATGCCGTTCTCGTACGTCTTGTCCGCGAACCACGCATTGAGTCGCGATACCTCCTGCTGTGCCTTGGGATTGAGCGGCGAGTTCGGGTACATCGTCAACATCGTGCGGTACGTGTTCAGCGCCGTCTCGCCGTACTCGGCGTCGAGCGCCGGCTTCCGCCACAGCCGGCCATAGTTCTGCCCGGCGAAATACAGCGCATCGTCGCTCAGCGAGTCGTCGGGAAAACTCTCGGTCAGGCGCGTGTAGCTCTGCGCGGCGAGTAGATGGTCGCTCTGCGCCTCGTGCACCTTGGCGAGGTACCAGAGCGTGCGCGGCAAGAGCGTGTCGCGCGCCGGAAGCTCGAGCGACAGCTTCTCGAACGCGAGCAGCGCGTTGTCCCACTTCTTACGCTGGTACTCGACGACCGCGCTGCGGTACAGCGCGTCATTGTCCTTGTAGCGGGTGATGTCCCATCCACCGCGGTGGCACGCGCCGAGGAGAACAGCGCCGGTGGTGGCGCACGCGAGCCAACCGCGGCGAAAAGCAGGAGAGACGGGCATAACGACAGTGGTACCCGAGATCGGGAAAACAGTTCGAGGCGCGAGCGATTTCCGCGCGGCGTGGGCGTGGTCAGGCACGCGAGGCTCCCCCGGGAGCGGCGAGCAGCGCGCGAAAGTAGGCGATCGTCTGCTCCAGCCCCGCGCGAAGCGGCGTCGCCGGATTCCATCCGAGCAGCGTTCGGGCTCGCGTGATGTCCGGCTTGCGGACCTTCGGATCGTCCTCGGGGAGCGGATGATACACCACGGGCCCCGGCATGCCCGTCAGCTCCAGCACCAGCTCGGCGAGCTGCGCGACTGTGAACTCGTCGGGATTGCCGACGTTCGTCGGGTGATGGTCGCCCCGCTCGAACAGCCGCACGATGCCATCCACCTCGTCGGCGACGTAGCAGAAGCTCCGCGTCTGGTTGCCCGCGCCGTAGACCGTCAGCGGCTCCCCGCGCAGGGCCTGGACGATGAAGTTCGACACGACCCGCCCATCATTGGGACGCATGCGCGGTCCGTAGGTGTTGAAGATGCGGATGATCCGCGTGTCCACGCCGTGGTGCCGATGGTACGCCATCGTTAGCGCTTCGCTGAACCGCTTCGCCTCGTCATACACGCTCCGGGGGCCGACCGGGTTTACGTTGCCCCAATAGCTCTCCACCTGCGGATGCACGAGCGGGTCGCCGTACACCTCCGACGTCGACGCCATGAAGAAGCGGGCGCCTTTCGCGCGCGCGATCTCCAGCGCGTGGCGCGTACCCAGCGATCCGACGTCGAGCGTCGCGATCGGGTGCTCGAGATAGTCGATCGGGCTGGCCGGCGACGCAAAGTGCAACACCCCGCCCAACGCGCCGTGGACGGTGAGCGGCGTGGAGACATCGTGTTCGATGAGATCGAAGCGCGGCTCGCCCGAGAGGTGGGCGAGGTTGGCGGCGCTGCCGGTGACGAAGTTGTCGACCCCCGTCACCTCATGCCCGTCCTTCAAAAATCGATCGGCGAGGTGCGAGCCGAGGAAGCCTGCAGCTCCGGTAATCAGCACCCTCACGACGCGCCCCGGCCGAGCGAGAAGTAGCGAAAGCCGCGCGCGGCCATCATGGACGCGTCGTAGAGGTTGCGCCCGTCGATCACGACCGGGAGGCGAAGGGTGGCCCGCATACGGTCGAAGTCGGGGTGCCGGTACTCGTTCCAGTCGGTAACGATCACGAGGGCGTCCGCTCCAGGAAGCGCATCGTAGTTCGTCGCCGCGTACGACACCCGGTCGCCGAGCCGCCGCCGCGCTTCGTCCATCGCCACCGGATCGTGCACGGCCACCGAGGCGCCCGCGTCCAGCAGTCCGTGAATGAGCTCCAGCGCGGGCGCCTCCCGCATGTCGTCAGTCTGCGGCTTGAAGGCAAGTCCCCATACGGCGACGCGCGCGGCGAGCAGCACCTCGCCGAGCGCGCGCCGCACCTTCTCGAGGAGCACGCGCTTCTGGCGCTCGTTCGTGTCGTCGACCGCCGTCAGCACGCAGAGCGGCGCGCTCACGTCCCGCCCAGTGCGAATGAGCGCCTTGACGTCCTTGGGAAAACAGGAGCCGCCGTACCCCGGACCGGGAAAGAGGAATGCTGGCCCGATGCGGTCATCGCTGCCGATGCCCTTGCGCACGAGGTCGACGTTCGCCCCCACCTTCTCGCAGAGATTGGCGATCTCGTTCATGAACGAGATGCGCGTCGCCAGCATGGCATTGGCGGCGTACTTGGTCAGCTCGGCCGAGGCGATGTCCATGAAGATGATCGGCCGCCCCGTCCGAACGAAGGGCGCGTAGAGCTCCGTCATCACGCTGCGCGCGTGGTCGCTCTCGGCGCCAAGCACGACGCGATCCGGACGCATGAAGTCGCTGACCGCCGCGCCTTCCTTGAGAAACTCGGGGTTGCTGCACAGGTGAAACGGAAAGCGCGCCTTCGCGCCGACGACCTCGGCGACCCGCGCCGCCGTGCCGACCGGCACCGTCGACTTGGTGACGATTACCAGCTCGCGCGCCATGTGCTGCCCGAGCAGATCGGCGACCGCGAGCACGTGCCGCAGATCGGCCGAGCCGTCCTCGTCGGGCGGCGTGCCGACGGCGATGAAGACGACATCCGCGCTGGCAATCGCCGGCCCCGCGTCGGTGGTGAACGAGAGCCGTTGTTGGGCCTGGTTGCGCGCAACGAAATCGCCGAGCCCCGGCTCGTAAATCGGGAGCTCGTTGCGCCGCAGCCCCTCGATCTTCGCCTCATCGACGTCGAGACACGTGACATCGTTGCCCGTCTCGGCGAGACATGCCCCGACCACCAGGCCGACGTAGCCGGCGCCTACGACGGTGATGTGCACGATACAGCGGCGCACTGGCCGCGAAACGAGAGAGAGCGCATAGAGTAGCCTTGAAAACTATCGGCACGGTCGCCGAGCAGCAACGAAAATGCAAAAAGAAAAAGAGGAGAAAAGGCGGGAACGATCCCACGTTTTCTCCTCTCGTTCTCACATCGGTGCGACCTCGCGGGTGCTGAGCCCCGCGCTGGAGCCCTAGAAGCGTTGCGTTGCGTCGATCGTGAAGACGACCCGCCGGTTCGCGCCGGCGCCAGGCGTGGTGTTGGCGGCGCCGGGGAAGACCTGACGGTCGGTCGACTTCCCGTAGCCCACGGTCTTGAACTGCTGCTCCGGCATGTTGAGCTGCTTCACCATCACATCCTTCACCGCGTCGGCCCGGCGCAGCGATAGGCGGCGATTGTACTCCTCGGAGCCCGCCGGATCGGCGAAGCCCTCGATCGTCACCACCGCCCGCGGATAGACCTTGCGGATGACTTCCGCAACCTGCCGCAGCACGGTGATGTCGCTGTCGCGCACGAGGGCGGAGTCGAAGCCGAAGTAGACCGGGACGATGTACTTCTGAATCAGCTCGCGCGACGTGGTGTCGGCACGAATCTCCACCCGCTGCATCTTCAAACTGTCGATCAACGGACGCAGCTGGTTGAGCTGTTCCTCGACCGCGCGCCGCACGATGCTATTGAAGCCGGCGGTGTCGAACTGCGGAGTGACGATGATCGGCACGTCGGGCTTGTTGCCCTTGCCGGGATCGCCGAAGAAGTAGGTGAAGCTCACGTTGTGAGCGTCGCCCATCGGGTCGTTCGTGAAAAAGCCGGCGCCGCCGTTCTGGTAGTTGCGGAACGCGTACTCGAGCCGGAACTGGCCGACGTTGACACCGGCGCCGAGCGAGATGCCCTTGCGGTTGTCGTCGCCCGTCTGATAGCCGAGGCGCGCCAGCGCGACACCGTTTACCGTCGCTTCGATGCCGAACAGCGCTTGCGGCTGATCCTTGTCCGGTAGCTTGAGCTGGCCGAGTACCTTTGCGTCGAAGACGATCGGCTGTCCGCGGAACAGCATCGGCGTCTGGATCAGGTTGCGCTGCTTGAACAAGTCGTACGCGCCGCCGAAGTATCCGTAGAGCGGCGGGGAGAAGCGGGCGAAGGTCTCGTCGAACGAGACGTTCGTGCCGAAGTTGCGGAAGCCGACGCCGAGCGTGAGACGGTCGCTGAACACGCCGGGAAACTGCATCCCTGAGTTGATTCCGACGGACGCCTGCGACTCTTGGCCGAGCACCTCTTGCGCGTACTGGAGCGTGCCCCCCCACCGCCACCAGGACGCGAGCTGCAGCGCGCCCCCGCCCTCGAGGGCAAACTGGTAAGCGCTGACGTTGCCGCCCGACGGCTGGCCGGACGAGAACGACGTCGCCGAGCCGGCGTTGAAGAGGCGGGCGGCGATGCCGAAGGTCGCGATCTCGGTCGGGAAGGCGATGGCCGCGCCGACGAGCTGCGTCTGCGCGAAGCCCTGCTTGGCGTTGACCGTGAAGGCGTTGGTCTTGAGACCGGCGAGGCCGGCGGCGTTGTACCAGATCGTCGACGGATCGCGGTCGATGCCCGCCATCGCTTCGCCGATCCCAATGGCGCGAGGACTGATCGGCATCGCCAGCATCGTCATGCTGTGCTGGCCGCCGGACTGGTTGCCGCCGGCGAACTGCGCGCTCGCTGGAGCGGCGACGCAGCAGAAGACGGCGCCGAGCGCCGCGAGTTTCGTGTACATGTCGGAGTGGTTCCTCACCGGATCACCATGAGCTTGCTGCGCAGCTGCCGTCGCTTGCCGTCTTGCGTTGCGTTCACGACCACGTAGTACATGCCGCCCGCGATGTCCGCGTTCGTGCCGTTCTTGAGGTTCCACACGAAGCGCACCGCTTGGTCGCCGGGCACCGCCGGCACCGTCGTCGTACCAGACGATCCGGGAAACACCGTCCCCTTGGCGCGGAAGGTCGTCACGCCGAGCATGTCGAAGATGGCCATCTCCCAGGTTGTGCTTGGATCACCGTTGAAGATGATCACCGCCAAATCGCCGTTGCGCCCGCGCACCGGATTGGTCTCGTAAACGATGTCGCCGGCGCCCGTCACGATCACCGTCAGCGGAACGCGCTGTGTCGGCGTGTTCTCGGCTTGCACGATCAAGTCGCCGCGATACGGTCCGGCGAGCAGTCCAGCGGGAATTCGCACGCTGACGCTCACGCGCTGCGTATCACCGATCGCGACCCGGGTCAGCTGAGCCGGTGAAAAGGAGATGTTGGAGACCGGAATCCGCAGACCGGTGCCCGAGGTCGCGACGAGATCGGTTGCGTCGAAGCGCACGTTCGCGAGGTCGACATTCCCGAGGTTCGCGATGCGTGCGACGCCGGAAGCCGTCGATCCCGGCCGGCCGCGGATGACGAGCGAATCCAAACGCTTTGCGGTATCGGCCTGCACCAGGCCCAATCCGCTGTTGTCCACGACGTGGATCTGGACGAAGAACGCGTCGACGCGCAGCGGCTCGCCGTTGGTGTTTGAACCGACGGGGATTACCAGGTCACGAATCGTGATACGCCCCTTGTAGTCGCCGGCCGGCGTGCCGTCGGGGATGTTCACGTAGAACGTGACTTGGTTGTTGAATCCCGGGTTGAGCGGATTCAGAAAATCGGCCAGCACAAAGTTCGTGCGCCGAATGAATCGCGCCGGGTTGGCGAGATTGACGAAATCCTGCGTGTCGACGACGGCGAGGTTGTTGTATCCAACGCCGGGCGCCGGCGTGTAGCCGTCGTGATCGACGTCGCCGCTCACCTCGATGGCGTTGACCAGCACGAAGATGCCGCGGTCGGTGCCGAAGCCGGCGCGACCAGTGAGGAACGCCGTGTTACCGCGCAGCGTGCCACAAAAGTCGCAGATGTCGAAGTCGCCGCCGGCCACTACCTGCTGCGCGCGCACTGCGGCGGGCGCGGCGGCGATCAGCACGAGCAGCGCCGCGGCGCGAGCCCATGTGCGACTGGCCTCATGCCAGGCGCGAACGAGTCGAGTCATGTGGTGGGGTAACCCCTGTCGTGGTATTAGGGCTGCGTGAGAGAACAAGCCTGCGAGACGGTCTGGGTATCCGCTTGCCGTGCGGCGTTGAGGCCGCTTGATCCCGACAGCGCGGAGAAATCCGCGGCAAGGACCGTGAGATCGATTACCGACGGGAATGCGAGTCCGTTGTCCGCGGCGCCGTTGATCGCTTGCCGCTTCCACGTCAGACCGCCATCCCTGCTGATCAGGATGATGCCCGAGACCTGGTCGGCTTGGCCCTGCACGCTGCGTCGCACGGTGCCGACAATCCACCCGATCTGGCCGCCGGTCGTGAAGACCGATCGCCGAAACGTGTACGTGATCAGCCGGCGCCCGGTGACCGGATCGCTCTCGCCCTGCGGAATGCCTTGCGCCGCACCGAGGAGCACATACGTCCCCGCCGCGAGATTGACGCGGAACACCTGCGATGAGTCACCCAGCGCGAGCGCCGTGTTGTTGTCGACGAAACCGCCGCCCGCGATCTGGAACACGGTGCGACCGAAATTGAACGCCGCATACGTCCTGCCGCTGTCGCGCGAGACGTAGAGCTGGCCCGAGACCGGCGTCGAGCCGCCGCCATCGCTGCGGTAGGTGAGGATCGTCGACGCCGCGTCCTTCGAAATGTCGATCTGCGTCGGCACGTATTCGCTGTTCGCCGACAGGCCACTGCCGATAATCAGCGCGCCTGTCGCCGCGTCGTACACGTATGCATCAGCGACCGAGCCGAACGTCATCGTCGCGATGCGAATGTGGCCGTTGGACGCGCGCGTGCCGTCGAGGCTGAACGGGCGCCCGCCGAGCGTGACCGGCGTCGTGAAGTTGTGCGCGGCGTCCACCGACTTGAGGATGTGGCGGCTGGTACCCGTGCCGTTGCTGAAGACGCCCGCGGTGAACACCGTGTCGCCGAACGCACGCACCTGGGTGAAGAGTGAGAGCGTCGAGGTCTTGAAACGCGCTTCCCACGTGATGCCCGTGTTGCCCGTGGCGTAGACGCCGCCGCCCGAGCTCGTCATGTAGCCCGTGGTCCGGCTGACGAACGAAATGCCGACGAGCGCGTCGTCGGTCGGGGAGTTGAGCACGCCCCAACTTATGTCGCTGACCGGAGGCGCCTCGGTGAGGAGCGAGAAGGTGAACGGCGCCGCCAAGCCGACGCCGCTCGTGGCCAGCAGGTTCTGCACGCGCACGCCGATGCGGATGAGATACGGTAACACCTGCGTCGGCGTGAAGATCAGCGTGTCGCCCGAGACGCGGACCGACCCGTCGATCCGAAGACCATTGCACAAATTCGTCACCACGAAGTTCTGCGGATCGAGTGCGGTCTGCACGTTGAGATCGGATCTCCCCACCAGTACGCGAATCGCGTCGTTGCGCAGAATCGTGGCGGGGTTCGCGACCGTCAACGTCAGTTGCGCGGGGGCTTTCACCCCGTTGTCATTGCACGCCCCGAGGACCAGCGCGGCGCCGGCGAGCGCCGCGGCGGCGCAGAATCGAGCAATCGCCTGACAAGGTGTTCTACTCACAAGGTCCTCTTCGGATGAGAGCTGTGGCGAATCGTCATTGCGCGGCCCGTGAGGCCGTCGAGAGATGATCAGGAGCCGATCGTGCTGCAGGGAACCGGACCGCCGCCGTCATCCTTCGTGCAGGCGTTGCCGGCTCCCGTGCCGGTGCCCGCCTGGTCGCCCTTGCACGCCGACAGCATCGTGACGTTCGGGTCGGCCTGGAATACGAGCCGCGCGACGGTCGGCTTGAGGTACGTCTGCTTACCTTCCATGAGACTCCCCACGGGTGAAAAAGTTAGACGAGAACCGGCAAAGCGCGCCGCACCGCCGCGCCGGGCTGCTGCACGTGGGTCGGAACCCCCTCGAGCATCGTGCGCGGAACGCCGGTTGGGTGCAGCCCGACCCCGTGCGCGCGAAGATGCGTCATCTTGCAATAGTGTGGAACGTAGCCATCCGGAGCGTTGGTGATCGCTTCGACATTCGCCGGGCAGCTATAGCATACGCTCCGGAACTGGCACTTCTCGCACGGATGCCCCGCCCTGAACCGCAGCGACACCTTCTCGCCGAGCTTCCCCCACACGTGGTCGAAGCCGTCGCGGAAGATGTTACCCACTGGATGACGTGACGACGTGCAGGTCGTCACATCGCCCTTGACCGTCACGTGCATCGCCTGCCGCCCCGCGCCACACGAATACACGCGCCCGTTGTGCGGCTTCACGCGCGGCGTGAAATAGGAGAGCGTATTCACGCCGCCCGGATCGAGCCGCTCGCCCAGCGCTTGCACTTCGCGCGGCGCGAGCTGCAGACGCACGGGCGCCAGCCCGCCGTTCTCATGCGGCGTGATCACAGCGTCCCAACTGAATCGCACGCCGCGCGCCTTGGCATACGCCTGCATCGCCGGAATCTCGTCCGCCGTCAGCGCGAACGCGGGACACTTGAGCGTGTAGTTGATTCCGCGCGCCTCCAGCAAGTCGAGCGCATGCTCGACGCGGCGGAAGGCGTTTGGAATGCCCGTCACGGCCTCGTAGCGCTCGTTGCTCATGCCGTACAAGCTGATGGACACCGTATGCGGCACCGACTCGGCGAAGAAATCGGCCCACCGCTCGCCGATCAGATAGCCGTTCGTGTTCACGTAGACGAGAAATCCGTGTTGTTTGGCCGAGCGATAGATCTCGCGAAACTGGCGGTGCGTCAGCACCTCGCCACCGGTGAGGAGGAGCGACATCGTCCCCGCAGCGGCGAAGGAGTCGAACAGTTGCTGCGCGCGCTCGAGCGACATCACATCGTCACGCTCTGCGCCGGGCGCAATGTAGCAGTGCTTACACGCGAAGTTGCAGGTCGCGATGATCTCGAGCGTCACCTGCATCGGCTCGCGCTGCACGCGCGCCACCGCGCCCATTCGATCTTCGATCAGCGCGGATGAAATCGTCGGCACGGCGCTCTTCACAGCTCAGCCTTGCGGAAGTCCACTGCCTCGAGCTCCGTGAGATGCGCGAGAAATTCCTCGACGTCGGCGGATGCCTCCGCTTCCGTTACCTCGTATGCGCGCTGCAACTGCTCCACGAGCGCGTCGACGGACGTCCAGTCCACGAGCGCATCCCAGAGCGCAGCCGCGCTCGGCGACAGCGAATAAAACGATTCGGAACCGGCACGCCGGAGATTGATGAGCAGGTGCTCGCCCGCGATGAGTCGATGGACGTGCCGATCGCCACGTCGAAACTGGCCTACCACAGTCTCATCTCGTTCTCTCGCTGGAACATATAACATCATGGTCGTCCGCCAACAGTGTCAAGTGGCCTCCGAACTGGCTGCGAAATGGCCCAGCTGCGAGCGACCTCTACTGCATGCGCCGTCGGTAGAAAATGCAACGCCCCCACCGGCACTCGTTCCACCAACTCGATCACGATGTCCAGGCTGCCGGCCACTTCAGTTGCATCCGTCGACGGATCGATCTGTCGCACGAACAGCTCCGCCGTCGCGGCCGCATGCGCCAGTGGCTCCGCCCGGTCGCCCGCCGATTGATGAAGCACGAACAAGGCCGCAATGGGTGCGCCCCCCGGCTCCCCTCGACTGAAACTCCCGTGCCATGGCGTGCCCCACGCGACGGCGCCCCGCTCCGTGAGCTCGATGATCGTACGATCATCACTCAGCACCAGCGCACCACCCAGTTCCGCTTGCTCGGCCATCGTTGACTTGCCCGCCCCCGAGTGGCCCAGAAAGACGTATGCCAGCCCGTCCACGACGATGGAGCATGCATGTAGGACGAGGGCGCCCTTCGCACGTAAAACCCGGCAGACGAGATATTCGTCAACAGGGTAGCTCAGCCACACCAGCTGGTCGTCCATCGCGATGGGACGGCGCGTCACCTCAGCACGACGCCGGTCTGCCGCGAAGACGATCTCGTCGCTCACGATCCACTCACGTCCGCCGGGCCGGCCGGCGTAACACACCTGCTCGCGGCCGTCGGCGCTGGACCATGCGCGCCACAGCTCACCCTCGGCGAGATCGGCCATCGATCCCCATGGCCGCGGCGTTCCTCGACGGACGAGAACCTCGCAGTCGGGCGACTCGTCGTCGGCGACGACGAAGCGAAGGAGCGGGCCCCACAGCTGGAGCTGCGTGTCCGGCTGGTCGGCTCGATAGCGCAACGTCACCGGTCCGAAGCGCAAGGAGACGCTCCGCGCGATGAGCTCCGCCCGCGCGGCGCCCGCCGCGCTCACCGCGGCCCCACGATGGCACGCCGGGCACGGCGGCGCAGCGCAAGCCGTGCGGCCCGCACCTGCTCGCGCGCATAGCGGAGCCACGCGGCGGCGCCGAATTGCAACGTCGAGACGAGCGGCGTGATGCGCCCATCGCGGGACACGGCGACCGCCCGGCCCACGACGTCGCGCACCGGCACCGGGGGATCATCGTGTTCCAGCGTATCCGGTCGTAGCACGACGATGAAATCGTCCCAGCGCGCGAGACGATGCATAAGCGGCCGACCGTTGCGATCGACGAGCAGCACCATGCCGGCACGCATCCGCGCCGGCCGAGCCTGCACCAGCACGCGATCCCCGTCGCGAATGCGCGGTTGCATGCTGCCGCCGTGCGCGACGATCCACATCGGCCCGCCCAACTCCGCCGATTCTCGCACGACATGGCGAAAAGAAGACCACGGCACCGCGGTCTCCGAGATCCGAGCGTACGAGACGTCGGTCGTCACTGCGAGTACGATCGGCTGATGGGCGCCCGGCCGCGCAGCATCTTGCGCGCACGCGCGCGGAACAGCGCGAGCGGCGAGCGGCCGGCGGCACGCGCCGCGCGCGGCCAGGCCCACACGCCGATCAGGTGCGCCGCATCGTCGACACGCTCGGCGAGCCGCAGAAGTCGGCGCAATGCGTGGACATCCGATCGCGCGCCGTTCCGATAGCCGAACAACGCCAGGGCGGATTCGTCGCCCGCCGCGGCGCGGTCGAGCGCGGCGACGCGGTCGAGCGCCCAGTCGAGACAGCGACCCATGCGCACGCGGCGCGCGAGCGCAGTCGCGCGGTCCCGCTCGGCGACGGTCATCGACTGCCACAGCGCGCCATAATCGAGGAACCAGAGAAGCGGCGTCAGCTCGTGCTGCGCGAGATGCCCCGCGAGGTACACAGGCACCACGTCGCCACCCGCGGCGATGTAGGCGTGGCCGCCGATATCGATGCAGACCCGCTCGGGCGGTGGGAGATGCAAGTGCGCGAGGTTGTCGCAGGTGAGGTGGGAGTGTACCTCCAAGACGAGCATCTCCTCGGTGGTGCCGCGCTCCCATCGCTCGTGCCACGGCGGCACGCCCGACTCGCAGCGCCATCCGTCGCGCGTCAGCACGCGATGCGCATCCGCGCGCGCGCACTCCGCGACGAACAGATCGATGTCGTCGACGGGCCGGGCCGCGACGTCGCCGTAGAGGCGCTGCGCGAGCGGCGGTCCTTTGAGCACGGTGGATTCGATGCCGGCCGCGCCGAGCGCGGCGAGCGCGCGGCGCGCGGCCTCGAGGTGCGCCTGCACGCGGTGCTCGCTCAGCAAGACCGACGTGCGCCAGGCGCGGGCGATCGTCGCCGGCGCCGCTGCGCGAATGGTCTCGGCGCTCCGGAGCCAGGCGAGACCGGCGCAGCGCTCTCGCGCAGAGACGTCGAACACGCGCGACCACTCGGCCTCGTCGAGCGCTCCAACGGGTTCGCCGCGCGCGAGCCGAAGGGCGGCGATCACGGCGCGGGCGAGCCCATCGGGCATCACGGCTCTCCGCTGCGCGTGGACTGCTGCCAGCGCTTCACCAGCGCGGCGATGCGGCTCGATCCGCGGCGGGAGTTGTCCTGCCCGTAGTAGTAGTAATAGTAATAGCCGTACGTCCCACCAAATGCCGCCTGGCGGAAGTCGACGTCGTTGAGCACCGCGCCGATGAGGCGGCCGGTCACGGTCTGCAGCTGCGCCATCGCGCGGCGCACGGCCGTCTTTGCCGTCGCCCCGACGCGGACGACGAGAATCGCGCCGTCAACCATCGTCGCCAGGACGGCGGCGTCGGTCACCGCCAGCAGCGGCGGTGAGTCGAGAAGCACGATATCGAAGTGCTCCTCCGCCTCGCGCAGCACCTCACGCATCGCGCTTGATCCGAGGAGCTCCGCCGGGTTGGGCGGGAACTGGCCGCTGCCGAGCACCGAGAGGTTCGGAATCTCGGTCGGGTGCAGGATGTCGAACAGCTTTTTCTGCCCGACAAGGACATCGGTGAGGCCAGGCGCTCGCGGCACCTTGAACAACTTATCGAGCACCGCGCGACGGAGATCGGCATCGATCAAGAGGGTGCGCTGCCCCTGCTGTGCGAAGGTAATCGCCAAATTGGCGACGGTCGTCGACTTGCCGTCCGCGGGCCCGGGACTCGTCAGCACCATGGTTCGCATCGCCGTGTTCGCGCGCGCGAAGGCGAGGTTGGTGCGGAGCGACCGGTACGCCTCCGCTACCGGCGACCGCGGATCGACGTGTGTCACGAGCCGGCTGTCGTCGTTGTCGCGCCGCATCGTCGAGCCTTCGCGAATGCGCGGGATGGTGCCGAGCACCGCCATGCCGAGCCGGTCGCGCACTTCGTCGGGCGACTTCACGGAATCGTCGAGGTTCTCGACGGCGACCGCGACGCCGAGTCCGATGGTCAAGCCGAAGATGAGCGCGGTCATGAAGACGCGCATGCG
>JBDUCS010000066.1:0-14130 GCA_040003335.1 Gemmatimonadaceae bacterium | reverse complement strand
TGATGATGCTCCTGATGGTGATCTTCATGATCACCGCGCCGATGATGCAGGGCGGCGTCGACGTCGCACTGCCGTCCGCCGACGCGCGGCCGCTGGAGGCGAAATCGGGATTGGTCGTGACGGTGAACCGCGCCGGCCAAATTTTCGTGGATGAGGCGAAGCTGTCGTACGCGGAATTCCGCGCGAGCTTCAAGGCGCTGGCCTCTCAGCGGGGCAAGCAGGGTGTGTATCTGCGCGCCGACCAGAACGCCCGCTACTCGGACGTCGTGCGCGTGCTGGCCGTCATGCGCGCCGCCGGCGTCGGCGACGTCGGACTCGTGACGGACCCGGAGACGATCGCGCGGTGACCGTGCTCCCACGAGCGGGCATGCGAGCGCCGCTCGGCGCCGCGCTGCTGCTCCACGCGGTGCTGTTGGCCGCGATCGTCGTCTCGCGGCCCGGCGCGGCGCCGGCGATGCCACCGATGTACCGCGTCGATCTCGTCGCCGCCCCGCCCGGTGCGCGGGCCGCCGGCGTCGTGCGGCCGCAACCGCCGACCGCTCCCGCGCCGACGCCGGCGCCCCCCCCACCAGCGCGCGAGAACACTCCCACGAAAGCGATGCCGCTGCCCAAGCCGCTGCCGGCACGTCCGGCTCCCGTCGCGGCGACGCCCTCGCCGGCGCCCGTGTCGCCGAAGCCGGCGACACCGGCGCCCGTCGCCGGCGGCGGACCGACGGGCGGGCGAGGCACGGATGTCGCGACGGTACGCACGGAGGGCATCGACTTTCCGTATCCCGGCTACCTCGCGAACATCGTCCGCCAGATCGCGATCAACTTTCATCCCAAGCCAGGCTCGGCCGCGCGGGCCGAAGTGATGTTCCTCGTCAAGCGCGACGGAACGGTGACGAGCTTCCGGTTTCTGACGCGCTCGGGCGATTTTGCGTTCGACCTCGAGGCGCAGGGCGCGGTGGAGGCGGCCGCGAACGCGCGCTCCTTCGGCAAACTTCCCGAGGGCTTCGCCGACGACGTCCTCCCGGTGATCTTCACCTTCGACCCACGAGTGCTGCGGTGATCTCTTGGAATTCGCGCGTCCGATTCCTGTTTCTGCTCCTCGCCGTCGCACCGCTCGCGCTGCACGCCCAGGATACCACGCAACAGCGGGGCGTGCGCATCGGGCTCACGTATCAAGCAGGGACGAGGCCGGGCGTCTACGTCGTGCCGGTCCGCGGCGACTTCGGCGATAGCGTGCGCGCGATGTTGCAGCGCGACTTCGATTTCAGCGACCGTGTCGAGGTCGTCGGCCGCGACGGCTCTGGCGTGGCGGACACCGTGTTCGCCGCATCGGCGGGCAAGATCAACTACACGATCTGGAAGTCGCTCGGCGCCGCCGCCATCGTGCAAGCCACGGTCACGGCGTCCGGGCTCCACGTCGCCCTCCACGACGTCGCCGCCGGCTCGGTGATGTCCGTCCAGGACTTTCCGATCGCGCAATTGCGGGGGAGCGGCGAGTGGCGGTTCGCCGTCCACGGTGTCGCCGACGAGGTGCTGCGCTGGATCAGTGGAACGCGCGGTATCGCGCAGTCGCGCGTCGTCTACGCGCGCGGCAGCGCGCTGCACGTCGCCGATAGCGATGGGGGCAACGACCGCACGATCGCGAGCGGGGGTCGCATGATGTCGCCCGCCTGGCATCCGAGCGGGCGGTACGTCGCCTACAGCACGCTCGGCGATCGTGGCTGGCAGATCGTCGTCCGCGACCTGCAGAGCGGCACGTCACGCGCGCTCGGCGCGACGCCGCGCGGTCTCAACATGACGCCGGCCTGGTCACCCGACGGCAACTCCATCGTCTACGCCCACGGCGAGGAGAACGGCACCGACCTCTACGTGGCCGACGCGTTCGGCTCCGGCGCGCCGCGGCGCGTGACCGTGGGTCGCGGCACCGACAACGTGTCGCCGACCTTTCGGGGAGATGGGCAGCGGCTCGCGTTCACCTCCGGGCGCGCCGGTCATCCGGAGATTTACACCGTCGACCTCGACGGCTCGAACGCCGAGCTCCTGACGCCGTACAACTTCGGCGACGAGAGCTACCGGTCGAATCCCGACTGGTCGCCGGACGGCCGCCTCATCGCGTACCAGTCGCGCATCGGCGGACGCTTTCAGGTACTGGCGCTGAGCGTGCGCGACCGGAGCGTGCGCCAGCTCACCAACGAAGGCGAGAACGAAGATCCGTCGTGGGCGCCCGACAACCGGCATCTCGTCTTCGCGTCGTCTCGGTCGGGGGCGCGCGAGCTGTGGGTGCTCGATGTCGAGACGGGGCGCGCGCGCCAGCTCACGCATGGCGGCGCGCGATTGCCCGCGTGGTCGCGCGTGCTCGATCACGCGCCGTAGCACGCGTCGCGGAAGCGCGCGCGCACTTCGCGCGCGGGCGCTTCACGAGGTAACTTCCCGAGACCACTCGACAACGAACTCGCATCACTCGGAGAGAGGCCCAACATGATCCGATGCTCCCGTGCCGTGCCGGCGTTCCTCGCCGGTTGCCTGGCGCTCGCGGCGTGCGCCAAGAAAACACCGCCGGCCGTTGCGCCCGTGCCCGTGCGCGTGAACCAGGACAGCATCAACGCCGCGAACGCCTCCCGCATCCGCGCCGACTCCATCGCGCGCGCCGAGCAGGTGCGTCGCGACGCCGAGGCGCGCGCCCGCGCCGATGCCGACCGCTTGGCCGCCGAGCGATCAGGCGCGATCGCCGCGATGCGGAGCACGCTCGCCCAGGTGATCTACTTCGACTACGACAGCGACGCCTTGAGCGATGACGCGCGCGCGAAGCTCGACGCGAAGCTCGCCATCCTCACGGCGAATCCGGCGCTTCGGCTGCGCGTCGGCGGAAGCACGGACGAACGCGGATCCGATGAATACAACCTCGCGCTCGGCCAGCGCCGCGCCGCCGCCGCGAAGCGCTATCTCGCCCAGCACGGGATCGGCGAGGATCGCCTCGAGGTCATCAGCTACGGCGAGGAGCGGCCAGTCGCGCAGGGACACGACGACAGCTCGTGGTCGCAGAACCGCCGCGCCGAGTTCGAAATCACGGCCGGCGGCGATCAGCTGACGTCGCCGATGCGCAACGGTTCGGGGGGAGGTCGCTGACGTGAGGCGAGTCGTACGGGGAGTGCTCTGCGCGGTGATCGTTTCGGGCGCCGTGTCGGGATGCTTCGCGACGCGCGAGGACGTGAACCTCGTGCACGCCGACCTCGTGACGATGCGCGCCGAGCGCGCGCAGGCGGACTCGGCGACGCGCGCGCAGGTGGCGCGCGTCGCGACATCGCTCGCCGCGGTGAACGATTCGATCGCCGCGCTCACCGTGCGCATGAACAAGCTGCAGGGCGACGTGCGCGGCGACCTCTACTCGATCGGGCAGCAGCTGCTCTCGATCCAGGAGCTGACGGGGCAGAGTCAGCAGCGGCTGCAGGATCTCCGCACATCGCTCGAAACGAAGAACCAGGCCATCGCCGCCGCCACGCCGGCAAGCGCGATGCCGGCGACGAGCGATACGAGCGCGATCGCGCGCGCGCCGGCGGGTCCCGGGCCCAACCAGCTCTTCCAGCTCGCGCTCGAGCAGCTGCGTCGTGGCAGTGCCGCGACGGCGCGCGCCGGCTTCGAGGAGCTCGTGCAGCGCTATCCCGACGCGAGCGTCGCGCCGGATGCGCAGTTCTACCTCGGCGAAGCGCTGGCGGCGCAAGGCGAGCTGGCGGCCGCCGACGCCGCGTACGCGATCGTGGTCACTCGATTCCCGAAGTCCGGGCGCGCGCCGACGGCGCTCTACAAGCGCGCGCTCCTCATGCAGGGGCGCGGGCAGTCGGCGGCGGCAAAGGTCGCGCTCAACGATCTGGTCTCGACGTATCCGCGTTCCGATGAGGCGGCGTTGGCCCGCGATCGGCTGCGCGCCATGAAGTAGTCGGCGGCGCTCGCATGACGGAGTCGAACACGACGGAGATGCCCTTCCTCGATCATCTCGAGGAGCTGCGGTGGCGAATCATCTGGTCGCTGCTCGCGCTGATCGTCGGCGTCGGCCTCGCCTTTTTTCTGCTCACCAAGTTCGACGTCGTGAAGATCATCGAGCAGCCGATCGCGCCATACCTGCGCGGGCACAAGCTCGTGTATACGCATCCGGGCGATCCGTTCTCGATCTACATCACGATGTCGTTCTCGATCGGGATCTTCCTCGCCCTCCCGGTCATCGTGTACCAACTGTGGCTCTTTGTCTCGCCCGCGCTGTACAAGCATGAGAAGCGGATGGTCATCCCCGTCATCCTCGGCGCCGTCGGGCTCTTTCTCGCCGGCGTCGCACTCTCGTTCTTCGTCGTTCTTCCGCTGGCGATCCCATGGTTGATGGGCTTTCAGACCGAGTCGCTGGAGCCGATGATCACCGCATCCGAGTACTTCGGGCTGGCGGTGAGCATGTCGCTCGCGTTCGGCCTCTGCTTCGAGCTGCCGATCGTCATCCTCGGTCTGGCCGTGCTGGGGATCGTCACGCCGAAGTTCCTGAATACGTATCGCCGGCACGCGATCGCCATCTGCGTGATCGTCGGCGCATTTCTCACGCCTGGCGATCTGATTTGGACGACGATCGCGATGGCGGTGCCGCTCTACTTCCTCTACGAGGTAAGCGTGCTCGGCACGTACGTAATCGATCGCCGGCGCCGCAAACGCGTCGCGGCGCTGATGGCGGAACAGGAGGCCGAGCGGAAGGCCGAACAAATGGCCGAACAGAAGGCCGAGCAGGGCGCGGCGCGCGAGCCGAAGGGGCTCGTGTGATGCGCGGCGCGATCGCCGCGCTGCTCGTCGCGGGATCGCTCGCCACGCTCGCCACGCTCGATGCGCGCGCGGCCGCGGCGCAGGTCCGCGGCGTGCCACCGACGACGGTGGCGGCCCCACCGCGGCCGACGCGCCCCGACTCGACCAGGCCGGATACGACGAAGCGCCAGCGCGAGCTGGTGAAGTGGGCCGCCGAGGACTCCGTGATGCGCATGATGCTCACCCGGCCCGGCTATACGGCGACGCGTTATCAGGGCGACAACGTCGCGCTCAACGCCAAGGGACGGGAGTTGACGCTCAGCGGGAAGGCGGCCGTGGAGCGCGGCCAGACGATTCTCGTCGGCGACACGCTCGTCTACAACGATTCGACGCGGCAGGTCTTCGCGTTGGGCGACACCATCGTCGTGCGCGACCCGACGGCCAACGCGGCGGACATCGTCGCGTACCACAAGATGACGTACGACCTCAATGCGCACAGCGGCATCGCCGAAGGGCTGGCGACGGCGGTGACGGAGGGACAGACGTGGTACGTCGAGAGCCATGGGCGGGCGAAGACGGCCCTCGATACCTCTGGACGCGGCGCCAACCACTTCTACGTGCTCAACGGGACGATCACGAGCTGTGACCTGGTCGAGCCGCACTATCACTTTCAATCGAGAGAGATCAAGCTCGTCTCAAAGAACATCATGATCGCGCGGCCGGCCGTCCTCTACATCGCCGACATTCCGGTGCTCTGGCTGCCGTTCGTCTTCCAGGACATGCGGAGCGGGCGCCGCAGCGGCGTGATTCCGCCGCGCTTCGGCCTCGTCGACATCGTGCGCACGTCGCCAACGTACCGGCGCACCGTCGAAAACCTCGGCTACTACTTCGACATCAATGACTACACCGACGCGCTCGTCTCCGTCGACTGGCGCAGCGGCGCGAAGGGGACGACGAGCGATCCGGGATGGTGGCGGTACAACGGGGAGTTCCGATACCGCTGGCTCGAGCGCTTTCTCGGCGGCTCCGTCGCAGCCACGCACTCGTCGTTCGGCGACGGCAGCACGAACACCGCGCTCAACTGGAACCACCAGCAGGACTTTTCGGCGACGAGCCATCTCACGTTCAGCGGCAACTACGTCAGCAATACGCAGAAGCAGCTGTCACAAGCACTGAGCGTGGCGCAGGTGCTGGCATCGATCGCGTCGTCGTTGAACCTCCAAAACAAGTACGGGCCGGCGCAGATCGCGCTCGGCGGAACGCGGCACCAGTACGTCGGACGCGCGCAGGTCGACCAGACCTTTCCCACGCTGTCGCTTTCGACGGAGCCGGTGAGCGTCGGAAAATGGCTCGTCTGGACGCCGCAATTCAGCCTCAACAACAGCACGATCAGCAACTCCGATGCGGCGGTCGCATCGGCGAAGCGATTTTTTCTCGACGCGCAGGGCCGCGTCGACAGCTCAAACCTCCACCGCAACAGCCGCAACAGCTCGGCGCATCTCGGCACGCCGTTCAAGATCTTCGACTACGACATCGGCCTGCAGATCAGTGCCGACGAGCAGCTGAACGATTTTCCGGAGGGTCGCGTCGTCTACAAGTCGCCGAGCGACACGCTCAACCCGACGTTCCGGGTCTTCGACCGGACGTATACGACGAGGCTCGACTTCACGACGTCGTTCGGCCTCCCGCATTTCTCGCCGGGGCGGTGGAACATCTCACCGTCGCTCGGACTGGAGAACGCGACGCAGGGTGGCTTTCTCGTGCGCACCGAGCGCACGGGCGGGCGCTACGTGAGTCAGTCGAAGCGGCCGAGCTTCAACGTCGGCGCGACGCCGACCTTCTTCGGGCTCTTTCCCGGATTCGGTCCCTTCTCCCGCATCCGGCACTCAATCAACACCCAGCTGACGTTCAACTACGCCCCCGACTGGCGCGGGCCGAGCCACGTCTCGGATGATTTTCTGCAGGCGATCGGCATGCGCCGCGTCGACTACGACTTCAGCGCCGGTCAGCGCGTGGCGATGGGGCTCGGCATCGATCAGGTGTTCGAGGCAAAGGTGCGTGCGCCCGCCGACAGCGCGCCCGAGGCCGGCGAGAAGATACGGCTGCTCACGCTCCATACCGATCCGCTGCAGTACGATTTCCAGCGCGCGCGCACCTCCCACCGCACCGGACTGCTCAACCGCACGTTCAGCATCGGGGGGACGTCTGACCTGCTCCCGGGATTCGACGTCAGCACGAGTTATTCACTGTTCGAGGGCAACCCGGAGAGCGACAGCGCGCGATTCAGCCCGTACCGGACCGACATCCGCGCCAGTTTTCACATCAGCCGCGACCAAAATCCGCTGACGATTCTGGCGAGGCTCCTCGGCCATGCGCCCCCGCCGCCGACGCCGCTCGACACGACGTTCGTGCGCGGCACGCAGCAGCAGCCCTTTGGCGCGCAGCAGACGTCGCCCTTTGCCGGCACCGCCCAGTCGCGCTTGCCGCTGGGGATCGACGAGGCGAAGGGATGGGACGCATCACTTACTTTTTCGTCGAGCCGCCAGCGGCCGCCCAAGGATAGCTCCAAGGCGATTTACAACGATCCAACGCTGCGCTGCAACATCCTCGTCGACCCGATCGCGCGGCAGCTCTGCATCAATTCGGCGCAGACGACAGGCTCCACCGATTCGCTCGCCCAGACGACGCTCGGCGGCTACCAGTCGTACTCACGTCCGCTCTCGACGCTACAGTCGTCCGTCACGTTCAACCTCACGCCAAAGTGGGCCGCGCACTGGTCGTCGAGCTACGACTTCGAGCGCGGACAGTTCAGCGATCACACGGTAACGCTGCAGCGCGACCTGCACGATTGGCGCGCGATCTTCGCCTTCATCAAGGCGCCGAACGGCAACTTCGCCTTCACGTTCTTCATTGCCCTCAAGGCGGAGCCCGACCTCAAGTTCAACTACGACCGGCGCACCTATCGGCCAGTGACGCAGTAGCGCGTTCGTCACCCACGGCGCGCACTCTGCTGTCTCACGCCGGGGACACGCGATCGGCGCGCAACGCGTGACGGCGTTGCCGCGCAACGACTTCGCCGAGCGGTGCGCATGGTCCGGCGAATGCGCTTGCCTCGCTCGCCCATCACGACCTGCGACGCGCTTCTGCCTCACGAGGATCACATGATGCGACGCTTCGGCGTTCTCGCCGCCGCCGTCATCGTCGGCGCCTGCTCGCGCTCGGACTCCATTGTCGGCACCGCTGGCGGCGTGCTCCCGCCGCCGACCAATCTGAGCTATTCCCTTGTCCCGAGCGGCGACGCCGCCCGCCCGGATGGCATCGTGCTGACCTGGGATGCACCCAGCGACACGCGCATCACGAACTTCGTCGTCTACTCGCGGGCGAGCTCGACGGCGGCGTGGCGCCGGCGCGCCGAGACGACGTCGCCGTCGTTTCACGACGCGGGGACGCCGGACTTGCAGTATTACGTGACGTCTGAAGATGCGTCGGCGTTCGAAAGCGCGCCGTCGAACAGCGTCACCGTGAACCCGGCCAACGCGCTCGCCGCGCCAAGCGGATTGGCGACGATCACGCTCAACCGCGCCATCCGCATGTCGTGGAGCGCGGCCGTGCGGCAGGCGAATCCCACGCTGTTCGACTACTATCGCACCTACTCGACGCCGTACAATCTCGACACCGGCGTGTGCGACGCGGCGCGTTGGGCGCTGGAGGGCACCACCGTATCCGAGGACTTTATCGCGAGCGGCCTACCGAACGGGTCGCCGCGCTGTTTCTCGCTGACGACAGTGAGCCGCGACGGACACGAGAGCGCGTTCGCCACGCCGCACGTCGACACGCCGCGCTTCGACGCGCGCAACGTCGTGGTCTACTCGGTGCAATCGCGGCCGGCGACGAGCGGCTTCCGTTTTGGCGCGGCGTCATCCGGCGTGCTCGGCGCAATCACGAGCGGCACGGATGCGACCGCTGATTTCTTCGTCGATCGGCATGCCGACGGCTCGCTCTGGCTGGCGATGTCGCGCAGCGGAAGCCGCGTCGCGCTCTACGGCACGACGCCGGTGACCGACCTCACGTCGATCGACATCGCCCCAGCCGGCGGCTACGCCGGCGGCGCGATCGAGGCGGTGGCCGGCTACCTGTACGTATTCGAGCTGCGCGATGGCACGGCGCTCCACTACGGCGCCGTCCGCATCACCGCTACGTCCAGCGCGTACGTGATTCTCGATTGGGCCTATCAGACCGATCCTGGCAACCCGATGCTCAACCGAGTGCCGGCGGGCGCGGTGATGCGGGCGGCCCACTGAGACCTGCAGTCTTCAGTTGACGGTTCACCGTTCACGGTCGAGACGGTCACTGTGAACTGTGAACTGAAGACTGTGAGCAACAAACTCGCGCACGCACTGACTGCTCCAGTTTCAGAAATATCAGGCAAGCAGGCTTGAACTGCTCGACCACCGGCTAGACATTCGGTGAATGTCAGTCGCGCTGTTGCTCGACGGAAATTCCCTGTCGGTCGCCGATGTTCGCGCGGTCGCCGACGACGGGCGTGAGGTCGCGCTCGCGCCCGAGGCGAGGGCGCGGATCGCGCTGGCGCGCGCCGTCGTCGAGGCGCTGGCGGCGCGCAACGACGTCGTCTACGGCGTGACCACCGGCTTCGGGAAGCTCTCCGAGATCGCGATCCCGCAAGCTCGGCTCGCCGAGCTGCAGGTGAACCTCGTGCGCAGCCACGCGGCCGGCGTCGGCGCGCTGCTGGCCGAGCGCGAGGTCCGGGCGATGATGCTGCTGCGCGCCAATGTGATCGCCAAGGGATTCTCGGGCGCGCGCGCCGCACTCGTCGACCTGCTGGCGGCAATGCTCAACGCGCGGCTGTATCCGCCGGTACCGGAGCAGGGCAGCGTCGGCGCGAGTGGCGACCTCGCACCGCTCGCGCATCTCGCGCTCTCGCTCATCGGCGAAGGCGATCTGATGCGCGGCGCGGAGCGCGCACCGGCCGCGGCGATGCTGCAGGGGGCCGGCCTCTCTCCGCTGACGCTCGCGGCCAAGGAAGGGCTCACGCTCATCAACGGCACGCAGGCGCACACCGCCGTCGCCGCGCTCGCGCTCGGCGACGCACAGCGCCTATGGCGCCTCGCGCACGCCGCCGGCGCGATGTCGCTCGAGGGGCTGCTCGGCACGCCGGTCGCGTTCGATGCACGCATTCACGACGCGCGCGGTCAATCGGGCCAGTCCGAGTCCGCCGCGCTGCTGCGCGCGTTGCTCGCCGACAGCGAGATTCGCGAGTCGCATCGCCACGGCGACGCGCGCGTGCAGGACGCGTATGCGCTCCGCTGCATGCCCCAGGTGCACGGCCCCGTGCTGGACGCGCTGCGCTTCGCCGAGTCGATGATCGCGCGCGAGCTCAACGCGGCCACTGACAATCCGCTCGTTTTCGAGACCGGAGAGATGTTGAGCGGCGGCAATTTTCACGGCCAAGCGGTGGCGATGGCGCTCGACGTGATGGCGATCGCGCTCACGAATCTGGCGACGATCGCCGAGCGCCGCGTCGATCGGCTCGTGCACCCCGATCTGAACCAGGGACTGCCGCCGTTTCTGACCGCCGACGCCGGGGTGAACTCGGGGATGATGATGGCGCAGGTGACCGCCGCGTCGCTCGCCAGCGAGTGCAAGGTGCTGTCGCATCCGGCCAGCGTCGACACGATTCCGACTGACGGAAGCAAAGAGGATATGGTGCCGATGGCGATGGGCGCGGCCTGGAAGCTACGCCGCATCGTTGCCAATCTGCGCGCCGTGCTGGCGATCGAGCTCATGTGTGGCGCACAAGCGATCGACTTCCGCGCGCCGCTCCGACCGGGACGCGGCGTCGCGGCGCTGCACGCGCGCGTCCGGAATGCCGTCACCCATCTTGACCGCGACCGCGTGCTGGCCGGCGACATCGCGACGCTCATCGATCGCATCACCGCCGGTGCCTTCGACGACCTCGACACCACCGAAAGTTGACCGCGACGACCTCCACCCCGCTGGGCACCGAGGGAGCGCGCGTCGTGCGCGCGCCGCGCGGCACGACGCTCTCGTGCAAGGGCTGGCAGCAGGAAGCCGCGCTCCGCATGCTGATGAACAATCTCGACCCCGACGTCGCCGAGCGCCCCGACGATCTCGTCGTGTATGGCGGCACCGGGAAGGCGGCGCGTGACTGGCCGTCGTTCGACGCCATCGTGCGCACGCTGCGCTCGCTCGAGAACGATGAGACGCTTCTCGTGCAGAGCGGCAAGCCCGTCGCCGTCTTTCGCACGCACGCCTCGGCGCCGCGCGTGCTCATCGCCAACTCGAATCTCGTCGGGCGATGGGCGACGTGGGACGTCTTCCGCGAGCTCGAGCGCAAAGGGCTCATGATGTACGGCCAGATGACGGCCGGCTCATGGATCTACATTGGCTCGCAGGGGATTCTGCAAGGGACGTACGAGACGTTTGGCGCCGTTGCGCGCGAGCATTTCGGTGGGTCGCTCGCCGGCCGGTTCATCCTCAGCGCCGGGCTCGGCGGCATGGGTGGCGCGCAGCCGCTCGCCGCGACCATGAACGGCGGCGCCTTTCTCGGCATCGAGGTCGACCCGGCGCGGATCGCGAAGCGGGTCGAGTCGGGCTATTGCGACCGCGCGACGGCCGATCTCGATGTGGCGCTCCGATGGATCGACGACGCGCGCCGCTCGGGCGCGGGCCTCTCGATTGGCCTCGTCGGCAACGCGGCCGAGCTGTTGCCCGAGCTCGTGAGGCGCGGGGTCACGCCCGACGTGCTGACCGACCAGACGAGCGCGCACGACATGCTCAATGGCTACATCCCCGCAGGCCTGCTGCCCGATGCCGCGGCCGAGCTGCGGCGCGCCGATCCCGCAGCCTACATCGCGCGCGCGACGGAGTCCGCCGTCGCGCACGTGCGGGCGATGCTCGAGATGAAGCGGCGCGGCGCCGTGACGTTCGACTACGGTAACAACCTCCGTACGGTCGCGTTCGACGCTGGTGTGCACGACGCGTTTGATTTCCCGGGCTTCGTTCCGGCGTACGTGCGCCCGCTTTTTTGCGAGGGACGGGGGCCGTTTCGGTGGGTCGCGCTTTCCGGTGACCCGCGCGACATCCATCGCACGGACGAGCTCGTGCTCGAGCTCTTCCCGGAGAATGAGCATCTCAAGCGCTGGATCACGCTGGCGCGCGAGCGCGTGAAGTTTCAGGGATTACCGGCGCGCATCTGCTGGCTGGGGCAGGGCGAGCGCGCCCGCTTCGGCGTCGCGCTCAACGATCTCGTCGCCGCCGGGGAGCTCTCGGCGCCGATCGTGATCGGCCGCGATCACCTCGACACGGGAAGCGTCGCGTCTCCGTTCCGAGAGACGGAGTCGATGAAAGATGGGAGCGACGCGGTTGCCGACTGGGCGATTCTGAACGCCCTGCTCAACGTCGCGAGCGGCGCCTCGTGGGTATCGTTCCATCACGGCGGCGGCGTCGGCATCGGCAACTCGCTGCACGCCGGCCAGGTGATCGTCGCTGACGGCACGACCGAGATGCGCCTGCGTCTCGAGCGCGTGCTGACGAACGACCCCGGCATCGGTGTCGCCAGACACGCCGATGCCGGCTACACCACGGCGAAGGAAACCGCCGAGCGAGCGGGAATCCAGTTGCCGATGGAGCTCTCGGCACCCGGCACCATACACCCGGCACCCGAGTAATGCTTTCCGAGCGCTTCAAGTGGTACCACGTCCCGGCCTTCGCGGCGAAGTACGCGTACCTGCATCTCAAGCGATTCCCGATCCTCGTGCACTTCGAGGTGACGGAGCGCTGCAACGCGCACTGTGGGTTCTGCGACTACTGGAAGACACCGGCTGATGCGAAAGCGCACGAGCTCACCTCGTTCGCGGACGCGGCGCGCTACTTCAATCCGCTGATGATTACCTTCACCGGCGGCGAGCCGACGCTGCGCCGCGACCTGGAAGATCTGATCGCCGGCGTCTCGGCGGCGGTGCGGCTGAAGTACATCTGCATGATCACGCACGGCGGCATGCTGACGGCCGATCGCGCGCGGTCGCTGTGGGACGCGGGGCTCAACCAGTTCAATATCTCGCTCGATTTTCTCGACGAGCGGCACGACGATGCGCGTGGCATTCCCGGCCTCTCGGCGAAGATCTTTCGCACCGTGCCGGCGATGCGCGAGCGCGGCATCGACGCCATTCGCTTCAACACCGTGATCAAGCGCGAGAACCTCGACGAGATCATCCGCATCGCGGATCGTGCCCGTGAGCTCGGCGTCGGCGTCGGCTTCAGCACGTACACAGACATGAAGAACGGCGACGACGCGCACTACGTGCGGGCCGACGCGTTCGAGCGGCTCGACGCGCTCGTCGCCGAGCTCCTCGCGTACAAGCGCGCGTACCCCGGTGTGATCACGAGCAGCGACTACTATCTGCGCAACATCCCGCGCTACTATCGTGGCGATCTCGACCCGTTGTGCCGCGCCGGCGTGCGGACGATCCATCTCAGTCCGATGGGGCACGTGCGTCGCTGTCCCGATTTCCCATCGGATGGCCACTGGCGCGCGTTCCGCCGATACGAGCCGATCACCTGCTCGAAGTGCTTCTACGCCTGCCGCGGCGAAGCGCAAGCGCCGCTCAATCTGAGTCGCGTTCGCGACTACACGGCCTGACGCGTGGCGGAGACGATTGATGGGGCCGACGCCGGGCACTCCGATGGCGGCGGCATCACGCTCTTTGTGAACGCGTCGCAAGTCGTCACATGCGCCGGTCCAGCGCGCGGACGGCGCGGTGGCGAGATGCGCGACGCGGGCGTGCTCACCGGCGCGGCGGTCGCGATCGAGATCGATCGCATCGTCGCGGTCGGGCCGCAGGCGCAGCTCGAGCGCGCGTATTCGAACGCGGCGCGCATCGATTGCCGAGGCTGCATCATCACGCCCGGCCTCGTCGACTCGCACACGCACGCGATCTTCGGGCGCGCGCGGTACGAGGAGCAAGAGATGCGCGCGGCCGGCATCGGCTACATGGAGATCGCGAAGGGGGGCGGGGGCATTCACGCCTCCGTACGCGACGTGCGTGCGCGGAGCGAGGACGAGCTTCTGGCGCTCGCCGCCCCGCGACTCGCCCGATTGGCGTCGTACGGCACGACGACGCTCGAGGTGAAGTCGGGCTATGGCCTTTCGGTGGAGGACGAGCTCAAGCTGCTGCGAGTGATCGCGCGCTTGGCTGTGGACTCGCCACTGCGTCTCATCGCGACCTGGCTCGGCGCGCACGAGATCCCGCCAGAATTTCGATCGACGGCTGGCGCCAGGGCCAGTTATGTCAATACAATTTGCGGCGAGATGCTCGACGCTGTTGC
>JBDUCS010000350.1:0-4170 GCA_040003335.1 Gemmatimonadaceae bacterium | reverse complement strand
CGCACCTCGTCACGGTGAACTCGTACCTCGCCCGGCGCGACTCGCAGTGGATGGGACACGTCTACACGTGGCTCGGCCTGACGGTCGGCTGCATCGACGACACCGAACCGGGCACGCCGGACCGGCGCGCCGCCTATTTGTGCGACGTCACCTACGGCACGAACAACGAGTTCGGCTTCGACTACCTGCGCGACAACATGGTGACGTCGCTCGAGCAGCGCGTGCAGCGGCCGCACTGGTACGCGATCGTCGACGAAGTGGACTCGGTGCTGATCGACGAGGCACGCACGCCGCTCATCATCTCGGGCCCGGTCGGCAACGAGGAGAGCGACGGCCAATACCGGGAGCACAACGCCGCCGTTGCGCGGTTGGTGCAGCGGCAGAGCGACATCGCCAACGCGCTCGTCGGCGAAGCGGAGCGCGCGCTGGAGAAGGACGATACCGACGAGGGCGCGCTGCGACTCTATCAGGCGCAACTCGGCTCGCCGAAGAACAAGCGCTTGCTGAAGGTGCTGCAGGAGCAGGGCAACAAGCAGCTCGTGCAGAAGATGGAGCTCGACCACCTCGCCGATCGCAAGGTGACGGCGTCGAAGCAGCAATTCAAAGACATCGAGGAGCGCCTGCTCTACGTGCTCGACGAGCGCGGACACACCGTGCACCTGACCGACCAGGGGGTGGACTACATGTCGCCGGGAGACCACGACGCGTTCGTGCTTCCCGACATCTCGGAGTCGATCCACCGCGTGGACCGCGACCACGACACGACGCCCGAGGAGAAGATCGCGGCCCGGCAGGAGATCGAGCGCGAATACGCGTCGAAGAGCGAGAAGCTCAACATCGTGCACCAGCTGCTGCGCGCGCACGCGCTGTACGAGAAGGATGTCAATTACGTCGTCCAAGAAGGGCAGGTGCTGATCGTCGACGAGTTCACGGGCCGCACGATGCCCGGGCGCCGCTGGAGCGAGGGGCTGCACCAGGCCGTGGAAGCGAAGGAAGGCGTGCAGGTGAAGGGCGAGACGCAGACGCTCGCGACCATCACGATCCAGAACTATTTCCGCATGTACGAGAAGCTCGCCGGCATGACGGGCACCGCGGAGACTGAAGAGACCGAGTTCCATCAGATCTACCATCTCGATGTCGCGGTGATCCCGACGAACAAGCCGGTGATCCGCGACGACCGTCACGACCTGATCTTCAAGACGCGGCGCGAGAAATACAACGCGATCCTCGAGGAAGTACAGCGCCTACACGCCCTCGGCTATCCGGTGCTCGTCGGCACGGTGAACGTGGACGTCTCGGAGACGCTGGCGCGCATGTTCCAGCGCGCGGGGATCAAGCACAACGTTCTCAACGCGAAGTATCACCAGCGCGAAGCCGAGATCGTCGCCGGCGCCGGACAGGCGGGCGCGGTGACGATCGCGACCAACATGGCCGGCCGCGGAACCGACATTAAGCTGGCGCGCGAGGTGGTGATCGCGAAGCCGTCGGTGGTGAAGGATCCCGACGGCAAAGACATCGAGATCGACGAATGCGGCGGCCTGCACATCATCGGTTCCGAGCGCCACGAATCGCGGCGCATCGACCGGCAGCTCCGCGGCCGCGCCGGCCGTCAGGGCGACCCTGGCGCGTCGCAGTTCTTCCTCTCGCTCGAAGACGACCTGATGCGCCTCTTCGGCTCCGAGCGCATCGCCAAGCTGATGGACCGTATGGGCGCACAAGACGGCGAGGTGCTCACGCACCCGCTGATCACGCGCTCGATCGGCCAGGCGCAAAAGCGCGTCGAGGAGCAGAACTTCCAGTCGCGCAAGCGGCTCCTCGAGTACGACGATGTGATGAACCAGCAGCGCGAGGTGATCTACTCTCTGCGCGCCTTCGCGCTCGAGGGCGGCGAGGAACTCAAGGCCGAAGCGTTGAAGATGGTCGACAAGGCGTTGCAGAAGCGGGTCGAGACGTTCGTCGGGAACTACGACAATCCCGAGGACATCGATGTTGCGTTACTCCGCACTGAGCTCCTCATGCACTATCTGGTGAGCGTGCCGGAGCTGGACGAGCGCGCGGAGGCGCGCCCCTCGTCGCCGTCGGAGTTCGTCGAGATGTCTCGCGCGGCCGGCGCCGCGGCGTTCGAGGCGAAGCTGGAGACGCTGCGCGACTTCCAAGACAAGTTCCTGTCATGGGTGCTGCTGACGGTGATCGACGAGAAGTGGAAGGACCACCTGTACGATCTCGACCAACTGCGGGCGGCGATCCACTACCGGTCGTGGGGCCAGAAGGATCCGCTGATCGAGTACAAGCACGAAGCGTACACGATGTTCGTGGACCTGATGAACGACGTCTACAACACGTTCGCCGACCGCTTCTTCAAGACGCAGATCCAATTCGTGCAGGATCCGCCGCCGGATGCGTACGGCGGCCGCTTCGCCGGCGGCGGCGACGGCGGCCCCCCGCCGCGGGCGACGAAGCGCTACAACGCGCTCGGCATCCTCGAGGACATCCCGCAGCATGAGTTGGACGCCGATCTCGAGGCGGACGATGGGAACGAGATGGTCGAGGCGGAGCCACGCGGAGCGCTCGACATCGGGCCCGGCGAGCCGCCGGCCGACGGACCGGTCGCGCGGCCCGAGCCCACGATCATCACGGCGAGCGGACGCCCGGCGAAGCCCCTCGGCGGCAACGGCGCGTCGAAGGTGAACGTTGATTGGTCGGCGGTCGGGCGCAACGACCCGTGTCCCTGCGGGTCGGGGAAGAAGTTCAAGAAGTGTCACGGGGCGTCGCTGCGGTGACGCGCGCGCTCGGGGGATGACGCCGACTCGTTGATCCGATGCCATTCTCCTTCGCTGACGCATGACGGCGGGGGAGCAATGGGGACGCGTGACGAGCGGGCGCCTGGCCAGCGGCTGGAAAAACCGTTAAGTATTCGAGAGATGCCGCGCTCAGAGCGGCCGCGGGAGCGGCTGGTCCATCTGGGAGCGCAGTCGCTCAGCGCCGGCGAGCTGCTGGCGATCTTGGTGTGCTCGGGGAGCGGCGGCCGGTCGGCGCTCGACGTGGGGCAAGCGATTCTCGCGCACGCCGGCGGGTCGTTGCGGCGGTTGGCGGGCGAGCCGGTCGCGTCGCTGACCGCGCTCGGCGGCGTGGCGCCGGCGCGAGCGGTGACGGTCCATGCGGCGCTCGAGATCGGGCGACGATTGGCCGTGGAGTCGCGCGATGAGGGCGCGCCGCTCCGCAGTCCGCGCGACGTGTACGCGGCATTCGCGCCGCGGCTCGAAGATCTGCCGGTCGAGGAGTTCCACGTCGCGATCCTCGATGCACAGCACCGGTTGGAGCGCGATGTGGCGGTGACGAGAGGTATCCTCAACTCCTCGCTCGTGCATCCGCGCGAAGTGTTCCGCGAGGCGATCGCCGAGCGCGCGGCGGCGATCATTCTCGTGCACAACCACCCGAGCGGCGACCCGACTCCGTCGGCCGACGACCGGGCGGTGACCGATCAACTGGTTACGGCAGGCCGCTTGCTCGATATCCCCGTGCGCGATCACGTGATCGTGGGACGTGGGCGCTACGCGAGCTTCGCCGAGATGGGCTTGGTCTGAAGTGCACTGCGTACTTGCATGCTGTGTCGCCTCGATTTTCTGGGCCACCAATGACTGCTACGGCGCTGCGCGACATGATCCCGGGCTGGGCACTCGACGACGAGGCGGTGATGGCACGCCTCGATGCCGACCTCCTCGCGCGCGCCTATCGCTTTAGCGAGCGCGCCCACTTCGGGCAGAAGCGCTCCAGCGGTGAGATTTACGTGTCGCACTGCGTCGCCGTCGCGCAGATCCTCGCCGAGCTCCACCTCGACTCCGTGACGGTCGCCAGCGGCCTGATCCACGACGTGGTCGAGGACACGGCGGTCACCGTCGAGGAGATCGAGCGCGAGTTCGGGAAGGATATCGCGCAGATCGTCGACGGCGTGACGAAGATCGGCAACATCACGTTCCGCTCGACGCAAGAACGGCAGGTCGAGAACTATCGCAAGCTCCTCCTCTCGATCGCCAAAGACGTGCGGGTGATTTTGATCAAGCTGGCCGACCGGCTGCACAACATGCGCACGCTCGACTATTTGCCGGATGACAAGCGCCGCCGCATCGCGCAGGAGACGATGGATCTGTATGCGCCGATGGCGCACCGCTT
>JBDUCS010000065.1:0-14202 GCA_040003335.1 Gemmatimonadaceae bacterium | reverse complement strand
GCAGCGAGATGACCGCGCTGCGCGGGAAATAGACCTGGAGAATCGGCTGGTGTGCTTCGGACAGGACGGCGCCGTGCGCCAGCGCGACGAGCTCGAGCCGCGGCCGAAGCGCCTCGTACTCGGCGGGCGGGAGCGCGCGAAGGATCCGATTGCGCTCGGCACGACGACTCGTCGCCGGCTCGGCGCGTGCGGGCACAGAGAGATCGCGGCGGCTAACGAGCGTGTTGGGAAGCGGCATCGGATCCGCGTGTCAGAGGAGGGTCGAACCCACCTGACGGCACAAAGGGAGGGCGAACTACGGCCGGGCCGATGTCGAGAGATGACGAGGCGATCAGCTACGGCTTCATTATACACTTGGTCAATAGCGAATTCTATCGGTCGCGACCCCAGCGTGGGGCGCCGCTCTTCCGAAAGGTCACAGGATTTCGCACTTTGTTACCGGGCTGACTCCGGCCCGCATCACTCGCACCTCTCAACTGGATGACCATGACACGCGAATCGTCCACTCGGCGCCCGTGGCGCCTCGGCGCCCCGCTCGCCTCACTCGCGGTCGCGGCGGCCCTCCTCACCGCGTCGGCCTGCGTTTCCGCCTCCTCGTCCGGCGAGATGTCGCCGTCGCGCGAGATGTCGCCCGCGGCGCCGAGTCCGGATCCGCGCGTCGGACTTGCCGCCGGCTGGTTCGATGCGGCCGAGGCATCGTGGAACATGTCGCTCGTCTCGACGACGAAGCCATCCGAGAAATTCTTCAATCCATCGACGCCCGGCGACGCCCGTCTCGTCAACTCCGACCTCGCGTTCCTCGGCAATTACGTCTTCCAAGGGAACTACAGCGGCTACCAGGTCTGGGACATCTCCAATCCGCGCAAGCCGACGCTGCGCACGGCGTTCGTGTGCCCCGGCTCGCAGAGCGACGTCTCGGTCTACCGCAACCTGATGTTCGTCTCCGCGGAGGCGGTCACGGGCCGCATCGATTGCGGCATGCAAGGCGTGGCGGACACGGTGAGCAAGGAGCGGGCGCGCGGCATCCGCATCTTCGACATCACGGACGTCGCCAATCCGAAGTCGGTCGCCGTGGTGCAAACGTGCCGCGGGTCGCACACGAACACGCTCGTCGTCGATCCGAAGGACCCCGAAAACGTCTACGTCTACGTCTCGGGTTCGTCCCAGGTGCGGTCGTCGAGCGAGCTCTCCGGCTGCTCGGGCGCGATGCCGGACCAGGATCCGAACAGCGCGCTCTTCCGCATCGAGGTGATCCGCGTTCCGCTCGCGCACCCCGAGCAGGCGGCGATCGTCAGCTCGCCGCGCATCTTCAACGATCTCGCCCCGGTCGGTCGTCACGGTGAGAACCCGATCGACTCGGCGACGATCGCGTCACGTCCGGCGCCCGCCGCGCGTCCCGGCGCCGGCATGGGACCGACGCAGTGCCACGACATCACGGTGTATCCGGCGGTCGGTCTGGCCGGCGGCGCGTGCGGCGGCTACGGCCTCCTCCTCGACATCAGCGATGCCGCGCACCCGAAGCGCATCGACGCCGTCGCCGACTCCAACATGGGCGCCTGGCATTCGGTGACGTTCAACAACGACGGCTCGAAGGTGCTCTTCACCGACGAGTGGGGCGGCGGCTCGCAGCCGCGCTGTCGCAAATCGGACAAGATGGAGTGGGGCGGGGACGCGGTGTTCACGCTCGAGAACCGCAAGATGAAATTCCACAGCTACTACAAGATGCCGGCGCCCCAGACGCAGTCCGAGAATTGCGTCGCGCACAATGGGTCGATGATTCCGGTGCCGGGCCGTGACATCATGGTGCAGGGATGGTATCAGGGCGGCCTGTCGGTGTTCGAGTTCACCGATCCGGCGCACCCGAGGGAGATCGCCTTCTTCGATCGCGGGCCGATGGATGCCAGCAAGCTCATCCTCGCCGGTTCCTGGTCCGCCTACTGGTACAACGGCTACATCGTGAGCTCCGAAATCGCACGCGGGCTCGACATCTTCGAGCTCAAGGCGAGCGCGCTCCTGTCGCAGAACGAGATCGACGCCGCGAAGTCGATGCATCTCGACTACTTCAACGCGCAGGGCCAGCCGAAATTCGTCTGGCCGGCGAGCTTCGCCGTTGCGCGCTCGTATCTCGACCAGCTCGTGCGGGGGAAGGGCCTCTCGGCCGACCGCACGTCGGCCATCGCGCGCGATCTGGCGAGCGCGGAGTCGATGACGGGGCAGGGACGGAGCGGCGCGCTCACGAAGCTGGCGACGCAGCTGGATGGCGACGCGTCGGCATCGGCCGACGGTGCGCGGGTCCGGAGCATGGCCGCGGCCGTTCGCGATCTGGCCGGCGTGCAGCGCTGACATCGCACTCGAATCCGCAGTCCGGCGCCCCGCTCGCGACAGTCGTCGCGGGCGGGGCGTGTCACATCTGATCGCTCACAGTCCGCTCGGGAAGGGCTCGGGAAGCTGGGTGATCGAGCGAGTCACGGCGTCTCCTCTGTCGCGCGCGGCCGCGAATCGAAGCAAATCGTGATCCGCTGGACGAGCGGCGAGGCTGGTGTGGCGCCCGGCGGGCGGTATGTTCTTCTGAAGCGCCACGCGCGACGTTGCGACCTCCACATTGCACGGGAGCGAATCGGCATGCGCGTCACGAGTCGTGATCCTGACAGGCTGGTGATCCACGAGCGCGCGATGGTCATCCGCGGCTTCGGGATGCTGCTCGTGGCGCTCGGCGCATTCTGCGTGGTGCTCATCCCCGGCGACCGGAGCTCGGTTGTCGTGCCGACGGTGCTCGCGGCGCTGCTCGCCCTCGCGGGGTTGTTGATGATCGTGCTGCCGCACTCGGCGCGCTTCGTGTTCAATCGCGCCGACAAGTTGTGCGTGATCACGCGGCGCGGCGTGCGCGGTCGAAGCACGGAGAACGTCCGGCTCAGGGACATCGAGGCGATCGAGGTCGACGAGTCGTCGGGTTCCGAGGGGGGCACGATGTACCGCCTCGTGTTCCGCTTGCAGGACGGCCGCACGCTCCCGTGGACGAGCTATTACACCGGCGGCCTCGACGCGAAGGTCGCCGTGGCCGAAGAGGCAGCCGAATTCCTCAAGCGGCCGAACCTGACGCGCGAGATGCGCGCCGTGAAGCGGGGCTAGCGTCGAGGGCTAGGGCGGCAGCGATCCCGGCTCGGCGACGATCGCGATCATGTCATCGTGTGGACCGATCGCGATGCGCGACACCTTCCCGAGCGCGGGATCGGCGAATGTCGCCACGATGCTCCACGTTTTTGTCGCCGCGTTCCAGCGTACGATCGTGGCGCGCTGCGTCGCGAGCAGCGCACCCGATCGGGTCCACGCGTGATACTCGCTCCCCTCGGGCAGCGGCGCGATCGGCGTAACGGTGCCTGTCGCGACATCGAGCCGCTCGATCCAGGCGCCCTTCGCCGAATCGCTCTGCACGAAGCTGATGGCGTGCTGCCCGGGAATGCGTTGCAGCGCGCGGCCGATGTCGCGCGCCAGCACGACCGGCTCGCCGCCGCGTACGCTCACGCGCTGCAACGTGGACGGCCGGCCGAGCACGAACACGACGAGCGTGGAGTCGTCAGCCCACGCGTGGTAGCCGACCGGCTTCACGTTCGCCAGCACGAGCGCTGGATGCTCACCGGTCATCGCGAAGCGCCAGAGCCGCTGCGTCGAGTCGCGCTCGACGCGGATCACGCTGAAGCCGCGGCCGTCCGGCGTCACGGTCGCGGAGTACTCGCTCTCCGCCGTGTGGGTCAGTTGCGTCGCGGCCTTCGAGGCAAGCTCATAGCGCCAGATGTCGGTCTGCGAATCGGCGCGAACGGTATAGAGAATCGCGCGGCCGTCGGGCGTGAACGAGGGCTGGTTGTCATACCCATCACGGTGCGTGATGTTGACCGGCGTGCCCACCGTCACGGTGGTGCCGCGCACAGCGAGCGTCGCGAGAAAGATGTCGGTGCTCGGCGGCGCCGACTGCGCGGCGATCGCGCGCGCGCCCGAGAGCGCGAGCGCCGCCGAGAGCGCGTGCCGCCTCACTGCTCGGTCGCGGCGACGGCCTTCTTCGCGTCGCCCTTGAGGTGCGAGTCGAACCAGCCGGTGAGGCGGCCGAGGTAATCGATGTAGTCCGCAACACTGGCGTTGCCGGCGCCGTGGCCGCCGTTCATGTAGTTCACCCACACCACTTCCTTCCCCAGCCGGCGCAGCGCGTAGAACATCTCACGCGTGTTGTCCGCTGGAACGTTCTGGTCCTGGGCACCAGTGAGCAGCAAGAGCGGGGTGGTGATGCGGTCGGCGAACATAATCGCCGATTGCTGCACGTACTTCTGCGGCTGCTGCCACAGCGTGGCGCCCAAGCGGTCCTGGCTCTTTTCGGCCGCGTGGATGTTGCGCACGCCGAGACGCGGGGAATCCGTGTAGAAGGAGATCACGTCGACCTTGCCCGAGATGTTGATCGCCGCCTTGAAGCGGCTCGTCTGCGTGATCAGCAGGTTCGTCGCGTAGCCGCCGTAGCTCGTGCCGAAGACGCCGAGCCGCGCCGAGTCGGCGACGCCGGCCTCGATCAGCTTGTTCGCCGCGGCGGTGACGCCCTTCACCCACGCCTCGCCCGGATAGCCGATGTCGAAGTCGACCGATGGCTGCACGACGACGTAGCCGCTCGCGTTGAGAATATTGAAGACGGGGTCGAACGCGTCGTTGAAGAATTCCTCGTAGACGTTGAACACCGTCGGGTATCGCTTCGACTGGTCGTAGTCCGGCGGGTAGTAGATGACCGCGTACTTGCTGTGGCCGTCGGCGTCGAGGTACGAGGTGAGTCCGGCGTGACCGAGCGCCTTGCCGTCGAGCTGCGGATTCGTGTGCACGACGCGGCGCAGCGTCTTGAGGTCGGCGTCGCCGACGTATAGATCGGCCGGCCGGTAGACATCGCCGATCGCGACGGCGGCGACCTTGCCGTTCTTCGACAAACGGAATCCGCTGTAACTCCGCGTATCGAGGGCGAGCTCGGCCAGCGCCTTGCTGTCGCGGTCGTAGCGGAGAATGCCGCGCTTCCATTCGGTGCGCGACGCGTGGCTGAGATAGAGCGCGCGGCCATCCGCACCCCAGGCGATGACGTTGCGCGTCGGACCGTGCAGGCTCGTGTCGGGTGTCGCCAGGAACATCTCTTTCGCGCCCGACGCGGCATCGACAATCCAGAAGCCGTCCTTGTTCGACGCGAGCAGGACGTCGCCCTTGGGGCTGAAGCTGATCGGCGTGAACTTCTCGCGCTCCTTTGCGTCGCGCGCAACTTTCGTGGTGTCGGCTGTTGAATCGGGTTTTGCTTTGGCGTCTTTCGCCGGGCCGGCGAGCATGCGCGACGTCGTGTCGCTCACCGACGCGACGAAGATCCGGCCGTCCTTGCCGTACGCGTAGTGCTGGCCGTCCGTCGCCCACACGAGACGAATGCCCTTGAGCGTCGGGAAGACGACGCGCGCGGCGCCGCCGGCCGCGGGCACGACCATCGCTTTGCTCTCCGAGCCGAAGATGACGTCGTAGTCGGTCTTCTTCGTCACGTCCTCGTTGTACGTGACGACGGTGCCGTCCTCGGCGATCTCGTACGAGGCGACCATCATCTCCGGGAGGAGCTGTCGGACGGCGGCGGAGAGGAGATCGTACGCGACGACGGAGCGGATGTTCGATGCGCGCCGCATGTCGTCCCAGGCGAGGAACGGGTCCTTGCTCGACTGCACGAAGATCGGGCCGGCGGTCTGCTGCTCGAATTGCGCCTGTGCCTTTTTCTTCCAATCGAGCGTGTGCAGCGCGAAGACGATCGACTTGCCGTCGGCCGTCCAGCGCACGTCGCTGTTCTCGGCGACGTACTTGCCCGCGGGCGCGCGCACCGTGGTGAAGCGTCCGGTCGCGCGTTCCCAGATCGTCGGCTCGTATGCGTCGCCCTTGCGGACCAGGAGGGCGAGCTTCGATCCGTCGGGCGACCAGCGCGGCGCGATCGCATCGCGCTTGTCGGGGAAGAGCGCTTTCGTCGTGCCGCTCTTCGTGTCGATGATCCAGATCATCGACGGGCGGGGGCGAAGATACGTCGGATCGCTGTCGCGATGGTAGTCGGTGAGATAGCTGTCGCGCCGCACGCTCGAGGTGGCGACGAGCCACGCGCCGTCCTCGCTCAGATCGGCGATCTGATAAGTGGAGAGGTCGAGTGCGTCCTGCACCGAGAACTTCGCGGGCGGCGCGGCGGGCGTGGGCAGTTGCTCGGCGCCTAACGCGGACGCGGGGAGTGCGACGGCCGCCGCGACCATGAGCGCGCGGCGGAAGGACCAGCGTTGGATGGTCATGCGGGACTCGGGATGAGGTACTGGATGCTGCGCGTCCGTTCCGGTGTCGGCAAGTCGCGGCGGCCGCTAGGGCGCGCGCACGTTCTTGTAGACGATGCCGCCCTTCATCACGAAGGCGACCCTGCCGAGCGCGGTGATGTCCTGCGACGGGTCGCCGCGCACGGCGATGAGATCGGCGCGCATGCCTTGGGCGATGGCGCCGAGCTCGGCGCCCAGGCCGAGCGCCTGCGCGTTGAGCGATGTCGCCGACGTGATCGCGTCCATCGGGCGCTGCTTCCCCTCGTGCACGCGGCAGGTGAGCTCCTCGGCGTTGCGCCCGTGCGCGCCGGCGACGGCGTCGGTGCCGAAGACCATCAGGAGACCGCGCGTGGCCGACGCTCGGCGAACGACGTCGGCCGCGAGCGGGAGCGCCTGCTCCATCGACGCGAAGCCGGCCGCGTTGTAGTTGCCGATGCCGTCGTACTTGGCACGGTTGTCAAGGTAGTTGTGGAACACGAGCCCGCACTGTGGATCGAAGTAGGTGCCGTGATCGGCGAGGAGCCGGAGCACGTCGTCGGTGGCGAAGACGCCGTGCTCGATTTGCGTGCAGCCCGCGCTCGAGGCGGCGGCCATCGACTCGGCGCTGTGCGCGTGGACGAGCGTGCGGAGGCCGATCGCCTTCGCTTCGCCGCACGCGGCGTCGAGCTGGGCGCGGGTCATCGTCTGCTTGCCGCCGTCGCGGATGCTCGCGGAGGCGAAGAGCTTGATGAAGTCGGCGCCCTGCGCCTTGCGCAGTCGGACGAGGGCGCGGAGCGAATCGGGTGAGCCGCTCCGATCGGAGAGCGGTTCGAGCGACGTGAGGATGCGCGGACCGGGGACGGTGCCGGCGGCGATCCAGTCGCGAAGATCCTTGTCGGCTTGCGAGCCAGGACTCTGCGCCGTGGTGACGCCGGCCATCAGCGTCACGTACGCGTTGCCGGCCGCGGCGAGCATCGACTGCACCGGTGTGTCGCCGTCGCTCGCCGTGTGAAAACGTCCGTCGCGATTGAAGTACCAGGTGAGATGATCGTGCGCGTCGATCAGGCCGGGTAGGAGTGTGAGCGCGCCGAGATCATACGTGGCGCCCGGGCCGCCTCCCGTCGCGACGCTCGTGATGCGCCCGCCCTGGACCGTGATGAGCGCGTCCCGCGTGAGGCCGCCCTTGCCGTCGAGCATCAGCGCCGCGTGAATCGTGACCGGCGCGCTCTGCGCGCGCGCGACGCCGGCAGGCGCGGCCGAGACGATGAGCGCGATGAGAAGAGGAAAGCGCCAGCTTCGAGACATGCCGTCAGGGAAAGGGCCCATGCTCAACTTCCACGACTCGCGACCGGCCATCCGCGCTCGTTGCGCGAATGTACCGACAGCGTCTTTTCTGACAAGACCACGTTGCCTCGCTTTCCTTCACTGCCGATACTCCCCCCATGGCTGCACCACGCTACGACCTCGCCGTGATCGGCAGCGGTCCCGCGGGCCAGCGCGGCGCCATCGCCGCCGCCAAGCTCCGCAAGAACGCCGTGATCATCGACCGTCTCCACATGACGGGCGGTGTGTGCGTGCAGACCGGCACGATCCCCAGCAAGACGATGCGCGAGGCGATTCTCTATCTCTCGGGATTTCGCCAGCGCACGTTCTACGGCAAGGACTACCGCGCCAAGGACATCATCTCGGCGGCGGACCTGTCGTCGCGCGTGCAGGCGGTCGTCGACCGCGAGACGGAGGTGATCCGCTCGCAGCTCAGGCGCAACAACGTCGCCACCGTCACCGGCACGGCGCGCTTCACCGCGCCGAACACGCTCGAGGTGGACACCGAGGTCGGGGCGCACGTCGTCGAAGCCGACAAGTTTCTGATCGCCTGCGGTACGCGCTCGGCGGTGACGCCGAGCATTCCGCTCGACGGCGTGAGGATTTTCAGCTCGGAGCAGATTCTCGGCATCACGTCGATCCCCCGCGAGCTGATGGTTGTCGGCGCCGGCGTGATCGGCCTCGAGTACGCGTCGATGTTCGCGGCGCTCGGCACGAAAGTCACGGTGATCGACCAGCGGCCGACGCTGCTCGATTTCATCGACCGCGAGCTGATCGATGCGCTCAGCTACCACATGCGGAAGCAGAACGCGATCTTCCGCCTTGGCGAGACCGTGTCGTCGGTGTCGGTGAACGACGACGGGCGCGTCGTCGCGCTGCTCGAGAGCGGTAAGACGGTACACGGCGAGATGCTGCTGTATACCGTGGGTCGCCAGGCGAACTCCGACACGCTCAACCTCGAAGCCGCCGGTATCAGCGCCGACTCGCGCGGCCGCGTCACGGTGAACGCGTCGTTTCAGACGGCGGCGCCGCACATCTACGCCGCGGGCGACGTGATCGGCTTTCCATCGCTCGCCTCGTCGTCGGCGGAGCAGGGGCGACTCGCGACCGGCCACATGTTCGGGCAAAAGACCTACGCGATGCCTGCGCTCCTGCCCTATGGCATCTACACGATTCCCGAGATGTCGACCGTCGGCATGACGGAGCAGCAGCTGACGGCGGACAAGGTGCCGTACGAGGTCGGCGTCGCGAAGTACGAGGAGCTGGCGAAAGGACAGATTCTTGGCGACGAAACTGGTCTGCTCAAGCTCCTGTTCGATCCGTCATCGCTCAAGCTTCTCGGCGTGCACGTGATCGGCGAGGGGGCGGCGGAGATCGTGCACATCGGCCAGGCGGTGATGGCGCTCGGCGGCACGATCGAATATTTCCGCGACACGGTGTTCAACTACCCGACGCTCGCCGAGGCGTACAAGGTGGCGGCGCTGGCGGGGCTTAATCGGCTGATGTAACGAACAGCCACGCTCGTCATCCTGGCGAGCGCAGCGTCGGAGGACCTGCTTTGTCATCCTGAGAAGCGCAGCGACGAAGGATCTGCTTGCTCGGCTAACAGCGATCCTTCGCTCCGCTCAGGATGACAACGCGCGCTCAGGATGACAACGCGCGCTTAGGATGACAAGCCGCGCTCCTGACCACAAAGCGCGAGTGGGCGCGCGCATTTTGACTCATGGAATGAGCTCGATGTCCCGGCTCACGCGGCCGCGCTCGGCGCCGGCGGACGTGATGATGACGTCGATGCGGTAGCGGCCCGGCTCGAGCTCCTTGAGACCGAGGACGAGCGTGCCCGTGCCGTGGTCGGCGGTGCCGTCGTGCTGCTGGCTGAAGATGAATCGGGCCGGCACGCTGGGCGCCGTGATGCCCAATGCGTCCGTTGCGCGAAGCAGCCAGCCGCGCCCCACGGGCGTGACGGTCACCGACACGGCGGCGTCCGACGTATCACGATCGAGACCATAGACCTCCCAATACAATCCGAGCCGCTCGTCGCGTCGCACGCGATCCGATGTGCGCATGGCGCCGATCGCGCTCTCGAGCGTCGGAGTGTCAGGGAGCGAGTCGCGCAAGAGCGCGAGTCCCGAGAGCGTCACGCCATCGCCCGGCGGCAGGCGAACGCCCGCGCGCCCGCGGGCGACCGCGCGCCGGTCGCGCGACAGCACTTCGACGCTGGCGAGGAACGGTGACCAAGCCGTGTGCGCGACGACAATTCCGCGCGTGCCTTCGCGCTTCACGTCGCGGCTCACCTCCGGCGGCGCCGCCGCGTCGCGCGTGATCGCGAGCGCGGCGGAGAGCCCCGTATCGCTCGCGGCGCGCCGCAGCGCCGTATCGCGTGAAAAATCGTACGCCGCCACGACCACCGCCGAATCGCCGCGCTTGAACAGTAGGATCGAATACGGGAGTGCCGCGAACGTGCGGGCGTAGCTCGGTCCGTATCGCGAGTGCGGGGCCTCGTCGTCGAGCCGCCAATCGGATGCGTCGGCGGCGAAGGGATTGGCGATGGCGCGCGATGCCGGAAGGAAGGGAAAGGCAGGCGCCGTCTCGTGCTCGATCACGTTCGACGGTGGCCCGCCGAGCGTGCTGGATGTCAGCGGCGTCGCCTGCGAGAAATGGCGCGGCCATCCGTAACGCACCCACGATTCGGCCAGATCGTCGCCCATCGTCATGCCGATGGTCGTCTTCGCATTTTCTTGGAGCCTGGTGAGCATCACACGCGAGTAGTGCTCGGTGCGGCGGTCGTTGGCGCCGATCGAATAGAGGGGCTGCGACAGCCACCAAATGTGCGCGTCGAGCGAATCGCGCGCGGCGCACGGCGTTTTTTCATAGCGCTCGCGCACGTCGCCAACGAGGAGCACGCGGATATCGGTGAAGCGGCAGCGCTCGGCGTCCGGCATCGCCGCAAGGGCGCGGCGGAAGGTCGCTTCGGCGTCGGCGAACTCGCCGTGCTCGTGGAGCGCGACGCCGAGGAGCGCGTCGCACCACCAGCCGGACGCGCGGCATTCGCGTGCCGCGGCGATGGCGTCGTCGTGCCGCTCCGCTTCGACGAGATAGCGCACGCGCTGGCCGGCAATCCACGGATCGCTCCCGGCGTTCCGCGCGGCACTGGCGAGCTCCTCGAGGAGATGGTCGCGGGCCTGCTTCACGCTCGGCGGATCGCTCGGCGGCGTGTCCGATTCGTTGTGGTAGTAGGCGATCCGGCCAATCGACTCGTGGCGAGCGTAGCTGTAGAGCCCACCGGTGATCGGGAGCGCGGCGCGACGGCGCGACTCGAACGCGGCCTGGGCGCTCTGCGCCGTGCGCAGCGCGCGAATCGAGTCGCGTCCCTGCGACGCGAGCGGCGCGGCGGCCGCGGTGCCGGCGAGCACGAGCGCCGCCGCCGCGAAACGAAACAGTGTGGTGGTGACGAACGGAACGCCGACCCGCATTCGAGTGTCCTCGCTCTCTCGCGTCTCCCGGCTACAATAGTGCGGGCACCGTGAGCGGCAAGACGTAACGACGTCAGATCACGGTGCAAGCTCGGCGCCAACCGCCTCGAGCATCCCGAATGGCGCGCTGAGCGTGCGTTGACGTGTCCGTACCCGGTACAGGAGCTGGACGTACGCGGCGTCCTGCGCCGTCGCGCGCTCCTCGTCGTGGGCCGGATGATGGAGCACGGAATTCCACGATCGTGTGTGGCCGAAGCCGAGCGCGTGCATCAGCTCGTGGGTGATCACGCCCGGATCCCGGAGCGTGCGCGTCGACAGCACGGTGATCGAGCCGTCGAAGATGTCGCCGCTGTTGCTCCACGTGACCCACGTGAGACCGGCCGAGCGAAGCGCGCCGGCGACTTCGATTGTCAGCTGGTTCACCACCGCCGATGAGTCGGTGAGCGGCGCGGGTACGAAGAGCCGCTCGCCCAGGTCGCGCTCGAGCGTGTGCAGAATCTCCCAGAAGGCGGCCGAGTCCGCGGCGGTGATCGCGCGCGAGGCGCCTCGATGCCGCAACGCGACGCGGATCGGAAAGGCGCTCTCGGGCCAGCCGACGACGTGCCACTGGTCGCCGGGCCACGCGCGCGTGACGCGATAAAAGCTGCCGCCGTCGTCCACGCGCGCGAGCGCGGCGGCGAGATGTACGTCCTCGACGGCGCCGGCGTATGTCCCTTCGACGACAGCCCATCGTGATGGGAGGAGCACGACGCGGATGTCGCGCGTGGTGTCCCGGGCGACAAAGCGCACGACGCTCCGGAGATAGCGCGCCTCGCTATCGGCGGCCGCCAAGGTGATGGTCACCTCGTCGCCGGCGAGCACGCCCTGCGCGAAGGCGAAGCGGCCCAGCGAGTCGAGCGCCACGGTGTCGGAGCCGCGCGGAGAAGTGAGGAGCGCGCGCATACCGTGCAGCGACCCGTCATCCGCTGCGTAGGCCGTCCCCCTCACCGTGACGGCCGACCGCACCGCGCTCGCTTGGGTGCCGGCGAGCGCGAGGAGTACGAGCGACCAGAGAAAGGACCGAGGATCGAGGATCGAGGATTGCGCACCTGTTCGCGAATTGCGGATCGTTGCGCCCTCAATCCTCATGCCTCAATCCTCAAACCTCGGCTTACCGGCAGCGGAGAAAGGATTGAGCGCCGCGCTTCTCGACGGCAAGGTGGAACTCGATCGAAAACTGGTGCGCGACCGTGGTCGCCGAGGGCGCCTTGGGCCCGCACTTGATGGCGCGCGTCGCCGGCGCCTTCTCGCCCGCGGGGAGTTTGCCGGTGAACGCCGCCGCGGCGTGGAGCCACGCCTGCCTGCCGCGCAGCGCGCCGGCCCGAGCGGCGAAGGTCGTGGTCATTGCGGAGTTGGGGGCGAGCGCGGCGTGCAGCTGGTTCGTCTGCACTCCGCCCCGGCCGGGGATACCGAACTCGGCGAACCAGTACGGCGTCTGATGCTTCGGCAGCGCGTCGATCGAGGTCACCGACCAGCCAAGCGCGTCGTTGTGTAGCACGACCGTCACCACTTCGGCCTGCAGCGTCGCGGGAGCGGCGTTGGCGACCGGCGGCGGCGGGCCCATGTCGAGGCTGGCTCGGGTCGCCACGCTGGACGTCGGGTCGGCGCACGCGACAACAGACGTGACGAGCAGCACGGCCGCGCAACGACGCATGGATCTCCCAGCAGAGGAGCGGAGGAATTTCGATTGTGACGAGGGGCAGCACGGCGGCAGGCGGCAACGCGACGAATTGCCGCCGCTGCCGTGCATGAATATGCGCGATGGTCCGTCATGTTCGCTACCCCGAAGTCAGCGCTCGCGATATGCGTCGCGGTGGCGGTTGCCGCCTAGCCACGGCGCGACGTTCAGCGAGAGAAAGAGGCGCCGCGGCAGCGTCGACGAGCGCGCGAGGGGGTACACGAGGTCGACCCGCCCGGGTCCGACGCCCGATGTGGTCGGGACGATCCGAATTCCGACCCCGACCACCGCCGCGAAGACGGCGCTCTCCGCGTCGGCGTCGGGACCGAAGTTCCCTTCGCGCCGCGAGTATGTGGTGAAGAGCGCGCCGTCGATCGCGAACGACGAGAGCCGGTCCCATACGTGCCACGACCGTTCCACGGACGCCGTGAATCCAGTTTCGGCGAGTCGCGTGCTCGGGGAGATGAAGCGCACGAGCGGATCGATCGTGGCGAGCGCGCGCACGTCGGGATCCGGTTCGAACAGCCGCTCGCCGGCGACGCGTGCCATCCACTGGCCGCCCGGTGCGGCGACGAACGTGGCGAGCGACCCGCGCATCGACCCGTTGAGCAGGTCGTGCGCCGTGAAATAGCCCGAGAGCCATCCATCGGCCACGACGAGCGCCGTCGGGCTCGGCAGGAACATGCGGCCAAACCACGAATCGCCGTGTAGCATCGCCTCACCCACGACCTCTTCGCGGCCGAGCCCGAGGACGGTCTCCTGCTCGAATCCGAGCGGCACGTCGACGAGCGTCTTGCGCGGGACGAGCCAGTCGATGGCGGCGTAGCGCGCCGTGCGCCGGCCGAGCCCGAGGTCAATGCCGCGAAACCGGCGATCAACATCCTCCGGGCCGACGAGCGACGCCGCGTTGTCCACGTGGAGCGCGGTGTTCTCGTACTCGATGCCGGCCAGCGCGTACCAGACGCGCCGTGGGTCGGCGGCAATGCGCGGGCCAACGAGCACGGTCCCCGCGTCGCGGTTGAGCGTGTACACCGAAGTGTCGAGATCGGCGGCCCGGCGCGAGGTCGAGAAAAAGATCGTGTTCCGCCACGAGTCGTACACGCTGCGCTCCCGGTTTTGCAGGAGCCCGCGCAGCGAGCGGCCGTCGCCGTACGACGCGTAGCGCAGGTTGGCGGCGATATCTCGTCCGAGAAAAAACGGATCGCTCACCTGCGCGACGGCCGCAAGCACGCCGAGGTCGGAGGCGACCGACAGCGAGATGCTTCGGCCGGTGCCGAGGAAATTCCGCTCCTCGAAGCCCACGCTGTTGTTGCCGGACGCCCGCACGTTGAGGCGCGGCCGGGTGGTCCAGACATCGGTGGTGCGCACGGTCAGC
>JBDUCS010000349.1:0-4209 GCA_040003335.1 Gemmatimonadaceae bacterium | reverse complement strand
GTGACCTGCTCCCTGCGGGCCCAGGCCCAGTCTCCGCATGAGGGCTACATCACCACGGCGGACTCCGCGCGCCTCTTCTATCGAGTCATCGGACGTGGCGCCGACACGATCATCGCGATTCACGGCGGGCCCGGCGTCGATCTGGAGAGCATCGCCGGCGACTTCGCTCCGCTCGGCGACAAGCACACGGTGATCTTCTACGACCAGCGCGGCGCCGGCCGCTCGACGCTGCCGACGGACACGACGCGTCTCTCGGCCAAGCAGCAGATCGACGACCTCGACGCCGTGCGCCGGCACTTCGGCCTCGCGCGCGTCACGCTGGTCGCGCACTCGTACGGGCCGCTCCTCGCCGCGTCGTACGCGCTGGCGCATCCCGACGTAGTGAGCCGGATGGTCTTCTTCGGGCCGGTGCCGCCCAGGCGCGGCGATTTCTGGCAGCGATTCACCAAGAGCGTGGCAACGCGGCTCGACAGCACGCAGGTCGCGAAGATGACCGATGCCAACCGGCGGCTCGCCGATCCCAAAGCGGACACACGCCTCGCGTGCCGGGACTTCTGGGCGATAGGGATGCGACCGCGGCTCGCCGAGCCCGACCGCACGCTCCCGCTCATCAAGTCCGATCTCTGTGGCTCGGATCCCGCCGGCATCCGCTTTGGCCTCACGACGACCAATCGCGTCGTGATGGCGTCGTACGGTGACTGGGATCTGCGCCCGCAGCTCAAGACGCTCGCCGTGCCGACGCTGATCGTGCACGGCGAGGAGGAATCGATTCCGATGGATCTCGTCGAGGAGTGGGCGACGTCCCTTCCGCGCGCGCGACTGATGCGCGTACCGAAGGCGGCGCACTTCACGTACGCCGAGCGCCCGGAGCTGGTCTGGCCGGAGGTGGAGAAGTTTCTCGCCGAGCCGCCGGCGGCGGCGGCGCGACGCGTCGACCGGGCGGAGCACCACGAGTTCGTGATCGCGAACTTCCGCACGGAGAGCGGTGCGACGCTCCCGCGCGCGGTCGTCGCCTACGGCACGTACGGCCACCTGAATGCGGCGCGCGACAACGCCGTGCTGTTGCCGTCGCACTACATGGCGGACCATCACGGCTACGAGTGGCTGATCGGACCCGGCCGCGCGCTCGACACGGCGCGCCTCTTTCTCGTGGCGACGGAGCTGTTCGGCAACGGACACTCGTCGTCGCCGAGCAATACGGCGGAGCCGCTGCACGGCCCGCGCTTTCCGGCTGTGACGATTCGCGACAACGTCGAGGCGGTGCACCGTCTACTGGTCGACGACCTCAAGATCACGCACCTGCGAGCGATCATCGGGTTCTCGATGGGGGCGCAGCAGGCGTTCCAGTGGGCGGTGAGTCATCCGACGTTCGCCGATCGAATCGTCGCGACATCAGGCACGGCGAAGACGTATCCGCACGGTATCGTGCGTCTAGAGGGTCAGATCGCCGCGATCACCGCCGATGACGTGTTCAAGGGCGGCGACTACACCGCGCCGCCGGCCAAAGGGCTCGAAGCGTTTGCGGTGGTGTGGACGGCGTGGCTCTACTCGCAGGAGTGGTGGCGCCGCGAGCTATGGAAGACGACGGCACCCAAGGGCACGACGTTCGCGCAGCTCCTCGAGAATTACCGCACGCGCTTCATCCCCGGCGCCGATGCGAACAATCTCATTTTTCAGATGCGCATGTGGGAGGCGCACGACGTCGGCACCACGCCCGGTTTCGACGGCAATGTGGAGCGAGCGCTGGCATCGATCCAGGTGCCGTTGCTCTACATGCCGTCGGAGACCGACCTCTACTTCCCGATTGGCGATGCGCGGTACGAGGGGCGCTTCATCCCGCGGGTCACGCTGGCGCCGATCCGATCGCTCTGGGGACATCCAGCGGGCGCCGGCGCCAGCCCGGCCGATCTCGCCTTCTTGAACACGAAGATCTCGCAGTTTCTAGCTGCGGGCGCGCGGCACTAGTGGCTCGCATGCGAATTCCGGATATCACGCGCGTGGAAGACATCGCGGAGGCGTTTGTGACTGCCTTTCCCGAGGAGATCGCCGTCATGCGCATTCGGCTCATCTGTGGATTGCTTGCGCTCACCGCGATGCCGCTGGCGGCGCAGAGCGCGCGCGAGCTCGCTGTGACCGACACGTCCCCGTTCCGGCCGCTCACACTCGCCGCGCCGAACGAGTACCGGACGGGATCAGGCCGCCCCGGCGCGCGCTACTGGCAGCAACGCGCCGACTACCGTATCGCGGCGACGCTCGACACGGCGACGAAGGTGATTCGCGGGCACGAGACGATTCACTACTCGAATCGCTCGCCGGACGCGCTCCCCTATCTGTGGATCTTCGTCGAGCAGAACATGTGCGCGCCGTCGAGCATCACGAACCTGCTCAACCAGCCGCCCCTCACGTTCGGGACGACGAGCTTCGACTTCTCGTGCCACGGATTCCCGCCTGGCCAGCCGGGCGGCCCGACCCTCGAATATCTGCGCATCGGCGGACGCGATGCCGCGCGCGCAAAATTCGGCACCACGCTCCGCATCGATCTCGACACGCCGCTCGCACCCAATGCGAGCGTCGACATTGAAGCAGCGTGGCACTTCCCTGTCCCCGAACAGGGTGGCGGCCGCATGGGACGCGACGGCGCGCTCTATCAGATCGGCCAGTGGTATCCGCGCATGGTCGTCTACGACGACGTGCACGGCTGGAATCACGAGCCCTACATCGGCGCCGGTGAGTTCTACCTCGAGTACGGCCGCTACGACGTGACACTCACCGTGCCGGCCGGCTATCTCATCGCCGCCACCGGCCAGCTGCGCAACGCCGAACAGGTGCTGACGAAGTCCCAGCGCGACCGGTTGCGCCTCGCGCGCACGTCGGACACCGCGATCGCCATCATCGCCCGCGGCGAAGCGGGTGACGCCGGACGCACCCGGCCGGCCTCGGCCGGTACGCTCACCTGGCACTTCAGCGCCGACAGCGTGCGCGACTTCGCGTGGGCCGCCGCGCCCGGCATGCTCTGGGACGCCAGCGGCTACGATGGCATCCTGATCGAGACGCTCTATCGCCCCACCGCTGACAAGTGGACCGAGGCGAACCGCATCGCGCGCGCCGCCATCAAGCGCTACAGCGAGCAGTGGTTCCACTACCCGTACTCGCACGCGACCACGGTCGAGGGACCGGTGGGCGGCATGGAGTACCCAATGCTCACCTTCGTCCCCAACTCGCCGTCGCGCGAGGAGCAGCAGTGGGTGATCGCCCACGAGTTCGGCCACGAGTGGTTTCCGATGATCGTTGGCAGCAACGAGCGCCTCTATCCGTGGATGGACGAAGGCTTCAACACCTTCATCAACTACGACAACGCGGCGCTGTACTTCAGCGGCACACCCACCGGCGACACGATCCAGCTCCACCCGCTGCGCGCCTATCCGCTGCACGCGAAGCCGGGCGACGAGCAGCCGCTCATCATCAACCCCACCGAATCGCGCGATCTCGAGTGGACGGCCTACCAAAAGCCGGCCCTGATGCTGCAGCTCCTTCGCAACGAAGTGCTCGGTGCCGACCGTTTCGACAAAGCGTTCCGCGAATACATCCGCGCCTGGGCGTTCAAGCACCCGACGCCGGCCGATTTCTTCCGCATCATGCGCGACGCGAGCGGCATGGAGCTCGACTGGTATTGGCGGCAGTGGATCTTCCAGACGGCACGGCTCGATCAGGCGGTCGACTCCGTCACCACCGACACCGCCGGTTCCGTGGTCCACCTGAGCGCTCGCGGAACCATGCTGATGCCAGCCGAGCTGGAGCTGGAGCTTGTCGATGGCGCACACGAGCGCGTGCGCTTGCCCGTTGAAATGTGGAACCTCGGTCCGCGCTTCGACTATCGGGTGCCGGGCGGCAAGCGCGTGCGGCGCGCCACGCTCGATCCACGTCACGCGCTCCCCGACATCGACCGCGCGAACGACGGATGGCCGCGCGGCGGCGGTGCGACCGGAAGAGGCAGCTCGCCATGACGAGGAAGTCGCTCGACCTCCGCCCACGAGAACGGGCACCTTCCCAACTACCGCGGCGTGACACGCGCCTTCGTCGCCGAGATGAAGGACGCCGGCTTTGCCAAGCTCTCGGCCTCCGAGCTCCGCCGTGCCCGCGACCACATCGTCGACGCCGCCTATGTCCGCAGCGCGCAATCGCGCGGCTACCCCAACCTGAGGGGATCGA
>JBDUCS010000348.1:0-4210 GCA_040003335.1 Gemmatimonadaceae bacterium | reverse complement strand
AGAGCGGCATCGGCAAGTCCGAGTGCGTGCTCGACCTCGTCGAGCGCGGGCACCGGCTCGTCGCCGATGATCTCGTGATGGCCACCAGGCGCGGCAACGACGTGTTGATCGGGCGCGGGATCGAAGCGCAGCGCCACTTCATGGAGATCCGCGGCGTCGGCCTGATCGACATCCCCGCCGTCTTCGGCATCCGCGCGGTGCGCCAGCAGAAGCGCATCGAGGTCGTCGTGCAGCTCGAGGAGTGGGACAAGAGCGATCCGTCCGCCGTCGAGCGCACGGGACTCGACCGCGTGACGACGCGGATTCTCGACGTGGAGATTCCGCAGGTCGTCATCCGGCTCAATCCGGGAAAGAACATCACGGTCGTCGCCGAGGTGGTGGCGATGAATCATCTGCTGCACTACAGCGGCCTCGATCCGGCCGAAGCGTTCAACCAGCGGCTCATCGGGCGCATGCGCAACGCCGCCGACGTGCGCCGCTATTTGGCGGAAGACGATGAGTAAGATGATCGTCGTCGGCCACGCCGACGTCGCGCGCGGACTGATCTCCGCCGTCGCCGCCATCACGGGCCGCGACGACGTCTTCGTCGCCGTCTCGAACGCGGGGCTTGGTCCGGCCGAAATTCAGCGCAAGCTGATCGAGGCCGTCGCCGAGACGGGCGCGCGCGTGATCTTCACCGACCTGCCGATGGGCAGCTGCTCGACCGCCGCGCTCCGGCTCTCACGCGAGCGGCCCGACGTGTTGATCGTCACCGGGGTCAACCTCCCGATGCTCCTCTACGCCGCGACGCACGACACTGACGATCCCGCGACGCTCGCCGAGGCGGCACTCGAGCGGGCGCGCCAGGCGATACGCGTGATTCCCGGGGTTCCGCGGCCGGCGGGGGCGGAGCAGGCCGGTGCCGATTGATCTCTATCGCATCGACGACCGCCTCATCCACGGGCAGGTCGTCGTCGGGTGGGGCCAGCCGATGAGCCTCGGCTTCGTGGTGCTCGTCGACGACGAGGTGGCGGCGAGCGACTGGGAACAGGAGCTCTACCGCATGGGCGTCCCGCCGGAGATGGATGCGATTTTTGCCTCGGTCGGCGATGCCGCGCGGCAGCTCGACGCCTGGCACTCAGACGCGCGTTCGGGCATCGTGCTCACCGGCTCCGTCGACAGCATGCAGCGCTTGGTGGCGCTGCGGCCGGACATTCGCGCCGTCAACGTCGGCGGCCTGCACCATCGTCCGGACCGCTGCGCGGCGCTGCGCTACGTCTATCTGACGGGCGACGAGGCGCGCGGGCTCGCCGCGCTCGCGCACGCGGGCGTCGAGGTCACGGCGCAAGACGTGCCGACCGCGCGGCCGGTGCCGTTGCGCGACGTGCTCTCGGCGCTGGAGGCGACGTGAACCTGGCCGAAGCCCTGATCCCCCTGGCGCTCCTGGGCGCGATCATCGGACTCGACGTCGTGAGCTTTCCGCAAGCCATGTGGTCGCGCCCGCTCGTCGGCGCGACGCTCGGCGGCGCGATCGTCGGGCGTCCCGAGGCGGGACTCGTCGCCGGCGTCGTGCTCGAGCTCCTCGCCTTCGACACGCTCCCCGTCGGCGCCGCGCGCTATCCGGATTGGGGAACGGCGGGCGTCGTCGGCGGGGCGATGCACGCAGCGCATCCGTCGAATCCGTCGGGCGCGTTGACGCTCGCCGTGCTCGCCGCGCTCCTCACGGCGTGGGCCGGCGGATGGTCGATGTACGCGCTTCGCCGGCTGAACGGCGTGTGGGCCGCGCGCCGCCGCGCCGATGTCGATGCGGGATCGGCCGGCGTCGTGATCGTGCTCCAACTCCGCGGACTTGGCGCCGATCTGGTGCGGGGTGCCGCGCTGACCGCGCTCGCCCTCGCGGTCGGCACGCCCGTCGCCGACGCTATGCTCGACGGTTGGTCACTCAGCGCCACCGCGACCAACGGCGTACTCATCACCATCGCCGGCGGCACGGCGGCGGCCGCGGTGTGGACGCTCACGCATAGTACGCCGCGCACGCGATGGTACGCGCTCAGCGGTACCGCGCTCGGCATCGCGATTCTGGTGCTTCGATGACGACGGTGACCGCACGACCGGCAACAGCGGCGCTCGCGCTGCCGCTCCGCACACGCCTCGCGGTGTTCACGCGTCTGCTCGCCGTCCAGGGGTCGTGGAACTACGACTGCTTGATTGGCAACGGCATCGCATTCGCGCTCGAGCCGGCGCTGCGCTTGTTGCCCGGCGGTGAGCAGGGCGAGCCCTATCGGGCGGCGATGGCGCGGCAGTCGCGGTACTTCAATGCGCATCCGTACCTGGCGGCGATCGCGGTCGGCGCGCTGGCGCGCGCGGAGCTGGACGGCGTGGCGGCGACGCACATCGACCGCTTTCGCACGGCGCTGCCCGGCCCGCTCGGCGCGGTCGGCGACCGGCTCGTCTGGGCCGGGTGGCTCCCAGCCTCGTCGATGCTCGCGCTGCTCGCGTTCGGCCTCGGCGCGAACCCCACCGCCGTACTGCTCGTTTTTCTGGTGGTCTACAACGTGGGGCATCTATCGCTGCGCACGTGGGGATTGTGGGTGGGATGGACGCACGGCCTCAAGGTCGCGTCGGCGCTGGCCCATCCCGTGCTGCGTCAAGGACCGCCGTACATCGCGCGCGCCGTCTCAATGCTGGCCGGTGTCGCGCTGCCGCTCGTCGTCGCACGGCTCTTGAGCCCGGGTCGCGAGGGGTTGGTGCAATTGATGCGCGGGCACGCGGCCGGGGGCGCTGGCGGCATCTCCATCGCCGCCGTGGACGCCGTCATCCCGGCGGCGATCGTGCTCGCGACGATCGTCGCGACCATCCTCGTGAGATTGCATGGACGCGTCGCCGGCTGGCGCGTCGCCTTGGGGGCGCTTGCCGCCCTCGCCACTTATTCTGTGGTGTGGAGAAGATGACCGAACGCGCCGTTATCATCGTCAACCAGAACGGTCTGCACGCGCGACCCGCGGCGGAGATCGTCAAGACTGCTTCGAAGTTCAAGAGCGACATCGTCATGGTGCGCGATGATCTCGAGGTGAACGGCAAGAGCATCATGGGCGTCATGATGCTCGCCGCGGAATTCGGCTCGACCCTCCTCGTTCGCGCGGAAGGCCCGGACTCCGAGCAGGCCGTGTCCGCGATTGCCGATCTCGTCGCCCGCAAATTCGGAGAATCGAAATAGTGGAGCGCAGCCTCGTCGGCCTGCCCGCCTCGCCCGGGATCGTCATCGGTCCCGTGCACCTCCTGCGCTGGGAGGTTCCCGATGTCGTGCAACGCGTCATCGCCGACGATGAGGTGCCGAACGAGATCGCGCGTTTTCACTCCACGCTCGTCAGGGCTCGCGAGCGGCTGAAGTTCGTGCGCGCCCGCGCCGAGCAGAAGGCGGGCGAGGACGAGGCCAAGATCTTCGACGCGCAGCTCTGGATTCTCGAGGACGGCGAGCTGCTCGGCCGCGTCGACTCGCTGATCCGCCAGAACCTCGGCGCCGAGAAGGCGTTCGACCTCGTGATGTACGAGTGGCGGCAAACGTTCGCGCGGCACACCAATCCGATGGTGCGCGAGCGCGTCGGCGACATCACCGACGTGCACATCCGCGTGCTGTCGCTGCTGCTCGGCTTGGGCGACCACGATCCGGTCGATGTGCCGAAGGGGAGCAACGCCATTCTCGTCACGCATGACCTGACGCCGAGCCTCACCGTGCAGCTCGACCGGGAGGCGATCGCCGCCATCGCGACCGACGCCGGCACGCGCACCTCGCACGTCGCGATCCTCGCGCGCTCGCTCGGCATCCCGGCGGTCGTGGGACTGCGGACGGCGACGCTGCGGCTGGTGGGCGGCGAGCGGGCGATTCTCGACGGTGCGGCGGGGACGCTCAACATCGCCCCCACCGACGAGGAGGTCGCGCAGTTCCGTGCGCGCGGCGAGCGTGAAGCGGAGCTCGAGGGCGAGCTCGCGCTGTTGACCGATGCCGAGCCGATCACCCTCGACGGCGTGCGCATCACGCTGCGCGCCAACGTCGATCTCCCCGAGGAGGCGGAGATCGGGCACCGCAACGGCGCCGAAGGCGTCGGGCTCATGCGCACCGAGTTCCTCGTCGTCGGTCGCACGACGATGCCGGACGAGGACGAGCAGTACCGCGCATATCGCAAAGTGGTCGAGGCGTTCGAGGGACATCCGGTCGTCATCCGCACCTACG
>JBDUCS010000064.1:0-14292 GCA_040003335.1 Gemmatimonadaceae bacterium | reverse complement strand
CATTTGCGCACGATTCGGCGGGTATCCCTCGTGCTGCCGCTCGTGCTGCCGCTCGCTGGCCTCGCCGTGTGCGGCTACTCCGATGCTGGTAGCTCGACGACGGCCATGGCCGGAACCAAAGACAGCTCGGCCGCGAAAGCCGCGTGGCGCTCCTACTTCGGACCGCAGGTGCAGCGCGAGTTGCGCGAGATGGTTCGCTATCAGCTCACCATGGACAAGGTCGAGCGGTTCGCGCGCGCGTCGGACAACCTCATCGCACTCACGGCATCGAGCTCATACCCCGCCCACATCGCGGTGCCTACGCCCCAGGATCTCGAACAATACGGTGGGTTGATGGGCTACGCCGCGGCCGAGTACGAGTGGGATCCGCAACAACGCCACGCAATCGAGCGGGCGGGGCTCAAGGCGTGGGAGTACGTGACCATCATGTTCGTGCTCGCGAATACCCACGATCAATACGTGCGTTTCGCTGGCGGCCTGACCACGAACAGCTCGCCGTTTGTCTCCCCCGAAAACCTCGCCTTCTACGCCACGCGCCACGTTGAAGTCGAGCGCCTCGTACCAAACCTCTGGGCGCCGAGCGGTACGTCAGCTGGCGAAGTCAAATAGGCCGCCGACAGGCGCGTTTACGGATTCCAGCTCGCGAGCTGATAGTCGACATTCATGAAGCGCATCGGTGCTTGCTCCGCGAACACGGCGGCGGGGAGCATTGGAATACCGGATGCGGCCGATAGCACGAACGCGTGGCTGGCGAGCGCTGGCTGCGGAAGGGCAGGGCGCATCGCGATCACCGGTGGCAGCTGCATGTCGGGCTCTACTGGCGCGTTGAACAGGCCTGCCGCGAGAAATCCAACGGCGACGACACCAGCAGCCGAGGCCACGAAGGCGCCCAGACCAGGACCGCGATAGAGCAATGCCCGCTCATCGGCGAGCTTTGCCATGCGTAGTTTTGCGTTCAGCCGGGCAGTAAAGTCCACGGACGGTTCGATCGACGGCAGATTGCGCAGGACCATCAGTCCACGCCGCACCGCCGTGTCACGCCGGCTGCAGTGGACGCACTCGGACAGGTGCTGCTGCATCTGCACCAGCTCGAGCTCGGACAGCGAGCCGTCGACATACGCGAGATGCCGATCTCGAAACTCACGACAATCCATCGATACTCTCGACTCCCTGTTGTTCTTGGGTTCGCGAAAGATACCCGCGCATGTTGCTGATGTTCCTCACGATACAGGTGCCAGGGGCCGGGTGCTAGGTGCTGGAAAACAAAAACGGCGGAGCTCGTTGCTCCGCCGGTTTTGCCGTTCGATTATTACACACCGCTCATCGCAAATCGGGCTCGATGATCGCCGCGAAGCTGTTGCGGGCGCGGTTCAACCGGGACTTCACCGTGCCCAGGTTGCATCCGGTGATCTCGGCGATCTCTTCGTACGACTTGCCTTCCAGCTCTCGCAGCACGAACACCTGCCTGTGATGCTCCGGAAGTTGCTCGACGCTCGCTTCGACCAGCGAGCGCAGGTGGCGCTTGCGGTACATGTCATCCGGCCGCGACGTCGCATCCTCGAACTGCAGGGGGCGGTCGTCGTCCTGCCAATTCTTTTTGATCGTCTGAAAGAACACGAGCGGATTTCGCGAGCGGTTCCGCAACTCGTTTTTCGCCAGGTTCGACGCGATCGTGTAGGCCCACGTCGAGAATTTCTTGGTGCGATCGAAGCGATGCAGGTGCCGGTATACACGGATGAACACCTCTTGCACGAGGTCTTCCGCCCGTTCTCGGTCGCCGATCGTTCGATAGATGAAGTTCAACAGCCTCGTCTGGTAGCGCTCAACGATTTCCGCGAACGCGCGCTCCTCGCCAGTCAAAAACGCGCCCACGAGATCGGAATCGTCCAACGCACGCAGCTGTTCGCGGACAGCCACGCCCGGCGACGGCATCCATTGCTGCTTCAGCGCGACGTCAGGCATTGTCATTGATCTCCCACTGCAAACGGGTTGAAGTCGACAAGACAGTCTTCAGTTCTCGTCCCTCCTGTTGCGTTCGTCACCGTCAGTAAAAGCAGGGCGCATGCCCGGGTCAGTGCCGGTGTACCAGCAACGTTAATGTTTTGCCTGACAACGATTTGCACCATTCCCATTGCACCGTTAGTATACCGAAGCAGCCTAGGGGTGTCCAGTATTCTGGACAGTTGCTTTCGCCCCAGTGGCGCTGGGTGTTGATAAGACCGAACCCCGAGCCCAGGCCCAACGGTCACTTCGGCGTCGCTCCCACCACGATAGCGGCCACTAGTCGCGGGGTGTTATGGTCTGCGCGTTCGCGTCCTGTGAAGGAAGACGTCTGTCCGCGCGCGGATTGCACACCCGTATATACGGTGCACCCGCCCAACCGGTTTTCAGCGGTCGCCGATTCTTCCAGCCGGCGCGTCTAGCCGAGCCGGAATCCAGCGACGTAGAGTAGGCTCAGCGCCGTTTTCGCATCGGCGATTCGCCCATCCTTGATCATCGCGAGCGCCTCTGACATCGGCAGCGTCACGAGCTCCACGAACTCGTCGGCCTCGAGCATTGCATCGCCACGTGTGAGGCCCGTTGCGAGAAAGAGGTGAATCCTCTCGTCGGTGAATCCCGGTGTCGTGAACATCGTGTACAGGTGCTCGACGCGCTCGGCGGTGCATCCGGTCTCCTCGCGGAGCTCGCGGTGCGCGCAGTGCTCCGGCGATTCGCCTGGATCGAGGCGTCCCGCAGGCACTTCGTAAACGAAACCATTCGCGGCATATCGGTACTGCCGGATCAGAAGGATCTGCGGATCCTCGCCGGCAGGGTCGGAGAGGAGTGGGACAACCGCGCTCGCGCCGGGATGCCGAATTACCTCGAGCTCGCCTTCCGAGCCATCGGGAAAGCGCACACGATCCACATCGAGACTGATGATGCGACCCGTGTACGCACGGTGCGTATCGATCTTCCCTGGGGTGATCGTCGTCTCGGGCTCGTCGTCGCCCACGCAGTCTCCATGCGATAGTCGTGACTCAAAGCTCGCCACATTTCGGCCGAACGTGAAGCACGAGCGGAGGCACGGTCGGTGCATGGCGTGGGCCGCATGATCAAAATTCTCCGCATCAACCGCTACGTATTCCTATTCGTATTGGGAATCGCCGCGAGTGGCGCCGGGCCGACAGCTCATGCACAGACGCGCGATACGATGGCCGCTCGTGGGCCGCTCTTCACGTGGCGCGATGCCATAGTAACCGGTGTCTTCGCCGCCGCGACGATTGGCCTGGTCCAGTACGATGCAAAGATCGCGCACTATATCGCGCGCCCCGAGGTGCAGAGCGACAAACTCCTGCGCGAGATCGATCGAGACTTCGGCCGCGTCAACGAAGCGTCGCTCTTTCTTGCCGGTACGGGCGTCTACATCGTCTCGAAGATCGCGCATGCACCAACGGCGGCGGACATGGCGTTCCATGCCACGGAAGCCGTCGTAATATCGACGGTGGCGAATACCGCCTTGCGCGGCGTGCTCGGCCGCTCGCGTCCGTTCGTCAGCGGGGGGGACGATCCGCGCGATTTCCACTTCGGCAAGGGGTTCTCCGATTTCGACTACCGCTCCCTGCCGTCAATCCACGCGTCGTCCAACTACGCAGCGGCGACGGTCATCGTGGGCGAGGTGCACGAGCGATGGCCGGATGCCGCGTGGTGGGTCGCACCACCCCTCTACGTCGTCGCGTCGCTACCGAGCGTAGCACGCCTGCACGGCAATCGCCACTGGGCGAGCGACATCCTATCTGGCGCATTCCTCGGCACGTTCACTGGAATCAAGGTGATCCAATATCACCACCCCCGGCACGCCAACTTTCTCGACCGCATCTTTCTGCATGCGACCGTCACTCCGGGAGTGGTCGGGGCAAGTCTTGATTTCTGAAAGCGTAGGACGTGATGACGTACGACGGGCGAGTCCTAGCCCTTACTTTTCCACGTTCTGCGTTTCGCCGTCAAGAATCGACCCCTCTGCGTCGTAACACGTCACCGGTCCAAAGCCCATCGCTTCGAGCGGACCGCGCACCTGCGCCGAGTCGCCAACGACGACGATCTGCAGGTGCTCCGGTCGGAGTTGCTCGCGCGCCACCCGCTGTACGTCGTCGATCGTGACGGCAGCGATCTTTGAGCGGTAACTGTCGAAATAGTCGATCGGGAGCCCATAGACGACAAACGCCGAGAGCGCGCGAGCAATATCAGCAACGGTCTCGTAGCGGATCGGGAAGACACCACCGAGGTAGTCCGCCGCCAGCGACAGCTCGCTCTCTGTGATGGGCTCGGCGCGGATGCGATCGATCTCGGCCAGCACTTCAGTTGCGGCGCCGACCGTGACATCGGTGCGCACGGCGCTCGACACGATGAACGGCCCGGCGCCACGCCGCCAATCGAATCCGGAGAACGCGCCATATGTGTACGCGTGCGCCTCGCGAAGATTCAGGTTGATGCGCGACGAAAAGAGGCCGCCGAGCACCGCATTCATGACCGTAAGCGGAAAGAAATCCGGATGCTCGCGCGAGACGCCGACGTGCCCGATGCGCAGCTCGGATTGTGGGGCATCGCTCTTGTCGACCACATGAACGGCGCGCGAACGCCGCGCCGGCAAGTCGGTTGTCGTGCTGGCGGGAGGAGTGGTGCCCGCCCACGCGCCGAACGCCTCGCGGGCCATCGACACGGCATCGTCCACCGTGACGTCGCCGGCGACGACGAGCGTTGCCGCGCCGGGCCGATAGCGCTCGGCGTAGAAGCGCGCCACTTCGTCCCGCGTGAGCAGGGACACGCTCGCCGCGCTCCCGTGCTCAGGTGCGGCGTAGCGCGATGCGTCGTTGTACACGAATCGGCCAAGCATCTCATCGGCGAGACCGCGCGGCTCGGCGCGCAACTGCAGGATCTCCGCCAGCCGCTCGGCCTTGAGCCGCTCGACATCGCGAGTAGGGAAGGCGGGTGCTCGTACGACCTCACCCACGAGCGCGAGCGCCTCTCGCAACCGCGAGGACATGACCGTCATGCCAACGGTCGCCACATCCCAGTCCGCGTCGGCGGCGAGCGAAGCGCCCAACGATTCGACGCGCGATGTCAGCACGTCGCCCGGCATTGTCGCCGTTCCTTCAAGCAGCGCGCGCGCCGTGAGCGTTGCGATGCCGCCCAGGCGGATCTGCTCGCCGGTAGATCCCGCATCGACGAGCAGAATGAGCGAGACGATCGGTAGCTTGGCGACCGGCGCGACGATGATGCGAAGCCCATTCTCTAGCCGGTGCGCCTCGAACTGCGGAAAGCGATAGGCGCGCGGCGTGCCTGGCGTGGGACGAACGGAGGTCATCATAGCGCCTCCGCGCCCGTGCCTGCCGCCTTGATCTCGGATTCGGCGGCCTCACGCGGCACGTACAGTAGCGACGCACGATTGACGTGACCCAGTCGCGCTCGGGCGAACGCGGTCACGCGTGCGGCAGTCACGGCGCGATAGCGGTCGACCTCCTCGTTGATCCTCGATGCGTCGCCGAAGTACGTGGCGAACATCGAGAGACGGTCGGCGCGCTCGCCGGCGGATTGCATGGCGGATACAAAGCCGGTTTCGATCAACGCGATCGCGCGCGCCGTTTCCTCGGCCGTCACTCCAGTCTCATGCACGATGTCCAGCTCGGCGTTCACGCTCGCTTCTAGGGCATCGGATGTCACCTCGGGACGCGCGGTCGCATCGACAACCAGCATGTCGGCGCCTTTCGCGAGGTCATAGGTGAATGCGTTCACCTCCGAGCTGATCTGCCGCTCGCGCACGAGCGCGCGGTGCAGCCGGCTTCCTTTGCCCATGCCGAGAATCGCAGCGCAGACGCTGGCCACATAGTGCTCCTCGGTGCCGAACGGCGGAATGCGGCACGCGAGGAACAGACGTGAGAGCATCACATCGTCCTCCACGACTTCGCGCAATGCAGCGCCGAACGTGGGCGGCAGCTCCATCGACGGGAGCGGTGGTTTGTTTCCACCTGGCGCGATCGTGCCGAAGTGTTTCTCGGCGAGCACGAGCGCTTCGGGCGCGGCGAAATCCCCGGCGATGCTCAGCACCGCATTGTCCGGCGTGTAGTACGTTGCGAAGAACTGCGCGACGTCATCCAGGCTCGCTTCGGTGAGATCTTCCATCGACCCGATGAGCGAGTGGTGAAACGGATGGTCACTTGGATATGCCAGGGCAGGAAGTCGTTCCCACCACGTGCCATACGGCTGGTTGTCCACCGACCATCGTCGTTCGTTCTTCACCACGTCACGCTGCGTATCGAGCTTCTGCTGCGTCATCGCCGGAAGGAGCGCGCCCATCCGATCCGCCTCGAGCCAGAGGCCTAGCTCGAGCTGATTCGATGGCAGAGTCTCGAAGTAGTTGGTGCGATCGAGCCATGTCGATCCGTTGAGCGTTCCGCCCGCGCGCTGGACGAGCTCGAAATGCTCGTTCGCCTCGACGTGCGCCGAGCCCTGAAACAGCATGTGCTCGAAGAGATGCGCAAAGCCCGTGCGTCCCGCACGCTCGTTTGCCGATCCGACGTGATACCAGAGGTTCACCGCGACGATCGGCGCTGTGTGGTCCTCCGACAGCGTGACACGGAGTCCGTTGGCAAGACGATGCTGCTCGATTGGAATCTTCATCGGGTGGCGGGCGCGCACCGCCATATTAAGGTGCTAGTTTTGCCGAAGATTTGGATCTCTCGAAGTTATCGCGGCCCATGCCCCTTCGGCACCCGACACCCAGCACCCGACACCCAACACCCGATGTTTCGCGTTCACGTCACCAAAGATTACCTCGTCTTCGCCTCGGCGCATTTCATCACGTTCGAGGGGCACCGGTGCGAGCCGCTGCACGGGCACAATTACCGGGTGCAGGTGATGCTCGAAGGCGCGCTGGAGGATGAGAGCTGGTACGTGTTCGACTTCTCGCGGCTGAAGAAGATGATGCGCCGGCTCTGCGATGAGATCGATCACCGCATGCTCGTGCCGCTGGAGAATCCGCGCCTCACGATCGACCACAGCGGCGAGTCTGTCACCATCGCGCTCGACGGCAAGGCGCGCTACCTCTTTCCGAAGGAAGACTGCGTGCTGCTTCCGATTCCCAACACGACCGTGGAGATGTTAGCCCGTCTCCTCGCTGGGCGCATACACGCCGAGCTCACGGCGGGTGACCTGGCGAGGCTGACGACAATCGAAGTCGAAGTCGAAGAGAGTTTTGGACAAGCAGGAGTGTATCGCGAACAGCTAGGATCGAGGATCGAGGCCTGAGGATCGAGTGACCCTTTCTAGGGGGAAGCATGTCACAGCCAGGGAGCGCGCCGCCGGACTGGAAGCAGGACGGGGATGCGATTAGCCGCGAGTTCACGACCGGCGGGTGGCCGGTGACGCTGATGCTCGTGAACGCGATCGGTTTCGTCGCCGAGGCGGCAGACCATCATCCCGACCTGCAGGTGTCGTGGGGCAAGGTGGTCGTACGGCTCAGCACGCACTCGGCCGGCGGTGTGACGGACAAGGACCTCGCCCTCGCACGCGAGATCGACCGCGTCGCGCTCTGGAAACCGGCGGAAGGGGGGCCGCTCACCGGGACGCGCTCGAAGTTCGTCCGCGGCGCGTGACGTGCGTCACGGCTGGCGTCAGCCGGCGTCGCGCCGATGGCCGACGATGATCGGTGTCGCGCTCGTGATGGGGTTGGGTTTTGTCGGCGCCGCGACGCTCGCGCTCTGGTGGGGACAGGAGCGCCTCGTGTTCCAGCCGACGCCCCCGCCGTATCCGAGCGTGACCTCACGACGTATTGACTATCACGCGGACGACGGCCAGCCGCTCTTCGCGTACGTCGTCAAACCGGCCAGTGCGGGCGCGCCGCAGCGCACCACCGTGATGATCGCCTTTCACGGAAACGCCGATCTCGCGGCGGCGCGCGTTCCGTGGGCTGAGGAGGTCGCCGCGCGCACGGGGGTGACCGTGCTTTTGCCCGAGTGGCGCGGGTACGCCGGGCTGACCGGCCGGCCGACCGCAGCGGGCGTCGAGCGGGACGCGCAGGCGGCGCTCCGGATCGCAACCGACTCCTTAGGTGCCACGCCGGCGCAACTCGCGATCTACGGCCACTCCCTCGGCTCGGCAATCGCGACGGAGCTGACCGCGCACGTGCATCCCGGTGTGCTCGTGCTCGAATCTCCATTCACGTCGGCGCGCGACATGGCGCGCATCATTGTCGCCCGTCCCGTGGAAATGGTGTGGGGAATGATCTCACGCGTTCACTACGATACGCGTGAACGCGTTATGCATCTCGACGTGCCTGTGTGGATCGCGCACGGCGAGCGCGATTTTGTCATCCCCGTGCGGATGGGGCAGCAACTGTTCGCGGCGGCGCGCGTGAAGGGGGAGCTGCTGCTCGTGCCGGCGGCGGGGCACAACGACATCGCGGAAGCGAGTGGCACGGAGTACTGGACTTGGATAGAACGAGCACTGCGGGGACTAGGGTCCTGAGATTGGGGATTGGGGGATCAGGAGTCGGGGTGTGAACGAACGGGCGCCGTGAACCGACTCACGACGCCCGTCTTTCGTTGTTTCCCTTTGCCGATCTAGACCACTTTCCGTGCCCGAGCGAGTGTGAGGTTCACCTCGTGACTCGTCGCGGAGGGCCGGAGCGGCAACTCGAGCTGGGGTGTCGGCTCAGGCACCGCGGAATCGTCCAGCACGAGCTGCTCGGTCTGATGATAGAAGTGCAGCGTGTGAATCGGAGCCATTACACTGTTTGGGCGCGCTCTGAGAATCGCCAGCACTTCCTCACGCACTCGACGCGGCAGCGCCGACGCCTGTGGATGGCGCATCAGTCGCCTGACCTCGCGCGAGTTTCGCGCGACGAGCGCCGTGCAGAGGGAGTCGAGATATGCCAGCATGGGCCGCCGGATTTAGTCTTTTGTATCATATTGCTATTAATCAGCGGTGTAAAGAGGGCAAGCACCATCGCGGCTAGGCGCTAGGGTGAGCATTTCTTAACTCGCGCCCTTAGTCTCTAACCCTTACCGTGGCTCCGAGGAACAGCACACGCCCAGGGGCAGGTTCGTAGTATTTGCCGGCTGCGGCGTTCACGCTCACGCTCGCGGCGTAGCGACGGCCCAACGCGTTCTGAATGCCGGCAGTCAAGGCGAGCCAGGAGGCACCCGCGATGCCGGTGCTGCCAATCCGCACATTGGCGATCTGGTAGCCACTGCTCCGCGCCGTATTGCCGTCATCGACTGCGAGACTGCCGGCGGCGACGCCTTCGATCGTTGCAAAGAGATCCCGCCGGCTCCATGTCGCACTCACCTGTCCCTGCTGGATGGGAATCCCGGGGATACGTTTGCCCGTGAAGACGACGTGCCTCTTGCCCGTATCCACCGTGAAATCGGTAAACCGGAAATCGGAATAGCTGTAGGACGCGCCTAGCCGTAGCACGCCATCGGCGAACGCCGGGACATCGGCGCCCAATCCGAGCTCACCACCTTTCCGCTCCGTACGGCCGGCGTTATGGAAGTAACGGCGGCCGCTGCCGTCAGGCACTTCGTACGGCACGAGTTCATCGCGAACGCGGGTCATGAACGCCGCGATATCGTATTGAATCGCGCTCAGCAGAAATCCCTTGACGCCGCTTTCGTAAGTGATGGAGTACTGCGGGCGCAGCTCGGGATTGAGGCCGGCACTGCCGTCGGGCTTGTTGCCAAGTTCCGTCGCCGTTGGCGTCTCGAATGCACTGGAGATAGTGCCGTAGAGCGCCGTCAGCGGTCCAACACGCCACGTTGCGCCGAGCATCGGACTCAGCGCGGAGAGGGTCCGCTCGCCCGAGTCATCGGGGTTGGATGGCAACGCGACTAGGTGGTCATCGACCTCGAAGCGTACGTAGTCGGCGCGCAGTCCTGCGGAGAGCCACAAAGGCTTGGCGACTTGCGCCTCGATGCGCACGAATGGACCGACACTCTCGACGAGCTCGAGTTGGTTCTTCCGCGGCGCACCGCGCTCGGTCCCGGCCTGCAGCACGTCGGTGACGCAGGCCGCGTTGGCGCCCGCGACCGCGTTGCAATTCGTCCACTCGTGACGGTCGTCGTGCTGATACTGCGCGTCGACGCCGATGCTCGCGCGATGTGGGAGGCCGAGGAAGGTGAAGGGCAGGGTACCGCGCACGCTGCCGCCGCCGCTTACTCGATCGACATTGACGATTGCGAAGGTCAGCGGATTCTTGAGATTGCGCCATCCACCATAGAGGGTCGACGTGACATCGCCCAGGCCGAACGCGTGCGTCGCGGTGAGCCCGAGCTGGCCCTGGCGCACGATCTTTCTGGCGCGCTTGAGCACCGAGAGTGCGTCGGCCTGCGTTGGGTCTTGCGCCAGTTGTTGCGCCGTGATCGCGCCCGGGCTCTCGGCGAGTGGCTCATCGAACAGTGTGGCCTCGAGCGAAAGCGCGGTGCCCGCGACGGTCGTCATTGCCCGACCGAAGGCGTTGGTCACCCGTTGGCGCGAATACCCGCGGAAGCCGTCAGTCGTCGTGTGGCCGCCGTCCGCTTGATAGCTCCACGCGCCGGACGTTCCACTGAGCGATGCGACCCATCGCTGAGTATTGAAACTGCCGCTCGACGCGCGCAATGCACCGGCAAACGGAACCAACGGCGGCGCGGCGGTGTGGAGGTCGATCACCCCGCCGCCGGCGTTGCCATAGAGTGCCGACGCCGTCCCGCGAATCGCCTCGATGCTCCCGACGCTTTCGAGATCGAGATAGTCGACCGGTGTTTGCCCGTCAGGAAGCGTGAGCGGAATGCCGTCGCGCAGCACGCGAATGCTTCGCACGCCGAACGCCGACCGCGCGCCAAAGCCACGAATGGAGATGCGTGGATCCTGGGCCGGGTTGTATCGGTTGGCGACCGTGATGCCGGGCAGCAGCAAGAGCAACTCATCGATCGTGAGATGACGCTGGCCGGGCCGGTTGCTGTCCGGACGCACGACGCTGATCGCGTACGGTAGATCGAGCGGCGACCGCGCGTGGTCGCGCGTGACGCTGACGGTGATGGGCGCCAATCTCGATGTATCTCGTTGCGACGCGAGTGGGCGTGCCCAGGCGAGTACCAGCGCCACCACCATGGCGCCGCCACCAACGGTGGATGCCAATCGCATGCACACCCATTTATTAACAGTCATTGTGTTACTAATACGTGTCCCCCTTCGCCACACCTGCGCGTGGGAATAAGTACCATATCGACCGTATCTGGTGATCAGTGGCGCTCGAGCGCCCACGCCGCTGGCACTTTGACCGACTCGCCGAGGACGCGAAGCACCTGCTGGCTCCGACTCGCCGAGATCGGACTCGTGCGTGTCGGCGATGTCTGCGGCAGTAATCCCAGTCGGCGCGCGACGATCGATAGCCGCAGCATGTGAAATGGATCGCTCACCAGGATCACCGTTCGCCCCGTACGTCCCCGCAGGATGCCGGCAACGGCGTGCATCGATTCACTGGTCGTCGCGCCACGATTCTCTAGGGCGATCGCACTATCGGGAACACCTCGGCTCATTGCGTAGCGCCGCCCCACTGCCGCTTCGCTCGTCGTGTCACCGGCGCCGCGTCCCCCGGTGAAGATCATGAGCGGCGCATCGTGACGCTGCCATAGGCGCAGCGCGTGATCGAGCCGCGCGCGCAGCACCGGCGATGGCTTCCCATCGTATTGCGCTGCCCCGAGCACGACAATCGCGTCGGCCGGTATGGTGCCCGGATGGGCATCGTCGCGCTTTCCGTACAGGATGATGGCCGCCATAATGGCGACCCATACGACGCCGCACGTGAACAGCGCCGTGCGCATCACATGTCTGGCACTCCAGGCGCGCCAGCTCGGCGCACTTCGTCGTTCTTCCGTCGCCCGCATCGCGCAAAGTAACAGCGTAGCGGAGCGAGTCGCGCCCTCTTGATTTCGGTGTTTGTTCGGGATAGGTTGCTAGTCCCGGAAGAGGAGGTGCCCAATGCCGAAATCCGATCGCTTCTTTGATCCCTCCGCATACGCGCTCGTCGCGGATCGCATCGCACTCTTCTATGCGCGATTCACCTCCGGGCGGATTATTACAGAGCTTGTCGCGCGAACGGAGCGCGCGGTGACCTTCCGCGCGAGTATCTATCGTACTGACGGTGACACGCTCCCCGCCGCGACTGGATGGGCTTCCGAGCAGGAGGGGGACGGCGACATCAACACCGTCGCCTGTCTCGAGAACACGGAGACGTCGGCGATCGGGCGCGCACTCGCCAACCTTGGCTTCACGGCAAGTCGTTTCCGACCCAGCCGCGAAGAGATGGAAAAAGCGGTGCGCATGCGAGCGCGCATCTCCGCACCACCTCGACCGCCGCTCGGCGCTTCCACTCCGCGTTACGTGATGATGCTGACCGATGTGCTCGCCCTCGTTGCCATCGCCGAGCGGCGTGGCCTCCGCGCGCGGCGTGCGGCGTCAATTCGGCATTACCTGCGCGAGGGCACCCCGCTGATGCCGGCACGCCTCATCGAGATCGAGCGACGGCTACGCCGGCGAATTGATGGCATGTCCGGACGCGGTGTCTTCTCCGGCAAGGTTGTCGTGGACCATGACGTCGAAGCGGAGAGCGTGCGGTGACGAGCCCTGAAGCGAACGATGAGCCGATCAGGAGTGACAGTGCCCGACCATCGCGCGATCGCGGTCTGATCGATGCGATGCGTCGCGATGACCGCCACGCATTCGCCGAGTTCATGCTGCGGTTCGCCCCACTCCTCACCGTGGAGGCGCGGCGTCTTCGTGTGGCGGAAGATGAGCGCGATGCGCTTGTCACCGATCTGCTCGACGACGCGATCCTGCGCGTCCTCGAGCCGGGCACGGTCGTGCCACGCTCGCTCGCCGCGTATCTCATGACATCACTTCGTCGGCGGGTGCTGAACACACGGCGGGCCAGCGCGCGCCGTGTCCGCATCGTGCGGGAGGCGGCGCCGGGCGCTACCGACGCGGCAAACTTCTCCGGCCGCGCACTCGTCGAACTGGATGTTTCGGCAATCTGCTCGGAAGGAACGCGACGCGCGAGCGCCGGTCCGGGTCGCGATGCGGAGCCCGTGGCCGTATCGGTGCTTCGTCTCGCCGAGTTGATCGCGCGCGCACTCACTACCGAAGAGCAGCGGCTCCTCGAGTGGGTAGGCAATCATGTTCCGCAACGTGAGATCGCTTCGTGGCTCGGCATCAACTACGAGGCGGCCGGCAAACGGATTCGGCGACTGCGCGCGCGGCTCATCGCGTCGTCGCACGCGTATCTGGCGACGCTCGATCCGGCGGATCGACTTGCCCTGGAGCGCCTCATCGAGCGAGGCACCATTACCCGCTCGCCGGCGCATGTGAAGGGAGACACCCCATGAATAAACGAGAGACTCCATCGTCGCTGCATCTCGTTCCCCCCTCCACCAACGACGCTACGCCCACCGGGCCGTACGCTGAACGCCTTGCCGATGCGGTGCTCGATGTCGTGGGCGTACATCGACCGCGCTCGCTCGTCGAGGAGATCGGTGATCCAGTGCTCGCACGCGCACAGGAGCGTTTTCTCGACTGGCTCACACGCGACTTGCAGCATCGGCAACGCGCGAGTGAGCGGTTGCGGGTGTCGGCGCGCGCCTCGGCGTTCGCGGAGCGAATGGTTGCACGCTCGGCCGCCGCTCGCTTGGGTGTACGCTGCATCGATCACCCGGCATCAGCTTATCTCGCGACGGTGGGCGGGTCGATCGAGCAGGTTGCCGAAATTGCGAGCGCAGAGCGACGCGCGCCCCTTGCCGACCTCGCGGTTGCCGCCGGTGTGGGCCGCGAGCTTTGGGACCAGGAGTGCGAGAGCTGGGTCGAGGTCCCCGCCGATGTGCCATCGGGCCGGTATCTCGCGTTGCGCGTTGCCGGCAACAGCATGACGCCGCTGCTCCATTCGGGCGACACGGTTCTCGTAAAGCTCGGTGCCGACGTCGTGCGCGATAGTGTCGTCGTCGCGCGATGCGATGATGGCTACGTCGTCAAACGCATCGGCCGTATGGATCGCCGCGAGCTCGAGCTACTCTCACTCAATCCGGCGTTCGCGCCGATGCGCGTGGCGCGCGAGGAGCACGTGGTACTTGGAACGGTCGTGCTACGCTGGTGCGATCATACCGAGAGCCTAGGAGCTCGGGGCTAGGGGCTTGTACGGGCGTACATCCCATAGCGCCCTAGTCCCAAACCCATAGCTCCTCGGTCCGAGTTACTCCGCCAACGACAGGACTGCGAGCCAAAAGACAT
>JBDUCS010000347.1:0-4233 GCA_040003335.1 Gemmatimonadaceae bacterium | reverse complement strand
CTCGTCCACCGCACCTTCCATGTTTTTGCGATGCGCTCGAGGAGGGTATAGGCGGCGCTCTCGTAGCCGACCCGCTCCAGCACCAATGCGGCGCGGCGCGGGAGGCCAATAGTGATCGCCGCCAGGACGTCGGTGCTCTCGGTACTCTCTTCCGGGCCCGATGATCGGTCGAAGTACGCCGCGTGATAGCGCCCCGTCGTCACGCCGCTATCGCGCTCGGCGACAATGAAGATGTGCTCCACCGCCGGGCTCGCCTCCTGCGGCACGTGTCGCACCAGCTCGGCCGCGACGGCGTGCACGCCCGGCGCGGCGGTAAAGCGATACGCTGAGCGAACGGCGTACGGAATTCCGCGGAAGGCCGCAGCCGTATCGTTGCCGAGCGCGGAAGCAAGTCTCGTCACCTCTGCGACAAGCTGCGCCGAATCGGCGCGCGTCGTCCCTTCGATCGAATCGAGCGCGATTGCTTCGGCACGACCGGCGACGAGTCCCACGGTCCAACGCGGCAGCGACGCGGGTGTCACGGGATCGAGCGATGCCGCGGGCCATTCTGTCGGTGCATCGCCGATCCACTCCAGGCCCTCGAGCTTGGCAATGCGCGCCTGGCCCGCGCGCCCACCGCGCGAGTAGAGATCCACCATCGCGCCGCGTACTCCGACGGGATTGAATCGCAGCGTATCAGGGAGGAGAAGCGTGTCCGCGAGCTCGGGAAAGAGCACGGCGGCGAGCGGAAGTGTGTCGGTGCGAATGAGCATCGCCGGGCCGGCGCTCGAGTCCCACGCCAGTGTGGCCGAGCGGCGCGCGACGGTGATACTCTCGGTCACGGCAGGCGTCGCGGTGGTGTGCGTCGTGTCCGGCTTCGCCGGCGCACGGGCACGATCGCACGCGGACACCATCGACGACGCCACAACAACGAGCGCGGCGAGCGTCGTGACGCGAGATCGAGTTGCGGGATGCATTGCGTGCAAGCTGGCCCAGGCAAGATGGTGCGTCAAATGCGCGTCAACGAATAGCCGCGATATTCCCGGGGAACTGCGCGCTGGCTCACAGTCATGCCGTCACGATCGGGGCCAGGAGCATGACGACGCACTGCGGTGCCGGGCTACGTCAAGCGACGTATACTGTCCGCACCCGCCGTTGGCGCATCCTCATGACGACCCGAGCCGAGACGAGTGAATGGCCCACCCACATGTGATGATGCCGCCGGCGGCGATCGCCGGCAGTGAGCCGATCGTGGCCCGCGCACCATGGCGCGAGCGCCTCAGCTGGGCGCTCTACGACTTCGCGAACACGATCTTCTCGATGAACATCACCACGCTGTACTTCAATTTGTGGCTAATCGCCGACCTGCACTCGTCGAACACGGCGGTGGCAGTCGGCAACGGTGTGTCGTCGGCGCTCGTCGCGGGCTCGATTCCCCTCTTTGGTGCAATCTCTGATGCCCGACAGCAGCGCGTGCCGTGGGTCGTGTGGCTCACGCTGATCTCGGTCGCCGCCACGATGGCGATCGGCATCGTAGGGCAGACGATGGTGCCGCTGGTTGGCCAGGGCGTGATCGGTGGGGCGACGGTGCCGGACGGTTGGCACGTCGGCGGTGGCGGGCTCATCGCCGTGCTCGTGGCTTTCGTCATCGCGAACTACACGTACCAGGGAGCGATCCCGTTCTATAACGCGATGCTCCCCGATCTCGTCCCACAGCGCGAACAAGGACGGCTCTCCGGACTCGGCGCCGCGCTCGGCTACATCGGCTCGATCACAGGCGTCGTCCTGATCGCGCCGTTCTTCACCGGCACTCTCCCGCTCATCGGCGCCGTCCCGGGTGCGGTGATGGGCACACTGCACGCGATCTTCCCGTTCACGGCACATGAAGGGCGCGTCTCGACATTTGTGCCGACGGCCGTGCTCTTTCTGATCTTCTCGCTTCCGCTCTTCATCTTCTGCCGCGACCACCACCCTGCACGTGACAAGCAACCGATCCGCGCCGGCGCGGCATTCCGCTCACTCTGGCAAACGCTGCGCGACACCAAGCACCATCCCGGCGCGCTGCGATTTATTCTCACTTCGTTCCTATATCAAGATGCGATGGGCACGATCATTTCCTTCATGGCCGTGTACGCCGTGAAGGTGATGGGATTCGGCGAGGGTTCCGAAATCACGCTGTTTATCGTACTCACCATCCCCGCCGTCTTCGGGTCGTATCTCGCCGGCCAGCTCGTCGACAAGATCGGCCCCAAGAAGACGCTTGCAACGGTGCTCCTCGCCTGGGTTGTGCTGCTCATTGCGATGATGTTTGTCCCCAATCAGCAGGCGTTCTGGGCCGTCGGATTCGGTATCGGCTTCATCTTCGGTGGCGTCTCGACCGCCGAGCGACCGTTGCTGCTCACGCTCATCCCCAAGGAAGAGGCGGGTCGCTTCTTTAGTTTGATGGTGCTCTCCTCGCGCGCGGCGGCGATTCTCGGGCCGTTCATCTGGGCATTTACCGTCGACGGACTGACATCCTCGTTCGGCCAGAGCACTGCCTATCGTGCCGCTGTCGGCACTGTCTCCGTCGGCTTCGTGCTCGCACTCTGGCTCCTTCGCGGTGTCCCCGATCGGTTCAGCGGACGAGCCACCGTCTGACGGTTCACGACGCCGATGTTGTATCTCCTCATTCGCTGGATCGCGACCGTCGCGCTTCGATGGTTCTACCGTGGCGTCGAGGTCGACGGCCTCGAACGGATTCCGGCGAGCGGACCTGTGCTCCTCACGGTCAATCATCCCAATGCGCTCGTCGACGTGCTCGCCGTGACGACCGCGCTTCGCCGCCGCGTCACGCTTACCGGCAAAGCCGTACTGTTCGACAATCCGGCGCTGCGTTTCTTTCTCCCACGCATTGGCTTTGTCCCCCTCCGGCGAGCCAAGGACGAGGCACCGCATGATCCCGCCTCACCGGTCGACGCGAGCCGTAACGCCGAAGCGTTTCGCGCGATCCACGATGCGCTCGGCAAGGGCGCCGCGGTTCTCATCTTTCCCGAGGGCATCAGCCACAACGATCCATCCCTCGCGCCACTCAAAACAGGTGCCGCGCGTATCGCGCTCCAAGCCCGAGACGAGCGGGGGATTCACGACCTCTCAATCGTTCCCGTTGGATTGACCTTCGAGCTGAAATGGCGGCCACGGACCCGCATCTTCATCCACGTCGGCGAGCCGATCGCGCTCGATGCGTGGCGTCCTTCGCCAGAGGATGCCGCCGCGACATCCGCCGAGCATCTGACGCGCGAGATCGACACGCGTCTGCGCGCTCTCACGCTGAATTTTCCCACGGCCGATGAGGCCGAGCGCATTCTCGGTGTCGCACGCCTGCTCGCCGGTGTGTTCGATGAGCCGCGCCCACTCGATGCGCCCGATCCCCCACTTGGCGAGCAGATGCGCATCGTCCGGCGCATCGAGCACGTACGCGATACGCTGCCGGCCGCGGCATCTGTGCGGGCGCGCCATTTTCTCGATCGGTTGGAAGCGCTCCGCGTCACCTTAGCGCGCCGTGCGATCGTCGCTAACGAGATCGGCCTCTCGCCGGCGTTACGTCATGGTGCGATCTTCGCGGTGCGCGAAGGCGCCATTATCGCACTCCTCGGCCCAGTTGCGTGGTGGGGCCGCATCAACCACTGGATTCCGATCGCGTTTACTCGCACTCTCGCGCGGCACCGCAGCACCAGCCCCGAAGATCCGGCGATGAACACGCTAGTCATCGGCGTCTTTCTCGTGCTGGCGGCGTATGCCGCACAAGCGGCGCTCGTCTGGCACTGGGCCGGCGCGCGCTGGGCACTTATCTATCTGCTATCGCTCCCGGCCGCTGCGACCTGGGATCTGCGTTTCCGCGACCGCATGACGCGCGCGCGCCAGCGCATGCGCACCTACTTTCGCTTTCGCCGCGATCCGGCGCTCAAGACTCGGTTGCTCACCGAAGTCCAGTGGCTGCGCGCTGAAGCGATCGCCCTGGAGACGATCACCGATGCATCGTCACTTGCGCGGCGGTAGGTATCTCCCGAGCAAGTCCCAATGCCAGGCCTCACGCCGCTCTCCTGTGCGCGGATCCTTGAGTGGCTTGTACTGCAGCCGCTCGCGGGACAGGCCCACTACACGCCCGTAGTCGAGAAGCGCTTCACGATCGGTCGACACCAAGTGCGCCATCGGCGTCCCGTTGAGGATATGCCGATGCAGCCAGAGGCCGCCGTCCATTGCGAAGATCATCCCCTC
>JBDUCS010000063.1:0-14442 GCA_040003335.1 Gemmatimonadaceae bacterium | reverse complement strand
AGGGCGACCTCACGTGGCAGATCGACGAGTTCGTCGATCGCGATCTCGTGCTCGCCGAGGTGGAGCTGGAATCGGAGAACAGCGCCGCCGAGCCGCCGGCGTGGCTGGCGCCGGCGATCGAGCGCGACGTGACGGGCGAGCCAGCGTACGCCAACTCGAGCCTGGCGCGGTGAGTTTACATAGTAGCCACATGCTACTAATTAGCGATCGACACGGGGACGCACGCCGACTGGCGACCGGCGACCGCGACTGCAGTTTGACGAGTCGCTGACGCCGAATCGCGCCGGCCTCTGTTGCCAGCCAGGTACACGGCGCCACGTTTCGACAGAGCAGCGATCTCCGACCCCAGCGAGCCCCTAGATGCCCCACCCCAAGTCCGCCCGCCGCGCGATGGTGACCGTCGTCGCCGTCATCATCCTCGTTCCCGCGATCCTCGGTGGATTCGTGCTGCGCAGCCGTGCCAAGTCGGCCGGCTCGGCGCGGCTCCTCGAGCAGGTGCTACAGCTCGTCTCCACGCGCGCCGTCGATTCGCTCGGCGCCGACGCGCTGTATGAGAAAGCAGCGCGCGGCCTGGTACGCGGGCTCGACGATCCGTACGCCGGGCTCTACTCGCCGACCGAGCTCGCGAGCTTCATGCGCAACGCCATCGGCAATGCGTACGGCGGACTCGGCGTGAGCATCGAGGACCAGGACGGCGCGATCACCGTCGGGCAGGTCTTCAGCGGATCGCCGGCGGCGAACGGTGGCGTCGAGCGCGGCGACCGCATCGTCGCGATCGATGGCGAGCCCGTCGTGAAATGGTCGATCGACAAGGTATCGCAGCACCTCGTCGGCAAGGACGGGACGCAGGTGGAGGTGGTGTTCGCGCGCGCCGGCGTCAGCGAGCCGGTGAAGACGCGCTTCACCCGCGCGATCGTCCATGCGCCGTCGGTTCCGTACGCGATGATGGTCGATGAGAAGACCGGCTACGTCCCGCTCGAGCGGTTCAACGAGACGGCGAGCGTCGAGATGGCGCGTGCGATCGGGTCGCTGCGCCTCAAGGGCGCCACGGCATTCGTGATCGACCTTCGCGGCAACCCGGGAGGCGATCTCGACCAGGCACTCGCCGTGTCGAATCTCTTTCTCAAGCGGGGCCTCGAGATCGCGCAGCTCCGCGGCCGGGGCGCCACGCCGGAGATCCATCGGTCCGTCGACGGCGCGATCCTCACCTCCGAGCCCGTCGTCATCCTCGTCGACGGCTACTCGGCATCGGCCTCGGAGATCGTCGCCGGCGCGCTGCAGGACCACGACCGCGCGCTCGTCGTCGGCACACCGTCGTTCGGCAAGGGGCTCGCGCAGTCGATCTACACGCTCGACGGTGGCTACGCGCTCAAGCTCACGACGGCAAAGTGGTACACGCCGAGCGGCCGCAGCATCCAGCGCGAGCGCAAGTTCGTCGATGGCAAGTTCGTCGCCGAAGACACCTCGGCCGCGGCGCGCGATTCGCTCAAGAAAGCGCCGCGTCCGGCATACAAGTCCGATGCGGGCCGCGTCGTGTACGGCGGCGGCGGCGTCACGCCCGACGTGACGGTGGACGCCGACACCATCACGGCACCGGAGCAACAGCTGTTGCGTGCGCTGGCGCCCAAGGCCTCGAAGGCGCGCGGCGCACTGTTCGACGTATCGCGCGAGGTCGCCCGCGATGTGAAGGGGAGCGCGCAGCCGGATTTCTCGGTCGCCCCGGCGTGGCGCGAGTCGTACTACCGCCGCCTGACGAGTGCCGGCATCATCGTGGACCGCGCAATGTTCGACGCCGCGATGCCGCTCATCGATCGCATGATCGGCCGACAAGTCGCCTCGTTCGCGTTCGGCGACTCGACCGCGTTCCGCCACTCCATCCCCGACGACGCACAGCTGAAAAAGGCGCTGGCGCTGCTGAAGCACGCCGTGTCCCAGACGGCACTTCTCGCCGAGGTGGCAACCGCGCGCAACGAGTGAGGTGTAGGGCTTGGGGCTAGCGACTGTACTTCACGCTAACCCCCAGCCCGTAGACCTTGATCCCTAGGTTACCGGCGCTTCGCCGGTGCCTTCTTGCCTGCGCCGCTCTCCTCGCCTTCCGGTTCTTCGGCCTCGATGTTGATCGAGCTCACTGCCATCTGCGTCAGGAGCAGGTCGGTTGCCTGCTCCTCGTCGAGCGTGCGCTGGAGGAGCTGCTGGTGGTTGGTGTAGCCGAGCTGCTTCGCGTAGGTGCGGACGGTGCCGTAGCCTGCCATCTCGTAGTGCTCGACATGCTGCGCGGCGGCGATGAGCCCGGCGTCCATCACCTCCGGCTCGGCCTTCTCCTTCATCAGTGCCGCGCCATCGGCGATCACGCCTTCCATTCCGAGGCACTTCTTTCCGCCGGGCTTCTCGCCGAGCGCCTTGAAGATGCTCTCGAGGCGGCGAACATGCTCTTGCGTCTGCTTCTCGTGGTCCGCAAACGCCTTTTTGAGCTGCGGGTGCATCGCCTTCTTGATCATCTTGGGCAGCGTCTTGAGAATCTGATTTTCGGCGCTGTAGAGGTCTTTGAGCTCTTCGATGAACAGCTCTTTCAGTGAATCGAGTTTCATACGCGCTCCGGCTGATCGTTGGGGTTTGGCCCTGTGTATAGGCAAAGCTGGTGCCAGCCAAACAGTTGCTTGCTCTGAGCGTCTTGACCAAAACGCGCGACGCGACTATCTTGAATTCAAGATATGTCACCAACCGCCGGCTCCACCGACCGTGAGCTCGCGCTCAAGCTCTGGATCGTGCTCGCGCGCGCCGGGCGGGCGCTCGAGCGCCACGCCCGCCGCGACATCGAGCGGTACGGGTTGAGCCTGACCGAGTTCGCCGTGCTGGAGGCGCTCTACCATAAGGGCGACCTGCCGATCGGAGAGGTCGGCGACCGAGTGCTCCTCAAGAGCGGGAGCATGACTTACGTCATCGACAAGCTCGAGGAGCGCGGGCTCCTCGAGCGACGCGCCTGTCCGACCGACCAGCGGGTGACGTTCGTGCGCATCACGGCCGACGGCCGCCGCCAGATCCGGGAGATCTTTCCCGCGCATGCCGACGCCATCCGCGTCGCGACGTCGGGTCTGCCCGCCGACGAAAAACGGCAGACGATCGCGCTCCTCAAGAAGCTCGGTCTGCACGCTCAAGAATCGTTCTGACCACGACGCCGGGAACCTCCCACCGCGTTCATCTCGTTCGATATCTTGAATTCTAGATACTTACTCCAGGAGCACACGATGACCAGCGTTCAGCCAGCCACCAGTACGACGACGACGTGGAAGCTCGACCCCTCGCACAGCGACGTCTCGTTCTCGGCCAAGCACATGATGATCACGACCGTGCGCGGCCGATTCTCCGACGTGAGCGGCACGATCGCGCTCGACGAGAGCGACATCACCAAGTCGAGGGTCGAGGCGACGCTCGGCGCGGCGAGCATCGACACGCGCGTCGAGCAGCGCGACGCGCACCTCAAGTCGGCCGACTTCCTCGACATCGAGACGCATCCGTCGATCACCTTCACGAGCACCGAGATCGAGGCGGGCGACGGCGAGTTCACCGTCACCGGCACCCTGACGATCCGCGGCGTGGCGAAGCCGATCTCGCTGCTCGTGACGAGCGAAGGCCGCTCGAAAGACCCGTGGGGCGGCGAGCGCATCGCCTTCAGCGCATCCGCGAAGCTCGACCGCCGGGAGTTCGGGCTGTTGTGGAACCAGGCGCTCGAAGCCGGCGGCGTGCTCGTCAGCAACGAAATCCGGATTGTGATCGAAGCCCAAGCGGTGAAGCAAGGCTAGGGCGAGGGGCCAGGATTTGGGATTGACCCCTAGCCCCAAGCCCCAAACTCCCCGCAAGATGCTCCCAGCCCAAAACGGGGAGTTCCGGAATGTGGTCTGAGTTCAAGGCGTTCATCATGCGCGGCAACGTGATGGATCTTGCGGTCGGCGTGATCCTCGGAGCGGCGTTCGGCTCGGTGGTGAAGTCGCTCGTCGATGACCTGATGATGCCGCCGATCGGGCTCGCGCTGGGAAACGTGGACTTTTCGGGTCTGTTCACGATTCTCAAGGCCGGTCCGAAGGCGCCGCCACCCTACGCGTCGCTCGCCGACGCCAAAGCCGCCGGCGCCGTGACGCTCAACTACGGCGCGTTCGTGAGCACCGTGATCACGTTCCTCATCCTCGCCCTCGCGGTCTTCGTGCTCGTGCGCATCGTCAACCGTCTGTACGCGAAGCCGGCGCCGGTCACGCCGAGCACGAAGCCGTGCCCGTTTTGCACGACGACCATTCCGCTCGCAGCGCGTCGCTGCCCGAACTGCACGTCCGAGATCGCCTAGCTCGAGCGTCGAGCGTTCTTCGCCCAACGCGCCATGTCCGAAGTCCGACACCCGACGCCCGACGCCGACGCCCCACGCAAAATGCCCGAGCTACCCGACATCACGATCTACCTCGAACAGATCGAGCGCCGCGTGCGTGGTGCCGTGCTCGAGCGCGTGCGGGTGGCGAATCCATTCGTATTGCGGTCGGTCGATCCGCCGATCGGGGCGGCGAAAGGGGTGCGCGTTATCGGGACGCGGCGCATCGGGAAGCGAGTCGTCATCGAGCTCGCAGGAGGGCTCTTTCTCGTCATCCATCTCATGATCGCGGGACGGTTGCGCTGGCGCGCGCCGGGCGCGAAGCCGCCCCCAAAATCGCTCGTGCTCGCGGCGCTCGATTTCGCGGCGGGGACGCTCTTTCTCACCGAGGCCGGCACGACCCGGCGCGCGTCGCTCCATCTCGTGCACGGTGAGGCGGCGCTCGCCGCCTTCGACCGCGGCGGACTGGAGCCGCTCACCGCGAGCCGAGACGAGTTCGCCGAACGACTGATCAGCGAGAGCCACACGCTCAAACGCGCGCTCGCCGATCCACGGCTGTTCAGCGGTATCGGCAACGCGTACTCGGACGAGATCCTGCATCGTGCGCGGCTCTCGCCGCTCGCGCTTACGCGCAAGCTCGACGCTGACGCGGTCACGCGCCTCTACGAGGCGACGCAATCGACGCTCATCGACTGGACCGCGCGCCTGCGCGCCGACGCGGGCGACGACTTTCCGGAAAAAGTGACCGCATTCCGCGAAGGGATGGCGGTGCACGGCCGATTCGGCGAGCCGTGCCCCGACTGCAACGCGCCGATACAGCGCATCCGGTACGCGACGAACGAAACGAACTATTGTGCCCGCTGCCAAACGGGGAGCCGGCTCCTCGCCGACCGCGCGATGTCGCGTCTGCTAAAGGAAGACTGGCCCCGTGAGCTGGAATGACGGGCACCTGATTCCGGTGTCCGGCGGCGGACATTTTACGGCGTTCACCCCAACAGCGGCATGCGGTTCGCAATACACCCTCGCATGAGACGACTGCGATTCTGTCTGTTCGCCGCCGCCGGAGCGGCGCTCGCGGCCTGTGGCGGGCACGATGCCACCGGTGCCGCGGGCAACGCGAGCGCGTGCACGAGCACGACCGGCTTCACGCTGGCGCTCGCGCCCGGTGGTGTGGCCGTGGTCAACGATCCGGCGAAGATGGGCTGCATGATCGTGCCGGCGCAGGCCGGGGCGAGCGACTACGTGATCATCGCCGGCAATGCGAACGTCCTCGGCGACGTCGCGTGGAACTACTCGCTCTCCGCCTCGACCGTGGCCGGCGTCGCGGCCAACATCGTCGCCGCGGATGTGCGGCTCCCATCCGTGGTGTCGCCCTCGATCGCCGTCTCGCCCGAGGCGCTCAGCCTGTCGGAGCGGCTGGAGGCGCGCCGTCGCGCCGACGAGCGCGCCCTCCCGCTCTCCGGTGCGCGAGCGCTCGTCGCGTCGCGCGCGAGCGCGACCGGCGCGAGCACGGGGACTCGCGGAAGCATCACGCCAGGCGGTCCCAGCGTCGGCGATGTGCTCACGCTGTCGGTGCCGGACACGGTCACGCCGTGCACGAAGTTCTTCACGATTGGCGCGCGGGTGCAGGCGGTGACCGAGCACGCGATCATCGCGCAGGACACGACGGCGCCCACCGGCGGATTCACGGCAGCTGACTTCACCGACATCGCCAACGAGTTCGATCGCATCATCTACCCGACGGACACGCTGCACTTCGGCTCGCCGGGCGACATCGATGTGAACGGCCGGGTCATCATTCTCTACACACCGCGCGTGAACTCCGAGACGCCACGCGGGTCGACGAGCGTGCTCGGCGGCTTCTTCTTTGGCGGCGATCTCTTTCCCAAGGCGAGTTGCGGACAGAGCAATCTCGCCGAGCTCTTCTATCTCCTCGCGCCCGATCCGGGGGCGGTGTTCAGCGATGCGCGCACGACGGCCGGTGTGCGTCAGGCGACTCGCGGGACCATCGCCCACGAGTTCCAGCACATGATAAACCTGTCGACGCGCATCCGGACCGTCGGGGCGCAGAACGAGGCGACGTGGCTCGATGAGGCGCTCGCGCACTTCGCCGAGGAGTTCGTCGGACGCGCCGAGCGCGGGTACACGGATGTACGAAAGCTGGCCATCGCCGACATCGCGGACTCCCCGGCGCTCAGCGACTTCAACGCTTTTTTCGCGCAGAATCTCGCGCGCTATAAGCGCTGGCTGCAGCACCCCGCCGATTCGGGCGCGACGAGCAAGCGCGCGGATGTATCGCTTGCGGTGCGCGGTGCGGCGTGGTCGCTCCTCCGCTATTCGGCCGACCAGTATTCGGGCGGCGACGTCGCGTCGTTCACGCGCCGCCTCGTCGCCGGCCCCGATTCGGGCGTGTCGAATCTGTCGAAGCGCGCCGGCGTCTCGTTCGACGAGATCGTCCAGGGTTGGCTCCCGGCCAACTTCACGAGCGGCCTGACGATCCCCGGCCTGCCGGCGCGCGACACGTATGCGAGCTGGGACATGCGGAGCGCGGTGAGTGCGATCTCGGGCGGCGTGTATCCGCTGCTCGTGACGACGATCACCGACGGATTTACGACATCGACGAAATCCGTTTCCGCCGCGGGCGGCTACTACCGCCTAACGAGTGCCGGCGCGTCGCCAGCGATGTTCGTGAAGGTACGCGCGCCCGGTGGAACGACGGTCGCTGACCCGAACGCGCGGGTCATCATCGTCCGCCTGAACTGAGGGGACAGCCGAGGGGCCTGGGGCTTAGGGCCGGTGGCCTGTTCCCGTTTCCGGGAATGGAATGAGAACCGGCCATTAACGACTGCCGACCAGTTCTCGAGTCGCCTTGACCGCCAACTGGAATCGATCGCCGAACGTGCCGCTGATGGTGACATAGGGAAAGCCGCGCCGCTCGAGCGAATCGATGAATAGGGCGTGCATGTGCGCGCGCATGTGGGGATGGTCGCGCTGCGTGTCGGCGATCCAGGGGACGTCGATGTCGGTAAGCAGATAGAGATCGGCGCGGCGCTCGGTGGCGGCGCGCCCGATCCAGTCCGGGCAGGCGCGGTAGTAGTGCCGCGCATAGAGCTCGGTGCTCAGCAGATTCGTGTCGAGAAAGAGCACGCGGTTGGCGGCGCGCGCGCCCGCATCCTCGGCGGCGGCCTGCCCGCGAGCGATCGGCTCGATGTCCGATGCGTCGAGCGTTTGGTTGCGGTGCGCGAGCTTCGCGTCGAGATACGCCCGCGCGAACTCGGGAACCCACACGGTGCCAAAATGCGCGGCCAGGTCGCGCGCCAACATCGTCTTGCCGGTGCTCTCCGATCCGATGACGACGACGCGCTTGACGAACCACGGCCGCACCGGCCCGGGGATGAGATCCCAGTGTGCGAGCGGGTCGCCGCGAATCATCGTCGCCGATATCGGGATTGTCGCCGTGCCGCGGTCGATGCGCACGTGGCGGGCGCCAAGCCGGCGCGCCAGCTCGTCGCCGTACGCTTCGCCGGTGAAGACGAGATCCGGCCCCACCGGCATCACCTGGCGCAAAATTCCGAGCCATATCTCCCAGAAGCGCGGATCATCTGCTGGCTGCGCGGGGTTGTCGCCGTGGACGTGCACCACGCGCGCCATTGGCGAGAGCGCGCCGACCAGCTCGCGCATCCAGGCGGCGCGCATCGCGCCGGGTATCGGCTCGTGCGGGAGCGATGAGACGAGCAGCGTCAGCGCATCGACTTGTTCCACCGCCGCACGAATCAACTGCAGATGTCCCGCGTGCGGCGGCATGAACTTCCCGATGATCAGGCCAGTGCGGGCTGGGCGAGAAGGGTGCGCTTCCATGCGACGTAGCCGATCGCGGCGAGCACGAGAAAGAGCCCATAGAGCGCCGCGGTGAGGTAGACCCCTTTGAAGATGAATAACCCGACGTAGACCACGTCGGCGGCGAGCCAGAACAACCAGTTCTCGATTTTCTTCACCGTGATGAGATACTGGGCGACCAGACTGGTCGCCGTGAGCGATGAGTCGAGAAAGGGGAGTGCCGCGTCGGTGTAGCGCGCGAGGATGGTGCCGAGCACGGCCGCGGCGATGAAACCAATAATGCTGACGCGTATCAGCAGTTCCGGCGTGCCGCGCGTGATTGGCAGCGCGGTTTTCTCCGAGCCGCCGTACAGCCACTCATACCACCCGTAGAACGAGAGGACGAAGTAGACGACCTGCAGCCCCATGTCCGCGTACAGCTTCACCCGCCAAAAGAAGAGGGCGTAGAGCGCGACGTTGACGATGCCAACGGGCCAATTCGCGACCTTTTCGCGCACGCTGAGATAGACGCTGAGCGCGCCGGTGGTGACCGCGGCGATTTCGAGCCAGTTCTCGCGCAGGACGCTTCCGATGTCGATGAGAATCATGGGTGCGCGGAAAGAGAACGCCGCGATGAGGACCGGGCAAATGGCGGGCGATTTGCAAAGTGGACCGGCATGCCCAAGACGCGAGCGGGACAGCCGGCGGTCACCATCCCGCGCGACCAGACGGACGCCGAGTTGCGTGCCGGCACGCACACCGTCCGGCTGACGAATCTTGCCAAGCCCTTCTGGCCCGAGCTCGGCATCACGAAGCGCGACCTGCTGCAGTACTACCTCGACGTCTCGTGGGCGCTCCTACCCCATCTCGCCGGCCGCGCGATGGTGATGAAGCGCTATCCGAACGGCGCGTCCGGCAAGTGCTTCTTCATGAAGCGAGCGCCATCGCCGCGCCCCGACTGGATCGAGACGTGCGCGATCGAGCACGCGTCGGGAAGTGTGATCGATTTCCCGATCGTGCAGGACCTGGCGTCGCTGCTCTGGGTGATCAACCTGGGATGCATCGACCTCAATCCGTGGTATGCGCGCTGCGACGACGTCGATCGGCCCGACTATCTGCACTTCGACCTCGACCCAGTGCCCGAGGCCACGTTCGACACCGTGCGCGAGGCGGCGCTCATCGTGCGTGACGCGCTCACCACACTCGGCATGGAGCCCGTCGCCAAAACGACCGGCTCCAAGGGCGTGCACGTCTACGTGCCGATCGTTCGCGGTCCGCTGCAGAAAGAGGTCTGGACGTTCGCCAAGGAGCTGGCGCGCCTGCTCGCCGAGCGCAATCCCAAGCTGCTGACGGCGGAGTACCGCATCGCCAAACGGCCTAATGGACGCGTGCTCGTGGACTACAACCAGAACGCCTGGGGGCGCACGCTCGCCTCCGTCTACTCGCCGCGCCCGCAGCCGCGGGCGACAGTGTCGACGCCGGTCACGTGGGACGAGCTCGAGCGCGGCGTCGAGATCGATGACTTCCGCATCGACAACGTCCCGGCGCGCATCGCCGCGCTCGGTGATCTCTGGTCGCCGATGTGCGCCACGCGCGGGCGCTTCAAGCTCGAGACGGTACTCCGGCCGTGACGCTCCCGATTCCCACGAGCTACGCGCCGATGGAGGCGAAGCTCGTCGCCAAGCTTCCCGAGGGGAGTGAGTGGCAGTACGAGCCGAAGTGGGACGGCTTTCGCTGCCTCGCGTTCAAGGATGCGGGGGCGGTCGACCTCCGCTCCAAGTCGGGCCAGCCGTTCAACCGCTATTTCCCCGAGCTCGTGGCCGCGCTCGAGGCGCTCGACGCGCCGAGCTTCGTGCTCGATGGCGAGATCGTGATCCCGGTCGGGCCGATGCTGTCGTTCGACGAGCTCTTGCTGCGCATTCATCCCGCAAAGAGCCGCGTCGACAAGCTTGCGCGCGAGCATCCGGCGCTCTTCATTCTGTTCGACATGCTCGTCGACGAGAAGCGCGGGAAGCTGGTCGACGAGCCGTTGGCCGACCGGCGTGCCGCCCTCGAGCGCTTCGCCTCGCGCCATCTCGTCACTGGTTCGCCGATGCGGCTGTCACCCGTCGTGACGAAGCGCGGCCTAGCCGACGAGTGGCTGCACTCGTTAGGCGCCGGTCTCGATGGCGTGATCGCCAAGCGGCGCGCACTGGCGTACCAATCGGGCGAGCGCACCGGGATGCAGAAGTACAAGCGCATGCGCTCCGCCGACTGCGTGGTCGGCGGATTCCGCTACGCGTCCAAGGGTCACGCGGCTGGCTCGCTTCTCCTCGGCCTCTACGACGATGGCGGCCTCCTCCATCACGTCGGTTTCACGTCGAGCATGAAGGCGACCGAGCGCGCCGCGCTCACCGCGAAGCTGGAGACGCTCGTGACCGACGTGAGCTTCACGGGCCAAGCGCCGGGCGGCCCGAGTCGCTGGAGCACGGAGCGCAGCGCCGAGTGGAAGCCGCTGACGCCGACGCTGGTGGTGGAAGTGCAGTACGATCATTTCAGCGGCAGTCGCTTCCGCCACGGCACGAAGCTCCTCCGCTGGCGCCCGGACAAGGGAGCCCGGCAATGCACGATGGCGCAAGTGAAGCAGGAAGCCCGGTCTACCTTACGACTATTGGGCTAAGGTAGGGCGAAGGGGTTCGGGGCTAGGGACTGCCAGCTCCCTGGTCCTTGGCCCTTGGTCCTTGGTGCGAGCTCACCTAAGCGCCTGCCACCTCTCTTTTCCTCCCCACCCCCAGCCCCTAATCCCAAGCCGACGTTCCCCTCATCATGTGTGGGGGGTTGACAGGCTACGCGCCCGAGTCCATATTCCCCACATCATGTGAGGGGAATGAAGAGCCATGAGTCGAACACCGCTCGAGCTGCTGCAGGGGACGCTCGACGTCCTCATCCTCAAGACGCTGTCGTGGACGACGATGCACGGCTACGCCATCTCGCGCTGGATCCGGCAGCGGACGGACGGCGTGCTCGGCATCGAGGACGCGGCGCTCTATCAAGCGCTGCACCGGCTCGAGCGCCGCGGTTGGATCGAGGCCGAGTGGGGGCTGTCGGAGAACAACCGGCGCGCGAAGTACTACCAGCTCACGACCGAAGGGCGCAAGCAGCTCCGCGCCGAGACCGCGACGTGGCGCCAGTACGCGGCCGCGGTCTTCAAGGTGCTCGACCCGGCGTGATGTGACATGCGCCCGTTCACCCGGCTCTTCGGCTTTCCGTTCCGCTCGCGCGCGCAGGTCGCGCTCGACGTGGACGATGAGCTGGCCTTCCATCTCGACATGCGCGCCGCGGAGCTGGTCGGCGGGGGCTTGAGCGACGATGCCGCGCGCGCCGAAGTGGCGCGCCGGTTCGGCGATGTCGAGGTCACGCGCAGCTACTGCGCCTCGATCGACCGAGCCGGCGAGACGCGTCGTCGTCGCGGCGCGACGGCCGTGGACCCGATCGCGGCGCTGAGAGCCGAATGAGTCGGCTGCGTTCAGCTGTTGGCTCTCACCTGCCGGCGCTCAGCTATCGCTTCAGCCGGCAACTGTCAGCTGACAGCAGACAGCCCGCGCGGGCAGTCGGCAGCCGACAGTGAAACGCCGCGTTTTCCGCTTTCCATGGCGCACCCGCGCGCAGGTGAAGACGGACGTCGACGATGAGCTGACGTTCCATCTCGAGATGCGCGCACGGGAGATGGAAGACCACGGCGTGCCGCCGCACGTCGCGCGCGAAGAGGCAGAGCGGGAGTTCGGCGATGTGGAGTTGACGAGACAATATTGCGAGACAGTCGACCAAGGCGCCGAGCGATCGGTACGGAGGATGGAGCTGATGCACGATTTTCAGCAGGACGTCGCGTACGCGTGGCGCATGCTGCGCAGGAGCCCGGGCTTCACGGTGATCGCCGCGCTGACGCTCGCGCTGGGCATCGGCGCGAACACGGCGATTTTCTCGGTGGTGAACGCGGTGCTCCTGCGCTCACTCCCGTTCGACGACGCCGACCAGGTCGTCCGCGTCATCTCGACGCGCAAGGGAAAGAACAGCGCGATGTCGTACCTCGACTTCGTCGACTATCGCGCGCAGACCAAGTCGTTGTCGGGATTGAGCGCGATCAGCGTCGATCCGCACAACCTTACCGGAACCGACGCGGCCCCGCTGCGCGTGTCCGGCGGCACTTCCAGCGCGAATCTCTTTTCGGTGATGGGCGCGCGCGCCGCGCTCGGCCGCGCCTTTGCGCCGGGCGACGATGCGCCCGGCGCGCCCAAGACCGTCGTGCTGGGCGACGCGTTGTGGCGCGGCCGCTTCAATGCCGATCGCGGCATCATCGGCCGCGTGATCGCGCTCGACGGTGTTCCCCATGTCGTGATCGGCGTGATGCCGAAGGGCATCGAGTATCCCGCCGGACTCGACCTCTGGACGGCGCTCATGCCGGGCCCGGGCGAGCTCGATCCAGACGGTCGTGGATCACACTCCCTGGAGGCCGTGGGGCGGCTCAAGTCCGGCGTGCCGGTCGATCAGGCCGAGCGCGAGTTGATGGCACTGGGACGCCAACTGGAAACGACGTATCCGCTGACGAATGTCGGGCGCGGTATCCGCGTCACGACCGTGCGTGACTACATCGTCGGCCCAATCCAAAAGCCGCTGTTGATCTTGCTCGGAGCCGTCGGCTTCGTGCTGCTTATCGCCTGCGCGAACGTGGCGAACCTCTTTCTCGTGCGTGCCTCGGCTCGCGGGAGCGAGATCGCGATTCGCACCGCGCTCGGCGCCGGCCGGCCGCGGCTCGTGAGGCAGCTCGTCACCGAGAGCCTGCTGCTCGCCATGATCGGCGGCGCGGCGGGCGTCGCGCTCGCGGCATGGGGAACGGCGGCGCTGGTGCGGCTCGGCCCCGACAGCATTCCGCGACTGAGCGACGTCGGCCTCGATGCGGGTGTGCTCGCGTTCACGGCGCTCGTCACGCTGGCGACGGGATTTCTGTTCGGCCTTCTCCCGGCGATGCACGCGACAACGACGGATCTCGCCGGCGCGTTGCGCGCCGGGTCGCGCGGCACGCGCACGCGTCCGGGGAGCCGTCGCGCACGCAACACGATCGTGGTGTCGGAGGTCGCGCTCGCGGTGATGCTGCTGTCGGGCGCTGGCCTGCTCATCCGAAGCTTCGCGCATCTACTCTCGGTCGATCCCGGATTCCGCGCCGACCATCTAGCGACGTTCAGCATAGCGTTGCCGCAAGCGAAATATCCAACGAGCGAAAATGCGCGCGTCTTCGTGCGTCGGCTCGAGGAAAAAATGCGCGCGCTTCCCGGCGCACAATCGGCGGCCGTCGTCGTCGGCCGACCGCTCGGCGAGTGGGATGCGTCGACGTCCTACGTCGTCGCCGGCCGTCCGCTGCTGCCACAGGGGCAGCGTCCCTCGGTGCACATCCGGGTCACGACGGCGGACTACATCAAGACCATGGGGATTCGCCTGGTGAAGGGTCGCACCTTCTCCGACGCCGACCGGCGCGAGAGCCAGCACGTCGTGCTCGTGAACGAGTCGATGGCGAAGCGCGACTTTCCGGGCGCGGATCCGATCGGCAAGACGATCAAGCTTGGCTGGGATTCCGACGAAGACGGCACGATGGGCGGCGAGATCGTCGGCATCGTCGGCGACATCAAGCAGTACGGGCTCGCGTCGAGCGACGAGGCGCAGGTGCTGATCCCGTTCGAGCAGTGGCCGATTTCTGAGCTGCACGTGATGGTGCGGTCGAGCGCGCCGCCGCTGACGGTGTTCGCCGCCGCGCGCGCCGCGGTGCGCGAGATCGACCCCGATCTCCCACTCGACGCGCCGATGACGATGGAGGCGGCCGTCGCTAGCTCCGTCGCACGGCCGCGTTTCTACGCGATGCTCCTCGGCATCTTCGCCACTGTCGCGCTCGTGCTCGCCGCGGTCGGGCTGTATGGTGTGATCTCGTACGCTGTGTCGCAGCGGACGCACGAGATCGGCATCCGGATAGCGCTCGGGGCCTCGCGCGACCGGGTGTTGCGCATGGTGGTGGGGCAGGGCCTCGGCCTCACCGTGATCGGCGTCGTCGTCGGGGTTGGGCTCGCCGCCGCCGTCACGCGGGTGTTGTCGAGCCTGCTGTTTGGCATCAGCGCCACCGACCCCGCGACGTTCGCGACCGTCGGAACGGTGCTGCTGTTGGTCGCCGCGCTGGCGAGCGCGATTCCCGCGAGACGGGCGACGCGGGTGGACCCGGTGGCGGCGCTGCGAGACTGACTGCGCGGTGA
>JBDUCS010000346.1:0-4265 GCA_040003335.1 Gemmatimonadaceae bacterium | reverse complement strand
GCCATGCGGAACGAGATGACGTTCGACGGATCAAAGCCCGGCTTCACCTGCTGCAGCAGGAGCGCGCTCCGGATCAGCAGTCCCGCGCCGACGAGCAGCACGAGCGCCACCGCCATCTCGGCGACGACGAGCACGCTCCGGAGCCGGTCGCGCGAGGAGCCCATCGCCGAGCCTTTGCCGCCTTGCTTCAGCGTGCCCTGCAGATCGGAGCGCGACGCGCGCAACGCCGGCGCGAGCCCAAAGACGAGCCCGCAAACGACCGTCACGATCGCCGTGAAGGCGAGCACCTCGGCCGACAGCCGTGCTTCGCCGAGCCGCGGCACGCCGGGCGGGCTCATCGTGACGAGGAAGCGGATGCCGAGTTGCGCCACGGCGACGCCCACCGCGCCGCCGACGACGGCGAGCGTCATGCTCTCCGTCAAGAGCTGCCTGACGAGGCGGCCGCGTCCCGCGCCGAGCGCGCTTCGGATGGCGATCTCCTTTTGACGCGACGCGGCGCGCGCCAGCAGGAGGTTGGCGACATTGCCGCAGGCGATCAGCAACACGAAGCCGACGGCGCCGAGCAGCACGAGGAGCTGCGCGCGATAATCGGTCACCAGCAAGTCGCGCAGCGCGGTCACTCCGACCTCGGTCGGCGTGCCCGTGGTAGGATAGCGGTCGTGCAACTCTCGCTCGATCACGGACATCTCGCGCGCCGCCATCTCGCGCGTCACACCCGGCTTGAGCACGCCGAACACCGACAGCCCATGCTCATCGTGCTGCGCGAGCTGCTCGGGGGTGAAGGCGATCGGCACCCAGAGTTGCTCGTCCTCCGGTGTCAGTGAATACTCGCGCGGCGCGACGCCGATGACCGTGTACTTCTCTCCGCTCAGCTCGAGCTCGCGGCCGAGCACCTTCGGGTCGCCGCCGAGCTGGGACTGCCACATCGGATGGCTGAGCACGACGACGTGCCGCGTGGCCTGCTGGTCCTCATCGTCGTTGAAGTAGCGGCCGAGCGCGGGCGCCATGTAGCCCGTCTTGAAGAAGCTCGCCGTCACTCTCGCGCCGTACAGGCGTACGGGCTCACCCGCACCAGTGAGGTTGAACGTCGTGCCGGCATCGGCGGATATCGCCTCGAACGACCGGCTGCGCGCGCGCCATTCGGCGAAATTGCCGACAGAGACGTTACCGTCGCGTCCGCCCGGCCACCGCTCGCTGAGGGACATCAGTCGATCGGAATTCGCGTACGGGAGTGGGCGGAGCAGCACCGCGTTGACGACTGAGAAGATCGCCGAATTGGCGCCGACGCCGAGTGCGATCGTGATCGTGGCGATGATCGCCAGCGCCGGTGCCTTGAGGAGTTGGCGGACCGCGTAGCGCAGGTCCTGGGTGAGCGCGGTCATCCATTCCGAGCGTTGCATCGCCATCTCCCGTTGCTCGCTGAGGGTGTGGCACGTTGCGGCGACGCGCGTGACGTCGCCGAATCGGTCGAGCGCTTCGCGCCGGGCGGCGTCGGGCGACATACCCGCCGCGACGAACTCGGCGATCCGCGAGTCGAGATGGAATCGCAGCTCCTCATCGACATCGGCGGTCGCGTCATCCGTCCAGAAGCGGAGATAGCGACGCCAGCTCGGAGGCCCTTCGTGCATGCAATGCTCCCTGTATGGCCGACGCCCGGCTCACGACGTTGCCCGCAACACTTGTCCCACCGCGTGCGAGAAGAGACCCCACGTGGCGATCTCCTCGTGCAGGCGGCGGCGGCCGGCGGCGGTGAGCCGGTAGTACTTCGCGCGGCGGTTGTTCTCGGTGATTCCCCACTCCGCCTTGACGAGACCGCGATTCTCCATGCGGTAGAGCGCGGGGTAGAGCGATCCTTCCTCGACGCGGAGCACCTCGCTCGTCGTCTGCTGCAGCCAGCGGGCAACACCGTAGCCGTGCATCGGCTTCCACGAGAGCGTTTTCAGGATCAGCACGTCGAGCGTCCCCTGCAGCAACTCCACGTTCGGTTTGGCCACCGGCGCTCCATTAGGGTGTCTAGGGTAAAATCGTACTACCCTAGCGCGTCTAAGGGAAGAGACAGCGGGACCGAGCAAAGGGTTTGGGCACGAAAAAGCCCCCGGCCGGAACCGGGAGCTCTCTCATGACCATCGTTCGAGGTGACGCTATCCGCGACACGGATCGGGTGGCGTGACGGCGATCACTTGATCCTTGAACAACAGCTGGGCAAAGTCGACCGAGACCGGCCTGCCCTCGATCGACGGCGTGAAGGACACCGGACCACCCGCATAGCGTACGCGTCCGTCAAGCGCCGGCTTGTCGGTGCGCCAGCGGAGATTCACGAGCAACTTCTCCGGACCGCTGACCGTGAACGTGGATGACCCGCACTTCGGGCCGGTGAGAATGAACAGGTCGCGCAGATTCACCGCGACCCATGGGCTGAAGGAGCTCGCGCAGCCGGTGGTGTTCACCGAGGTCCCGGTGACGGCTGCGGCAACGGAGAATGCGCGCGATGCGAGGGCCGTCGCGCCCGGTCCGTTCAAGAACAACTGCGGGCAAGCGACTCCCGAGGGCATCTGCGCCACGGTGCCTAGTCCCGCCACGGCGACGGTGTGCGCCAAGCCGAGAATCGGACGGGTATCGGTCGGTATGAATTCACGGATGCCGACCGTCACGGGCTTCGAGAATCTCGTCTCGGGATAGGTCTGGTATCGATACGCGGGGCCGTACTCCGGCAATCTCGCCGGTGCCAGGACGCCCGACGCGATCACCGCCGCCGCCCCGTCCCCGCTCACCTCGCCTGCGCGTCCGATCGGCGTGATCGTCACGAGCACCGGCACGTTCACGGAGCCAGGCTGGAAGATCGCGCCGGCGTTGTCATCGCCGGTCGCAATGCGCGTTCTCTGACCGGGGAGCGCGATGCCGATGGCGCCACCCGCGCCGAACGACGATGGGTCGATGTTCGGCACGTCTATCTCGAGGCAGGCGAAGACGTCGCGGACGAGCGTTGCGAGGAGCGACGACGCCTCATCGCTCACCGGTCGCGCGGCGATGAGAATCTGCAGCAGCTCGAAGCCGTCCTCACGGGCATCGTGACCGCGACCCTTGAGCAGGTCGCGGAGCTGCGAGTCGACCCGACGCGCTATTTCTCGGCGTTGGACCGCCGGGAGGAGCGCTAGAAAGCGGTCGACTTCGCCGCTGATGCTCCGGCACGGGTCGGGCGGCAACTCCCCCCGAGAGGCGGTGAGGGCCGGTACGATGAGCTGCGATGCGGGCCCGGTCGATGAGCGCTCCGAGCAAGCGAGCACCGACGAGACCGCCACCGCGGCAAGTATGAGCGAGACACGACGCATGAATCCTCCACAGGGAATGAAGCGCGAGGGCAACGGTCGCGCGGCCGTCTGCTGATGCTCGGAACGTCGATCTATCGGCTGCTCGCGGACCAAAGCCGCTTGATGCGAGGATCGTCCCGCAGCGGTTGAAACATCCAAATGACATCGACGGGTGCGCCGGGCTGCGTCGACGCGACGAGCGACGATCCGGGATTCGTTGCGGCCCATGCCTGGAGCCGCTCGACCGCCGAGTCGTGGTCGCCCAGGATCACATCGACGATCGCTTCCCACTGGACGAGATCCGCGCGGCGATCGGCCCCGGCGTCGAGCCGCGCGCCCTTGGCGACGCGACGCGCGCTGTCGGCCAGCTGCGCACCGCGTGTCCCCTGTAGCCGGGACGCCGCTTGCGCGATCACCGCCGCCGTCCACATCCGCGCCGCGTGTGAGCGAAAGCTCGACTCGGCGGGTGACGCGAGAGCCGCGACGCGTGCGGCGAGGCTCCATGCGCTGTCGATTTCCGGCGACAAGCCGTCCTCGGCCATCAGTCGAATCTGGCAGTCGAGAAACCGGTAGTCCGACGGGAAGCGGCGGTGGCCCTCTGCGCACCACTGTCGCGCCTCGGCGAGCTGGTGCAGGTCCCACGACGTCGTAAACAGCCGGTTGAGGATGCCGTCCGCGTTGGCCAGATACGCGTCCGATTCGTATGCGCGCTGCGCGGCGAGCTTCCCTTCGGTCAGCCGGTTGGTGCGAGCGTACAAGTGCGACAGCGACGCCAGTGCCCCCGACTGGGCGGGATTGATCGTACGCGCGCGTTCCAGGTCGCGCTCCGCCGCGGCCAGCAGCTGGTCTTGAGCACCCGGCGTCTCTCCGAGCTGCAGCAGGTATTTCCAATACGAAAGGTTGCCGCGCAGCTCGAGCGCATTCGCCGACTCTTGCAACGCGACGGCGGAATCGGCG
>JBDUCS010000062.1:0-14484 GCA_040003335.1 Gemmatimonadaceae bacterium | reverse complement strand
TCATCTCGTCGAGCGCTTCGCCGTTGTAGCCGATGAAGACCGACGGGATGCAGAGTGTCTTGACGCCGCCGGTCTCGACGATGAAGACCGGGCTGGCGGGGTTCCACGCCGTGTAGCCGCGCGCTTCCCACGTCGCGCGCAGCCCGCCGGACGGGAAGCTCGACGCGTCGGGCTCGCTCTGGATGAGCTGCGCGCCGGTGAACGACTCCATCGGCTGCTTGTCGTCATCGAACGAGAGGAAGGCATCGTGCTTCTCGGCGGTGAGCCCCGTCTGCGGCTGGAACCAGTGGGTGAAATGCGTCACGCCCCGCGAGATCGCCCACTCCTTGATCACCTGCGCGACCGTCGGCGCGATGTCGAGGTCCAGCTTTTTCCCCTGGCGAATGGAGTCCGCGAGTTTCTTGAAGACGTCACGCGGCAGCTTGTCGCGCATCTGGCGCGCGCCGAAGGTATTGATGCCGAAGTACTCGGACGTCGGCGGCACCGTCGGATGCGACCCGTTCGTCCCGCCGTTCATCGATGCGGCGAGATGCGGGAGCCGGGACGTCATCGCTTGGATGACGGCTTTGCGGGAGTGGGAGGTCGTCGACATGTGCGTGGGAGGGGTCGGGAGTGGGCAGGGAGTGATCCACTCAATTTGCACAAGTCGCACGAATTCCGCAACAGATTCGCCAATTCTGGCGAAATAAGCACGCGGAATCGTACCCAAACGTGCAGTTATTGCAGATGCGCCATGCCGTCCCGTGACCCGTGATCAGCCCGAATCCGTTTCTTCGGATTGATCCGCACCAACCTCTACATAGAGACGGCCCCGCCGCGAACACGGCGCTTCACGGGCATCCGAAACAAACCTTGTGCTCGCCGCCGCCGTGCAGACGCTTGAGGTACGCGATGAACTGATCGAACATGCCCGAGTCCGACGGCGCGGCGGCCGCGACTCTCTTGCGCAGCAGGAAGCCCATGCTTCCGTGCGCGCAGACGGTCTCGCCACGCAACGTGCCCGCCGAGAGCACCGCGGATGACTTGCACGACATGCCCATCAGCGCCTGCGTCCACGTCGCGGTGTTGCCCGCGATCTTCACGTCGGTGACCGTCGTCGGAACCGCCGATGTGCCGGACGTCATCTCCACGGTCGCTTTCAGCGCGCCGTCGCGGATGATCGCCATCTTGAAAGCGCCCGCCGGCCCGTGATCGGCCTGATACGTTCCCTCCCACGTGCCGATGAACTGTTGCGTGCTGTCCGCCGGAGTCTGGGCGCGCAGCGGAAGGGCGCCGAGCACGGGGAGCGAGAGAGCGAACGCGATATTGCGTAGCATGGAATGGCCTCGATTGATGTGCGTGGTTACTCGATTCGCGCGCGCTCGATGTGGGTGCCGCTCGCGTCGCGCCGCGTGAGATAGACCGCGCCGTCGGCACCAAAACCCACCAACGCGCGGCCCGCGGGGATTCGTACCCGCTGCACGATTTCGCCCTTGCGGTCGATCACGTCGTAGAGCAATCCGCCGGCGGCGTGGGCCGATGTGGAGGGGAGAATCCAGACGCGGCCCGCCGGGTCGGCCATCATCGTTCCCGAGCGCAGCACCGGCGGCATGTAGTCGGGGAGATCGCCCGGCGGGACGATGTCCGGCGGGCTGTTCGCGACTTCGGGCGTGGCGCTGTGGGACGAGCGCGGAGCGGGCCCGCCATCCGATGCGTCGACCTTCATCACCGTCATCGAGTGGCCGCTCATCCCCAGGTCCACGCGCGTTCCCGCAGCGGCAGCGCCGCCGCCCCCGGCGAACGCCGCCGCAACGGCCTTTTTCGTCGAGTCGATCAGCGCCGCCTTGTCCTCGTCCGTGAGATGCTTCCAGTCGAAGGGCATTTTCGGCGACGAGACGCGCGAGCCGTCGGCGTTGATCCAATCGATGTGGTAGTCGCGCCCGCGGAGAATGGCGACGGAGCCATCGGGAAGCATCGCCCAGTCGTCGATGAAAGAGACGGGGTTGAGCATGGCGCGCATGGAGAGCGCGCCGTTCTCGAGCGTCGTGGTCGCGACTCTGATCTTCGGAACGCGGAGCCAGCCAAGGGTGTCGGCGGCGCGCGTGTCGAAGTCTGCGCGCACGATCGGAACGGTGTCGGGAATCTCGGGCGGCGTGAACGCCGTTCCCGCCGCGGGCGGCTTCATCGTCATCGCGATCTGGCCGCGATAGATCAGACGCCCGCGCGCATCGAGACCGGGCGCGCCGAATCCCGGATTCACCATCGACTGCACGTCGTTCGCGCGCGGCGGCGACATCACGCCCACCACATCACCCTTCGCATCGATCATCACGAACGCCCGCGCCGCCGCGTCGACGAGGAGCGTGGTGTCGCCGCGATATGCGATGATGCCGGTCGGACGCTTGCCATACGGGCTCGGCGATCCGCTCATCGAGTCGGCGGCGATCTTCACGCGGGCGAGCGAGGCGTCGAACAGCACGAGTCTCCGCGCGCCGGCGTCGTTGGCCAACAGACGCCGGCCGGGCAGCTCTCGCACGCCGTAGAGAAAGCCGACGCTGTCCGTGGACGTCGCCTCGATCGGACCGAGCTGCCGAATGGGAATCGGCTTTTGCGCGACGCCGAGCGAGGGAATGAGCACGAGGAGCGCGATCGCTGTCGCGAGGGCAGCTCGCGATGATCGTGCGGAGCGAGCAGTCATCTGTGTGATCCGTGTCATCTGTGGGTGCGGTTGGAGAAGAAAATCATCCGTGTCATTTGTGGACCATGATGGTCTGGGCCCCGGAGGCATCGACCGCGCCGCCCATCGCTCCCATCTGCGCCAGCATTCCGAGAATGCCGAGGTTGGCGCCGCCGGCCGTCGAGGAGCGGACGGCCGCGAGGTATCGCGTGTCGAGCGAGCTCGTGATGAACGGCGGCAGCGATCGCATCTGCTGCGCGGTGATGAGCGAGCGCGCCGACGGCACCAGCGCCAGCAGCTCGTCGACCGACGCCTCGCGCGCGCCGCGGAATCGCGCGTATGCGCGGGCCGGATCGTAGCCGGCCGGCAACGCGGCGAGATACTTCGCCACCGGCGTCCAGACCGAGTCCGCGAACAGCGTATAGACGCGATTGAGACGAGAGAGCGAGTCCGCCTGCTGGCGCGTCAGCTTGAGCGAGTCGGCCTGCGCGAGCATGAGCGCCATCGGGTTCGCGGGAATGAGCGCGCCGCTCAGCGACCTCACGTCCTGATCGCTCGACCTGTCGCCCGGGCGTCCGCGTCCGCGGTCGAGCGACTGTGTGAGCAGCTGCCGCTCGCGCGTGAAGCCAATGTCCAGCCGCACGAGCGCCGTGACGACGACCGGGTTGCGATTGAGCGTTTGCCCGAGGCTCGTCGCGCCGAAGCGCGGGTTCACGTCGTACGCGAATCGCCGCGCCGCGGGATCGAAGCCGCGCACGAACAGGAGCGACGGGTCCGGGTCCGCCGACTGGCCCCAACCTCGCCGCCGGTTCTCGCCGTGCAGCAGCAGGTCCGCTGCGCCAAAAGCGTTGTTGATGTAGAGCGACACATTGAGCCGCTGCGGCAGCCGAACCTTCAACGGATTGACCGAGATCGTGAGGTTGGATGTCGTGGTCCTCGGCGCCTCGCAGCTGTTGCGAGCCGCGAGCGCGCCGAGCTGCGCGGCGAGACAGGCGCGAGCGGCGCGCGATCCGTTACCGAGCAGTGCGCGCATCCCCGATGCGAGCGCGGGATCGGCCGCCGAGCGCGGGTCGAAGATGAAGGCACGGTCGTTCACGTAGCCGTCGCCGTTGACGTCGCCGGCGACGAGCGGCGTGAACGGGCGGCCCGACCGGAACGAACCCGACCAGCTCACCGGAAACCAGTCGAAGAAATTGTAGGCGACGCTGTACACGATCTGGTGCCGAGAATCGAACGGCGAGCGCGCCCAATCCGTCGCCCGCGGATCGCCGGCCGTGCTCGTGAATCCGCGCGCCAGATCGCGCGTGTTCGAGTAGACGTAGGTGAGGCTCCAGCTGAACGTCGAGCTGAAGGCGAGCGGCCGCACACCGACGCTCACTTGCCGGCTCACCGACCGGAGATCGGACCGCAGCTGCGTGACGCGCGCGAAGCTCGCCGAGATGCGCGAGTCCTGCACGGCGATCGCGCCGTTGGCGGGAACGATGCTCGCCGGGCTCACATAGACTGGACGCCCGCCTTCGTCGCCCAACGAGAATCGCGTCTCAGGCCTGAAGTTGAGGTCGGCGAATCCCGCCTGATTCGAGTTGAGCGAGTACGTCGCATCGACCGTGGAGGCGAGGCGGTCGCCGAGCATAGCGCCGCTCCAGTTGAGGTTGGAACGCAAGCTGCGCTGCGCGGCGAAGTCGCGATCGAACAGCACGGCGTTCGGCGCGCTGCTCGCGAAGACGCTGCCCGTGGTGCCGTCGGCGCACGCGGCTGGAATCGCGCCCGGATCGGCGAGGTACGCGCTCCACTCGGGTAGCGGCACCGCCGCGCCAACGCACGCCAGCTGCCGAACGGAATTCGCGAGCCCGCTGTTCGACAGCGCCGAGCCGATGAGCTGCGTGGCCGGCGCGTTCTGAAACAGACCGATGCCGCCGCGCACCACCGCGCGCGGCCCGCGCGTGAATCCGCTGGCGATCGCCAGCTGTGGCGCTTGGCCGTACGTGTACGAGAAGCCGGCGCGCGGGCTCACCGACAGGCGATTCGGCACGAGGTCGTTGCGCACGCCGAACGTCGATTCGAGCGCGGCGTTCGTCGCGGGCTTGGTCATGAACGTGTTGCCGTCGAGCCGAAGGCCGTACTGGATCTGCAGGTCGGGCGACGGGCGATACGAGTCGCCTAACGAGAGCCCGCCGATGAGCTGGCTCCCGTCGCGGACGCCCGGCGACAGGAGCCGCGTGAACGACGCGGGCGTTCGCGCCTGGAGGTCGGCGAGCGAGTTGTACGTCCACGTGCCGAGCCGGTTCATCGTTACGTCCTGGTTCACGCGCTCGTACCGCAGCTCGCTCGTCAGCCTGATGCGGTGCGTGTTGTCCGTGGTGAACCACGAGAGCTGGTTCCGCCCGCCGACGGTGGTCGTCGTGCTCGACGTGCGCTGGACCGGGCTCCCGCCGAACACGAGCTGGCTGATCGCCGAGCTCCCGTCGTCGAGCGACGAGCTCACGCGCACGACGCCGCTCGGCAGCGCGAGATACGGTTCGGTGAACGCGCGCGCGCGCGAGACGCCGGCCGACGTCTCGGTGAGAACGCCGAATCCGACGTAGTCGGTGTGCCGCGCCTGCAGCGAGCCGAACCAGCTCGTACGCCGCGCGTCGCTCGACGACAGCGCCGTCGCCTGGCCGAACGGCGAGCTGAGCCGGTTGAGCGTGCCGCTCGCCGTGATGTTCAGCGCCTGTCCGCTCGTCGACGACGGCGGCGCAATGTCGACGGCGGCGAGAAAGAGCGCGCGGTCGTTGTTGCGCGATGCCGGCAGCGCGCCGACCACCACCGGCACGCCGGCGCGGCCGAGGATGTCGCGGAAGCGCGCGACCGAATCGCGCGCGACGCCGGCGGTCTGGAGCGCGAGCGGGCTCGCCGTCTCGATGCTCTGGAGATCGCTCATCCGGCGGTCGAGCTGGAATCCTGTGCTGTAGAAGCTCTTGTCGAGCGCGACGGGGCCGGTTGCCGACATGCCTAACGAGAGCGCGCTGAACTCGGCGCCGGTCGCGCGGCCGGCGCGGTCCGTCCACTCGAGCGGCGGCGCGTTGAGAAGGCTGCTCGCGCCGCGCGAGCTGAAGTTGGAGCCCGACTGCGTTCTGAGTCCGAATTGCCCGCCGCTGAACCCGCCGCGCGACACGTCCCACGGCGTGGTGCCTAACGAGGCGCGCGCCGCCGCGTCGCGCGGGATGTCGGCGCCGCCGAAGGCGAGTCCGTTGAGCGTGGTGTTGTTCTGGTCGCCGCCGAGGCCGAAGACGGAGAACTGGTCGGGGTTGCCATCGGCGCCGGGAATGAGCTGCACGCCGGGGAGCGCCGCGGCCATGTCGGCGAGATTGCCGGACTGCGCCGGATCGGCGGTGGTGGCGCCGACGAATTTCTCCGTGCCGCTCACATCGGACGCGTTGTCGTTGCGCGCCGCACGTGCGCGGTCGGCCCGCACTCGCACCGCGTCGAGCAGTACGCCCGCGCGCGCGAGCTTGGCGTCGGCGAGGAGGACGTCTTCGTCGGCGACGCGCTTGAGCTCGAAGCGGCGCGGCGAGAAGCCGATCGCGCGCACGGTGATCCAGTAGTCGCCCTCGCCGCCGGCGAAGGTGATCGTGAAGCGTCCGCTCTTGTCGGCTTTCGCGCCCTTGTTGACACCGTTCGGAACCGATGTCGCCAACACCTCCGCGTCTTCGACGCCGTGGCCGTCGTCGCCGGTAATGCGTCCGCGGATGACGTCCGCCTGCTGCGCGCACAGCGACCGCACCGGGAATGCGGTGGCGATGAGCGAAGCGACGAGCAAGCAACGGCGAACGGCCACGCGTGAGCTCCGGAGCGACACGAGAGCCGCAGCGGATCTCGTTGCTCGGGAGTCTAGGCCACTGCCGGCGGCCGAAGATCAGAAGCGAGTAAGAAGTTGCGTGCCGCGGGATTGTCCCGTGCGGCAGCCTGGCATTGAGCGCCGCGAGCGGCCGCCGCATCTTTGCGGGCTGACGCTCCCGCCCGACTCTCGCCGAGGACGACTCGATGCAAAAGATCACGACCTTCCTGACGTACAACGATCAGGCCGAAGCGGCCGCGAAGCTCTACACGTCGATCTTCAAGAACTCGAAGATCACCAGCACCATGCCCGGGCCCAACGGAACGGTGATGGGTCTCAACTTTGACCTCGATGGGCAGAGCTTCATTGCGCTGAACGGCGGGCCGTCGTTCTCGTTCGAGCAGGGGATTTCGCTGTTCGTGACTGCCGAGACACAGCCGGAGATCGACGAGCTATGGGAGAGGTTGTCCGACGGCGGCCAAGCGCTGCAGTGCGGCTGGCTCAAGGATCGGTTCGGCGTATCCTGGCAGGTCGTTCCGCCGGTGCTGGCCAAGCTGCTGGGCGACAAGGACGCCGGGCGCCGCAAGCGCGTGTTCGAAGCGATGATGAAGATGACGAAGATCGACATCGCGCTTCTGCAGGCGGCCTACGACGGCCGGTGATCACCGATCACCGAGCTCTCCCAGCCGATAGCCCGCGCGCCGCACCGTGACGATGTACTTCGGCGACTGCGGGTCATCGCCGAGTCGCTGGCGCAGCGCGGCGAGGTGTGTCTCGACCGTGCGCGACTCGCTGTCGGGGGCGTAGCCCCATACCTCGCGCAGCAGATCGGCGCGCGACAGCACGCGTCCCTTGTGGCGCACGAGCGCCGCGAGGAGGTCGAACTCCTTGGGGCGCAGCGCGAGCTCCGTGCGGCCGCGGCGCACGATGCGCGCGGCGAAGTCGATCGTGAGGTCGCCCACGCGCACCTCCGCGTTCGGCTCGGCGCCGGGCGCGGCGCGCCGCAAGAGGGCGCGCACGCGCGCCAGAATCTCGAGCAGGCCGCACGGCTTCACGACGTAGTCGTCCGCGCCGAGCCCGAAGCCGCGCAGCTTTTCTTCCTCGGTGCCGAGCGCGGTCATGATCAACACCGGCGTCTCATGACCGGCGTCGCGGAGGCGCTGGAGCACGGTGAATCCGCCCATGGCCGGCAGCATCAGGTCGAGGATGATCAAGTCGTGCGCGCCTGTCTGCGCCTGCGCCAGCCCGGCGGCGCCGCTCGCCGCGACGATGACCTCGTAGCCTTCGCGCTCGAGATTCGACTCGAGGAGCGCCGCGTATCCGCGATTGTCCTCGATCAGGAGGATGCGGCTCACGTCGCGTGAGTGGCGAGCGGGGCGACGCCGGCGAGCGCGGCCGACTGCAGCTCGAGCACGGCGCGCGTGCCGCCGCCCGGCGCATCATCGAGCCACACGCGCGCCTGGCACGCGGTCGCGATCGCGCGCACCACGGCGAGGCCGAGCCCGGTCCCCGTGCGTTCGGACGTTTGATCGCGCGCCAGCCGCTCGTACGGCTCGAAGACGCCCGCGCGCTCGCTCGCCGGAATGCCCGGTCCATGGTCATCGACGTAGAGCCGCACGGTCGCCGGCGAGCTCTGCTCGGCGCTCAGGCGAATGTGCTGATCGCGCGGGCCGTACTTGATGGCGTTGTCGAGAAGATTGACGAGGGCTTGGCGCAGGAGCGCGCGATCGCCGAGGAGGGCGAGCGCTGGCGCGGGCTCCACATCGACATGCTGACCGGCGTCGTCGACGGCGAGCTGCACCGACTCCGTCACGTCGCGGAAGAGATCGTCGACGGCGAGCGGCACGAGATGCGCCTTGAGCTCGACCGCGCCGGAGCGGGAGAAGAGGAGAACGTTCTCGACGAGCGTAATGAGCCGCCGCGCCTCGCGCACGATCGAGCCCGTGAAGGCGAGGCGCTCGTTCTCGTCGCGCTCGCGGCGCATGGTGAGTGTCTCGCCGGCGAGAAGAATCTGCGCCAACGGCATCCGCAGGTCGTGCGACACGCCGGCGATGAAGTCCGAGCGCGCGCGCGCGAGCAGAAGCTCGCGCCGCGACGAGCCCACGGCCATCACGATCACGAGAATGGTGCACAGCTGCAAGAAGCCGAGATGCCAGAGCTGCGTTTGCTGCGTCAGCGCGATGAGCGCGGCCGGCACCTGGCCGTGCCACAGCGCGATCGCGATCGTGACGCCCTCAAGCGGGCCGCGGGGGTGCGTCGAGATGCGCAGCTGCGCATCCGTCCGCAGCCGCCCGTAGACGATAACGCCCTGCGGCGTCGCAACCTGCAGCGAGAGCGAATCGAGCCGCGCGAGGCCGAACGACGTGTCGAGACCCGCGCCGAAGATCGCGTCGCCGAGCCGGCGTACCTTGGCCGTGACACCGTACATGGCGATAGCGCGGCCGCTGTCGTTGCGCGCGACCATCGTCACGGCGAACTGGTCGTTGAGCCGCGGATCGACAACGAGATGGATGGGCGGAGCGGCCGGCCCGCGGGCCGCCTCGGCGCGCGCGATCTCTATCAGCAGCGCGGCGCCGGGCGCGACCGCCGGCGGCGCATTGCCGGCCGGCGCGCGCTCCACCGTCTCGCGCGCCAGGTCGACGCGAAAAATCTCGGACGCGGGCAGCGTCTCACGGCATCCACATCGTGCGGCGTCGCGATGCGCACGCGCCAGCGTGATCACCGACGGCGATCCGGCGGGCGCCAGCGTCTGGAGCGCCAGCACCTCGAGCCGACCGGCGGCGAGCGCGGCGATGTGCACCGCGGTAGCGCGGAGTACGAGCCGCGCCGCTTCCCGATGCTGCGTGGTGTCGTGGACGATCGACGCTGCCGTGAAGATAGACGCCGCGCCGAGCGCCGCCGCGAGGATCCACAAGTAGCTCGTGCGCAGCCGCCACCGCCGCTGGATGCCGAGATCGTTGCGTGCCGCCATGGCGCGCAAGGGTGCACGACGGTCGCGCTTCGCGCTAGTGATCGTCTAGGGCGACGGGAGCTTCCGGATCACCATTGGGGGGTCACGTCAGTCGCGATCGATAGATTCGTCAACCCTCATCACGACGAAGTCATGCCGTCAGGTAGTCTCTATCGCAGACTGTCCAGTGCGGACGGCGAGGTGGCGGACAGTGTCAGGAACTCTAGTTATGTCACAGCTACCACAGACACGCTCATAGCAGTCACGCGCAGGTCACGCATATCACGCATTGTAGGACATGACATCGCGTGGCTATGAGGGTGCCGCACGCCGGCAGCTGTGTACAGGGTTCTCTCGGGAGGTCCGATTCTCGGCCGCCGAAGCTCCCTTGATGCTACCGACCTCGTCAGCTCGATGTGCGACGAATCTCACTTCGACGCGGGTCGAGCGCAGATACCGAGGTTCTTCGTGACGGATTTGCCGGCGTTGCTAGAAGACGCGATCGGAGAGCGATACCGGATTACGGGAGAGCTTGGCCGTGGCGGCATGGCAACTGTCTACCTCGCGCTCGATCGCCGCCACAATCGGGAAGTTGCGATCAAAGTATTTCGCGCGGACGGTGGCGCCACGGTAGACCAGGAGCGATTTCTGCGCGAAATCACGCTCCTCGCGAGTCTTCAGCATCCACACATCCTACCACTCCACGACTCCGGCGCGGCCGGTGAGCTCTTGTACTACGTGATGCCTGCCGTCCTCGGTGAATCGGTCCGCGCCCGCTTGGATCGCGAGAGACGACTGGCTATCGAGGATGGCTTACGCATTACGCGTGAGGTCTGCGACGCGCTCGGCTACGCACACGAGCGCGGTGTGGTTCACCGAGATATCAAACCCGAGAATATTCTTCTCAGTGCCGGTCATGCTATGCTCGCCGACTTCGGCATCGCATCCGTCGTCGAGGAGGTCGGAAGCGAACGCCTCACGCGCGCCGGAACTGGTCTCGGCACGCCGGCATACATGAGCCCGGAGCAAGCGACGGGTGATCCGACCGACGGCCGCTCTGATCTCTATAGTCTCGGTTGCCTTCTCTTTGAAATGTTGAGCGGCTCCGCCCCGTTTCCTGGGACGGGACGGGCGGTGATCATGCGACACATGCTGGCGGCGCCTCCCGACGTGCGCACCTTTAGGAGCGAGCTACCCGGTCACGTAGCGCTGGCGATCATGAGCGCCATGGGAAAATCGCCTGACGATCGCCCTGCGAACGCAACCGCATTTCTTCAAAACCTGTCCGGCGCGAGCCTCGCCGGCCCGGTGCAGGCGACGGTGCCTCCGCGCGCGTTGCCATCGATCGCCGTCTTTGACTTCCGGAACATCTCCGGCGAAGCGTCGGCGGACTGGCTCGGAGCCGGCATCGCTGAGACAGTCAGCGTGGATCTGAAAAAGCTGCGAGACGTCGTTGTGATTGGTCGCGATCGCGTGAGCAAGGCGATGGCGCTTCGCCCTGCGCCGCCCACGAGCGATGATGAGGTACTGATCATCGCTCGCGATCTCGGTGCGAGGTGGGCGCTCTGGGGCGGCGTGCAAGCGCTCGGACCGTCACTTCGGTTTACTCCTCGCGTGATTGATGTCGCGACTGGAGTCGTGCGCGGGGCAGAAAAGATAGACGGGCCAGCCAGCGAACTGTTCGCGCTACAGGACCGCATTGTCCTCGGGCTGATGGACGCACTGGAGCTCGAGCTATCAACAGACCAACTCCAGCGTATCGCGCGTCCAGAGACGGACGACCTCGAGGCCTACGAGTGCTGTGTGAAAGGACGGCAGCGGTTCAACGAGTTCACGCCGGCCGGATTCGAGCACGCCAACCGGCTCTTTGAACGTGCCATTGAGATCGACCCGCTCTACGCCCTCGCGTACTCGGGGCTCGGCAGCGGCTACGTTTTCCGCTACATCGCCGCAGCACGTCCCGAGGATCTCGCGCTGGGTGTCGAGCATCTTGAACGGGCGACAGCGCTCGATCCCGATCTGGACGAGCCCTGGACATGGCTTACATACGGATACATGCGACAGCATCGCTATGGCGACGCGACGCGCGCAGGCGAGCGCGCAGCACGGCTTGATCCTCACAGCAACATGGCGCACTACTTTCTCGGCGCGGCGTCGACCTCCGTCGCGCTGCATGAGCATCGGTTCGGATCGCTGGTGGACGCCGCGCGAAGTCTCGGACGTGCCATTGAGCTTCAACCGCGATATCAGGCTGCATACAATGTGATTGCCTCCGTCTACATGGCGAACGGCGAATATGTGCCGGCGCGCACCGCCTTGACGACGGCAATGCAGATCGAAGAGGTAGGTGGCGCGCCGCCGCGATTCGTCGGCGCGCTTTCGCTCGCCGGAATGCTCGAGCTGCGGAGTGGCGCAGATGCGCGCGCCCAACTCCTGCTACAGCGCGCAGCTGAGCGCTACGGCAAAGACCAGCACGTGTACGCGCCCGCCTTCACGGCGGTTGCCTACTGCGGACTCGCCGAGCTGTCGGAGCGGAGGCGGCAGTTTGACGTGGCCGTTGAGCTCTATGGCAGCGCGATCAAGATTGCTCACGCGCGCGCGAACGCGCTCGGGTTCGGCTTCCTCGCCGTGCGCGCGACGCTCGGGATGTCCGGCGCACTGGCCTCACTCGGAATGCGCGTTCGGTCGCGCGAACAATTCGACGTCGCTCGCGAGCTGTTCGACCGACGCGACGGCTACAACTTCGAGTGGATAGCCGACGCATTCGACGGCCGGGCGGAGTTCGAGTTTGCCCGTTTTCACGCGGCCGGCAGCGAGTGGAACGATGCGGTGGACGCCCTCACTCGCGCCGTCGAGTCATGCTGGGGCGATCTGTCGCAGCTCGATCACGATCCCTACTTTGCACCGATCCGCCACGATCCGGCGCTCGACCCAATCCTTGCGGCCATCCTGTCTCGCGGAACCCTACCCGGTTTCGCGGAGTCTGGCCGCGTGCATCCCACGCCTCGCGCTTGATTCAGGAGAACTCGTGATTCTTGTCGTAGGCGCCACAGGGCTGCTCGGTGGCGAGATATGTCGTCAACTCGCCGCGGCTGGCCATCCTATTCGCGCGCTCGTTCGCCCAACGTCCGCGCCGGATCGGCTTGAGGCGGTCCGAGCGACCGGCGCCGACATGGTTGTGGGTGACTTACTGGACCGGTCATCGCTAAATGCCGCATGCGCGGGTGTAAGCGCAGTCGTCTCGACCGCGACGACCATCCTTTCACAGCGGTCCAGCGACTCGATCGCGGGTGTGGACGAAGCGGGGCAGCTCGAGCTCATCGGCGCGGCGAGCGCTGCCGGCGCGAATCAATTTATCTACCTCTCGGTCTCGGCCAACTTTGACGTGGAGTCACCACTGCACACGGCGAAGCGGCGTGTAGAGCAGGCGCTCCGCGCGAGCGGAGTGATGTATACGATTCTCCGGCCCAGCGCGTTTATGGAAGTCTGGCTCGGTCCCGCACTTGGCTTCGACTACCTCGGCCGGACGGCCACCATATATGGTGACGGAGAGCGAGCTATCAGCTGGATCTCACTCAACGATGTGGCGCGCTTCGCTGTCGGTTGCGTCGACAATCCACGCGCGGCGAACGCGACGGTCGAGTTAGGCGGGCCTGAGCCACTTTCCGGCCGTGACGTTGTCCGCATCTTCGAACAGGTGGGCGGGAAACCGTTCGCGACGCACATCGTGTCGGAAATGGAGCTCGAAGCCCAATGGAGCGCCGCGCAAGCGCCGGTCCAAAAGAGTTTCGCGGCGCTGTTGCTCGGCCTCTCGCGCGGCGACGAGATCGCTGTCGAACGTGCGCAGCGGGTGTTCCCGGTGTCTCTCATCTCCGTCGCCGACTATGCGGCCGGCGTATATCAACGCGACTACAAGGAGTAAGAACGGGAGGTAGGCGTCCAAAGTCAGTTGCCCCGACGCCTCGGCGAGCACGTCTCATGCTCGTCGGCGAACGTCGCGAACGCTTCGAGGTCTGGCCCTACTCGATGATGCTCGGGCGGTTTAGCCGCGTCGCGCGGAATGCGAGAAAGCGGGCACACTCGTAGTTCAGGTATGCGATCCAAAACGAATCGCGAAAAACAAATGCTGAGGAGCGGCGCGAAGAGGTTCGTCGCCGTTTTCGTTTTTCACGTTTCGTCTCTAGATTTGTCGGCTCCCTCGGTGCGCAGTTCCAGGCACCTGGCACCAGGCACCCGACACTAGGTCACAGTGGCTCCGCAATTCATCTACGTCATGAAGGATTTGCGTAAGGTCGTCCCGCCATCGCGGGAAATCTTGCGCGGCATCTGGCTCTCGTTCTACCCCGGCGCGAAGATCGGCGTCCTCGGCGCCAACGGCGCCGGGAAGTCGACACTCCTGCGCATCATGGCCGGCGTCGATCACGACTTTCAGGGCGAGGCGTGGGCGGCGCAGGGCACCAAGGTCGGCTACCTGTCGCAGGAGCCCGAGCTCGATCCGACCAAGAACGTGCTCGGCAACGTCGAGATCGCGGTCGCCGAGCAGCGGGCGCTGCTCGACAAGTTCCAGGCGATCTCGATGAAGTTCGCCGAGCCGATGACCGACGACGAGATGAGCAAGCTGATCGACCAGCAGGGGAAGGTGCAGGAGAAGATCGACGCGCTGAACCTGTGGGAGCTCGACCGCAAGATCGAGATCGCGATGGACGCGCTGCGGCTCCCGCCGGCGGATGCGGATGTGTCGACGCTGTCCGGCGGCGAGAAGCGGCGCGTCGCGCTGTGCCGCGTGCTGCTCGAGGAGCCCGACATGCTGCTGCTCGATGAGCCGACGAACCATCTCGACGCCGAAAGCGTGGCGTGGCTCGAGCGGCATCTCGCGGAATTTCCGGGGACGGTGGTCGCGATCACACACGACCGCTACTTCCTCGACAACGTCGCCAAGTGGATTCTCGAGCTGGATCGCGGCGCCGGCATCCCGTGGGAGGGGAACTACACCAGCTGGCTGGAGCAGAAGCGCAACCGGCTGCAGCAGGAAGAGAAATCGCAGAGCGCGCGGCAGCG
>JBDUCS010000345.1:0-4271 GCA_040003335.1 Gemmatimonadaceae bacterium | reverse complement strand
CACTTCGGGGCGCGGCTCCTTGAAAAAGGCACGCTGGTTGACACCCTCTGTCGCCAGCACGCAAAGCCATGAGACGGCGGGCCCCGAGCTTCGGTTGTGGTCGCGCCGTCCGTCTGGTTGCCAGGGAGGCAGCATGCAGTTCCCTACGTCGCGCGGCGCCAGTCGCGTATTGGGCCCCGCCGCGTTTCTTGCCCTCACCGGCGTGACGGGTGGCGCGGTGCTCCCCAGTCCCGCGGACGCCGCGCCCCGCTCCGTCGTCAGCGCGCCCGTCGACTCAGGCGCGAATGCCCGGGTCTCGTTCGACACGCTGTCGGGACGGAGCGGCAAGTTGCGCGCGCGCTTCCTCAGCGCGGGCGGGTCATTCAGCATCCCCGTGCTGTCCCGCTTGTTCGGCGACTCGGCCGGTCGTCAGCCCGGTGTGTACACCATGCGCGATAGCGCCCAGGTGTCCGTGCCCGCGTCGCTTCCGTCGGCGCCGTCGCAGTTCGCCTTCATCACCATGCGTCCATTCTCCGACAAACAGGATGGCCGGATCGGGAATTATCGCATCGGCGACTGGCCGTTCGAGCACCGCACGCCGCGCTCCGCTGCCTATGCGAATCCGGATGGATTCATCGAGGTGACGCCGGAGAACCAGGACACGTACGTCTCCGATCACTTCCGGCTGCGAGATTTCCTCACTCACGACCAGCAGGATGTATGGCCCAAATACCTGGTGCTTAACGAGCGACTGATCGACAAGCTTGAGCTGGTCATGGACGAGCTGCGCCACCGGGGACACACGGTGCAGCGTCTGTCGATCCTATCGGGCTTCCGCACGCCGCAGTACAACGACCGGGGCGTCGGTGAAGGCGGCCGTGCGGGGGCGAGCCGCCATCAGTACGGCGACGCCGCCGACGTGTACGTCGACAACGGCAACGGTCGCATGGCGGACCTCAATCACGACGGACGAGTGGACTCGCGCGACGTGCGCGTGATACTCGCCGCGGTGGAGCAGGTCGAGCTGTCGCACCCCGACCTCGTCGGCGGCGTCGGCATCTATCCGGGCAACAGTGTTCACGGTCCCTTCGCGCACATCGACACGCGCGGCGATCGCGCCCGGTGGGTCGTCAGCGGCCACAAAAAGAGCAAGCGCCACCGCGTGGTGCACCACAAGAAAACATCGCGTTGAACCAACGTCTCGGTACTCTCGCGATCGCCCTTGCGGCGGCGGTCGCTGTGCTCGGATTTTATCGGCCGCCACGCTCGCTGCTCGTCGCGCCCTTCGGAGGAGACTCCGCCGTCGCGGGCGTCGCTCCCGCCACGACCGCCTTCGGACGCAGCGGTGCCGTGCACCTTCAGCTCGCGCGGCCGGGCGATCCCGTCTATTACCCTCTCGCCATGCCGGCCGACTCGCTCGGCCTGTCTTATGAGTGGGTACCGCTCGATAGCCAGACGCCGACCGGCACCGCCGCGCGCGCCAACGATTCCGCGTTCGTGGCGCCGGCGGCGCCTGGCCTCTACCAACTCGGCATCGCGCGCAACGGCGAGCGGCGCGCGCTCGATGCGATCACGGTCGCCGTGATGATCCCATTCGAGGACAAGCACGGTGCGACGCTCGACGGGTATCGCCTCGGCATCTTCATGGCCGAGAAGAAAGAGGGACACGAACGTCCACTCGGCTTCGTAAAGATCAGCGCCGACGTTGCGGACCTGCCGATCACGAAGCACCTGCGGCTCGGCGACTTCCTCAGCCGGCAGGAGCGCGCCTCGTGGCCGCGCTACGCGGCGGTGAGCGCGCGCGTGCTGGACAAGGTCGAGCTCGTCGTGGCCGAGGTGCTCCGCATGCGCGGCGACACCACGCGCCCGCGGATCACCATGACCGTGCATTCCGGTTTTCGCGCGCCGGTGTTCAACCGTACGGTGCGGCGCGCAGCCAAGGACAGCCGCCACCAGTACGGCGATGCGATGGATGTGGCGATCGACGCCGACGGCGACGGCAAGCTCACGAGGAAGGACGTGAAGCTCGTGGCGCAGGCCGCCGAGTCGGTGGAACTCGCCTATCCCGACCTCGTAGGTGGGGTGGGGGTGTATACCAGCCGCCGATATCCCCATCCTTATGTGCACATCGACGCACGGGGAAAGCGCGCCCGCTGGCGCAGCTGACGGACTTGGCACTCGGTCCGAGCCCGGCGTCGAACCGACGAGGCACGGAGCCGCCATGAACGAGTCACTGCGTGATCGCATCACCCGCACGATCGAGACGCTTCCGGACGAGCGCGGCTACCAGATTCTCGACTTCGTCGAGTTTCTGGAGTCGAAGTACGCCGAGCGCACGAGCCAGACGCCGAACGTTTTCCAGCGGTTCGCCGAAGGCGTCGAGGACACGATGCGCGCCGGCCGAATCTCCGCCGCGACGATCGGCGAGACGATGGGCCTCCTCACCAAAGCGATGGGCGTTCTCAACGGCGCCGCGGCCGCTGGCAAGTCTGTTGCAAGCGATGTCGTCAACGCGGTGTCGCGTCAGACGACGAAGCCGTCCGACACGCCGCCCGCGCCGCCACCGCCCGCCGGCGCTCCACCATCGCCCCTTCCGCCTTCGCCACTGCCAGGAGATCCCGCAGCGTGACCACCGCTACCAAGCAGTCCACGAGCCGCAGCACGGCTCGCAAGCGCCGCGGGAGCACCGCCGAGCCTGACTCGCAGGCGCCGCGCACCGGCGCGAAGCGCACCGTAATGCACACGGTGAAGCAGATCCCGGCGTACCTGCGGCTCCTCACCGGTCTCCTCACCGACGGACGCGTGTCGGTGGTCGACAAGCTTCTCGTTGCCGGCGCGATCGTTTACATCATCTCGCCGCTCGATCTGATCCCCGATTTCATTCCGTTTCTGGGTGAGGTCGACGACATGTACCTGCTGATGCTTGCCCTGCAGCGGCTGGTGACGAACGCGGGAATGACGGTGGTGGTCGCGCACTGGACCGGCGACCCCGACGAGCTGAGCCGTCTCAACGTGCATCGCGCCTTCTCGGCCGCGGCATTCTTCCTTCCGCGCCGCATCCGCAATGCGCTCGGCAGAATGGTCGTACGGCGAAAAGCATCCGCCTAGCACCGATCTGCTGGATTTCAGCCGGTTCTGGGGATAGCTTTTGCCATGGCTACCAGAACTCGCCCATCGATCAGGCCCGTCGCCTCCGTCCATTCGGAGGGCGGGCCTTCGCGTTTGGAGGACCCGTCGTCCAACGGATTGTCGCGCGTTCGCGCGGACGACGTGCTCACGTTCGACGACGTACTGCTCGTGCCGCGGCACTCGACCACACACCCGAAGGACTGCGACACCAGCTCGCGATTCACGCGCGGCATCACGCTCAACGTCCCCCTCGTGTCCGCCGCGATGGACACGGTCACCGAGAGCGAGATGGCGATCGCGATGGCCCGCGCCGGCGGTATCGGCGTGGTTCACAAGAACATGTCGGTCGATCGGCAGGCCGCCGAAGTCGACCGGGTGAAACGAAGCGAAAGCGGCATGATCTTGAAGCCGATCACGCTCCAGCCCGATGCGACGCTGCGCGACGCCAACCGTCTCATGATGAACTTCAAGATCTCCGGCGTGCCGATCGTCGACCGCGACGGCACGCTCGTGGGCATCATCACGAATCGTGACCTGCAGTTCGAGCGCAATCTCGACCAGCTCCTCGGCGACGTCATGACGCGCGACCGTCTCGTCACCGCGCCCGAAGGGACGACGCTCGATGAAGCGGAGCGCATTCTGGCGAAGCATCGCGTGGAGAAGCTCCCGGTCGTCGACAGCGAGGGGAGGTTGCGCGGGCTCATCACGGTGAAGGACATCCACAAGCGCCGTCAGTATCCGAACGCGAACAAGGACAAGCATGGCCGGCTTCGGGTGGCGGCGGCGATCGGTGCCGGCGGCGACTTCCGCGAGCGCGCGAAGGCGTTGATCGAGTCGGGCGTCGACGCGCTCGTGATCGACACGGCGCACGGGCACAGCGAAGGCGTGTTGTCGGCGACGGCGCTGATTCGCGATGCTTTCCCCGACGTGCAGCTGATCGCCGGCAACGTCGCCACCAAGGGGGGCGCCCAGGCGCTCGTCGAGCGTGGCGTCGATGCGGTGAAGGTCGGCGTGGGACCGGGCTCAATTTGCACGACGCGCGTCGTTACCGGCGTCGGCGTGCCGCAGCTGACCGCGGTGTTCGATACGGTCGAGGGCGCGGGGGATGTACCGGTGATCGCCGACGGCGGCATCAAATACTCGGGCGACATCGTGAAGGCGCT
>JBDUCS010000061.1:0-14506 GCA_040003335.1 Gemmatimonadaceae bacterium | reverse complement strand
GAGTAGTCGCCCATCGAGAGCGCCTCCGGCACCCATCCGGTCACGGCCGCGTAGAAATCGCGCACGCTGTCGGCGTCGGCGACGGTCAGATCCGCCCAACCGATCACGCCGTGCGCGGGACGCTCGGCGTCAGCCATCCGTGCGTACCGATTGGGCGAGCTGCGCTTGGAGCCCGCGTCCGGTCTTGGGTAGGGGATCAGGCATCGCGTCTCCGGCTCCTGGTACCTGCGGTGATGCTCCTCTTCGCACGTGCCTAACGAGTCACTCGGCCGCGCCAGCGACGGACGACAAGATCGCGCGCATCTCCACATCCTCGAATCGGCCCCACCTGCGCATGCCGTCGCGGAAGATGCCCTCCCGGCGCATCCCGAGCTTCTCCATCACTCGCCCCGAGGCGCGATTGCGAAGAAAATGCCGCGCCTGCACACGATGCAGTCCGAGTTCGCCAAACGCGAGCGCGATCACGGCGCGACCGGCCTCGGTACCGTAGCCGCGATTCCAATGCGGTACCGCCACCCAATACCCGAGCTCGGCGAGCGCGTGCTCGGCGACGATCGAGAGACCGACGGCGCCGATGAGCGCGCCGCTCGCCGCGTCCGTGATCGCGAAACTCGCAGAGTTGCCCGACTCCCACGCCAGCCGGTGCGACGCGATCCATGCTTCGGCGGCGCCGTCGGGATAGGGGTGCGGGATGTGCAGCGTGGTGTCCGCGATCTCTCGCGCGCCGGCGAGCCGTTGGACCATCGGTGCGTCCTCGGCCGCGAACGGTCGAAGCGCGAGTCGGAGCGTGCGAAGAATCGGCTGATCGGCGACTGACATGACCGCGTCGTCAGGTGGGCGGCGGCGGGCCGAGGGGACTCGGCGCGCATCCCGTTCGCTCAACCGTATACATGATGCCGGCGATCTGCCAACCGGTTGCCGTGCGAACGAAGTTGAAGCTGTCGATGCCGCAATGCGAGAAGGCGCCGTCGATGTGAAAGTCGTACGGCGCCCACACGGTTGCGATGCCGTCATGCACGAGGACCGCCGGCGTCCACAGCCGCTCGTAGAGCCGTTGCGTCGTTCGTCCGGCGATCGAGGCGAGAAACGCCGAGTCCGTTTGGCGACGCGGCGCACCCGGCGCGCCGCCGGCGACGAAGACTACGAATTGAGCGCCCGGCAGGAGCGTCGCGCGCAACGCCGTCGTGTCGTGCCGGAGCATGCCGTCGAAGAAGCGGGCGACGACCCCCAGTACCGCGGCACTGTCGCTCGATGAACGCGGAGCCTGGCCGGACGCGACGCGAGGAGCGGCGAGCGCGATGAGGCTTGTCAGAACGGGAATCGCGACAGCGCGCATGTCGTCTCCGGAGACTCGGCGAATGTTCGTCAGGCCTAAGCCAGAACCACGGACGTTCGAGGGCAAGATGCGGCGGGTCGAGTCGCGGAGCGAGGCCATCCGTCGAGAACCGGGATCATGTCCTCGACGGCTCGCGAAACCAGCCGCTCGTTAGGCGGTGCCGCGCGCGAGCGCCGCCAGCGCGCTGCCGAGTGCGCTCTCGTAGTCGTCGCGGTCGAAGACGAAGGGGCCGAGGAGATCGTGCGGAGCCGCCGGCACGAACGGCATGGTTCAAAGCTCCGAATTTCCGGAGTCCGACTCCCGACGGCAGCCCTCAGTGCGTGATGGCGAAAAACCAGGCGCCGATGATCGGACCACGCGGCCCGCGCTGGCCCGGCGCCGGCGCCGGCGTGCCGGCGGGCAGCGGTCCGTACTCGGGCTGGAACAGGTAAGCCACGTGCTTCACCGGATCGACGGTGATCGTCTTCGCGCCGGTCATCGTCGGCACCGTCGCGACGACCGTGTACTTGTCCGGTCCGTCCTGGTGCACGACGGTGACCGTTCCGGCGCGTCCGGCCGGGATGTAGATCAGCTTCTGCGAGGCGTCGTAACCGAGCGCGTCGACGCCGTCGCCGTTCTCGATCGTCGCCACCACCTTGCCGTTCGACGGATCGATCACCACCGATGTCTTGCCGCACCCGGAGAAGATGCGGTTCGTCGGCCGGTCGTACGCGATGCCCGTCGGGCCATCGCACGGCGCGAGCGGCCACGACGCGAGCACCTTCATCGTTTTGACGTCGAGCACCTGAATGGTGTTCTTGCTCTCGTTATTGACGAAGATCTTCCCCTTGCCGTCGCTCGCCGCGCCCTCCGGCGCGTTGTCCTCCAGCTCCGCCGTGCCGACGATGTCGCCGCTCGTCGCGTCGAGCGCGACGGCGGTGCCGGGCTTGCTATGATTCGTGAGGATGATCCGGTCGGAGAAGTCGTCGTACATGATGCCGTCGAGTCCGCCGACCTTGATCGAGATCTTCTTGATCGGCGCCAGCGTGCGCAGATCGAACATCGTGACGCTGGAGTCGCCGCCGTTCGTCGTGAATCCGTGATTCGATTTGGGCGCGAGCCCGACACCGTGGACGCGCGGGGTGTCCATGATGTCGCCGAGCACTTTGCCGGTCGCGCCATCCACCACCATCACGTGCGTCCCGCGCGACACGAACACGCGTCGGGTCCCCGGCTCGGCGGTGACGTAATCCGTGCCACCGTCGCCGCCGATGTTCCACTTCTCGACCTTGAACGATTGCGCGCGCGCCGTGCCCGGCGAAGCGAGGGCGACGGCTAGGAGCAGCGCCGGTGCGATCAGGGAGCGTCTGGTCATACGGCCCTCGGGGGTGGATTCGGATCTCGAACGCACGAACCAGGGAAGTCTAGCGGCGGCTGCTGTCAGGAAACTTACAACGTGCACGCATCATCCTGCGGCTGTCGTGTCGACTAGTGCCGGTGCGCCGATGGAATCGCCTCGATCGAGGAGAAGACATCGCCTTCGAGAATGCCATCCACGACATCGATTCCTTGGACCACCTCGCCGAAGACGGTGTAGTCGCGATTGAGCCGCAGGTTGTCCCTGAGGTTCACGAACCACTGCGCGTCGCCGGTGTCGTGACCGCGCGTGCTCATGCCGACGGTGCCCCGCAGGTGCGGCACGGTGCCGAGCTCGTCGCGGAGAAACTGGGAGTAGCCGGCGTACTCGTTCGCCCCGGGGCTGCCGCCCTGGATCACGAAGTCGTGCTCCACGCGATGCCAGCTGAATCCGTCGTAGTAGTGCGCGCGCGCGAGAGCGAGAATACGCGCGGCCATCATCGGCGCGACGTCGCCGCGTAGCCGCACGACGAACGATCCACCGCCGCTCGCCGGCGCCATCCGCACGAGCAGCCGCACGTCCGCGCCCAGCGCGAGGGCGACGGCGTGCGGTGGCAGCACGACGCGCCGAGCCGGTGGCCGGTCGTCGCTCGCCGGCCGGCCCGCCGCCTCGAGCAGCGCGACGCGCACGTCGCGAGCCGAGGCGATGTGCCGCGCGGCCCACCGCTCGAATGCTTCGTTCGCCGGGGCGCGCGCCGCCGCCGGCGCGCCCTTGAGGGCGATCGCGGCGGCACGCACGGCCTGGGCGCCGCGCCCAGCGAGCGCGGCGATGTACAACACGTCGTCGGCGCGGCCGGTGAGCTTGCTCAGCGCGCCGATCGCCGCCTCCTTCACGTTGTCGTTCGCGTCGCGGGCGAGCGCGCGGAGGGTGAGTGAATCCGACAGCACCGCCGCCGCGCGCGCCGCGTAGACGCGCACCTCCCACTCGCGGTGCGCGGCGAGCTTGACCGTTCGCGCGCGCGCGTCGTCCGGACGCGCGCGAGCGAGCGCGACCGCCGCGTGCGCCGCGGCGTGCCACGACACGCCGCCCGCCGCGCGGCGCGACGCATCGGCCGGGAGCGCATCGATCCACGTGCGCAGCGTCGACGCCAGTGCGTCATCGCTGGCGCACGACGCCGTGACGAGATCCGCGGCGCGCAGCCGAACGGGCCACGCGCTGTCGGCAAGCGCCGCGCGCAGGTCGCCGCACCCGGCGCTCTCTGGCGTGAGCGTGCGCAGCCGTACCCGCCATGCAGGCTCCGGCCACGTCACCGGCGCGGCGAGCGGTGGGAGCGATGCGCGCGCGGCGAAGAGCGGATCGCGGATGCGGCCGAGGGCGCGCTCGGCGATCGCGCGCACGTGCACGTCCGCGTGCCGCGATCCGTCGCCGAGCGCGCGATCGGTCGAATCGCGGCGGTCTTCGGCTATCAAAATGCGGCCGATCAACGCTGAATCCGCCGCGCTCAGCGCGGCGGATTGCGCGGCCAGCGACGAGGGGAACGCGAGCAGCGCGGCGAGGAGGGTCGATCGCATCATCGTGATCCGGTGTCCGCGAGAATGGTGTAGGTGCCAGGTGACGAGTGCGAGGTCGCCTGCCAGCCGGAACCTGGCACTAGGCACCTCTTGCATTCACGGACTACTCGTCGACGAGTCGAGGTCCGCGATCATACGATCCAGGCCCGGCCAGGAGGCGAGATTGTAGCGCGCGATCGTGTCGAGGTAGTGCCGCGCTTCGTCGCCGTGCTGCGCGATCACGACGCCGACCGCGCGCGCCACCGCGGCCTCGTCGGCGAAGGACGGCTCCGTCTCTTCGGCGATCTTGCCGTCCTCGTGCGGAACACCGGCCGCGTCGAGGAAGGTGATCTGGATGGCCGGCTCGAGCTCGACGTACAGGAGGTGCAGCAAGTCGAGCTCGTCCTGCGCGCTCTCGGCTTTCATCCGCACGATCTCTTTCGCCAAGCGCTCAACCGGCCACGACTGCAGCGTCACCGCGCGAAACCCGCCGCCGCGCGCCACCAACCGCTGCGCGTACACGGCCCGCAGCTCGCGGTGCGCGGTCATCGCCCGCGTCACGATCGACAGCCGACGTTCGGGGGAAAGCGCTCGATAGGGAGATGTCTTCGACATGTCGTAAGCTAAGTAGGACTACAGTTTGGCCGCATCGGTCGAACGCGCCCTATCGCCGCGTCTTCGCGGCGGCGACCGTTCCCGCAGTGGACGGCGCGCAGTTCGACGTAGCGCAGACGATCAGCGCGCTCGACTGTTGGAACGTGATGCCGCCCGAGACGGGGGAGGGCCGATCGGCGAAGCCATGATTGCCGCTACCCAACTGGCCGAAGAAGTCGTTGCCCCAACAGTACGCCTGGCCGCCTGACAATCCGCAGATCGACTGTCCGAAGCCCGACGCCGATAAGCTGGCGAAGCTCAGAGTGCCGGCGACAGGGATGGGGGAATTGCTGCTCTGCGCGTCGCCCGCGCCCAGTGCGTCTCGCGTGCCCCAACAGAAGGCGCGGCCCGAGATGTCGAGCGCGCAGCTCGCCTGACTGCTCGCGACGATGCTGAGGTAGGGGCCTCCCTCCACCGGCACCGGCGTGAGTTGATCGGAGCTCGATCTGTTGCCGATCTCTCCAGACGTGCCAGAGCCCCAGCAGTAGCCACCACCGGCCGCATCGAGCGCGCAAGTATGAGAATCCCCGGCCGAGATGCGAGTGAATCGCAAGGCGCTCGCCACAGGCATCGGCACGTCGCTGAACTCATTGACCCCGCTTCGCCCGTTGCCCAGTTGACCCGAGCTGTTCCAGCCCCAGCAGTAGGCCTGGCCGGAAACGTCGAGCGCGCAGGAGTGCGTGCGACTGGTGCTGATGCTCGTGAAGGTGAGCCCACCCGCAACGGGCACCGCGACGGACGATCTCGCCAGAGACCCGCTGCCGAGCATCCCGTTTTGGTTGTTTCCCCAGCAGTACGCTTTGCCGGCGGGCGTGAGCCCGCAGGCCACGAACCATCCCACCGACAGCTGTGAGAAGGTAACGCCGGGCGGGACCTCCACGAGCTTCACGTAGTTGCCGATCGTGCCGACGTCGGGGCTCGCGGTTCCCCAACACGACACCGCGCCCGTGAAATCGATGGCGCAAGCTCCATCCAAACCCACGGCGACCTGCGTGAATCGATGGGCGTTTGCCACCGCCAGCGGCGAAAGACTGTAGTCCGCCGAACTTCCCGCACCGAGCTGGCCCACCTCGTTCGATCCCCAGCAGTACAGCCGCCCATCGTCGGCGAGCCCGCACGCGCTGTTGGCCCCCACGCTGAGCGCGCCGAGATTGGGAAGCAGCGCGGCACGCACCGGCGTTCGCCGCACGCCGATACTGCCGTTGCCGAGCTGGCCCTCTGTTCCTCCGCCCCAACACTCCATCTGTCCCGATGACGTGATGGCGTGTCCCGATGACGTGATCGCGTGTCCCGATGACGTGATCGCGCAGGTGTGGCTCCCGCCCGCGGAAAGACTCTCGAACAGCATCCCACCGCTCACCGCGGTCGGCTGGCTCACGCTGGTAAGCTGCCCGATGCGCCCGGTGCCGAGCTGCGCGCTTTCATTACTCCCCCAACAATAGGGATGGCCATACGGCAGCGAGATCGCGCAATCATGTCCGAAGCCCACGGTGATGCGCGAGAAGCTGAGGCCTCCCGGCACCACGACGGGCACGGGCACCACCTGCTGATCGTCGCGGGAAATCATCCGTCCCCAGCAGTACGCATTGCCCGACGCGTCGAGCGCACAGGTATGCCCTTCGCCGTAACCGTTTGCGAGCCTGGCGAATCGTACGTCACTCTGCACTGCGACAGGTGACAGCGTGTAGACTCCGAAGAACGAGATCGTGCCGTTCCCGAGCTGGCCGGAATCGTTTCGTCCCCAGCAGTACACCACTCCCTCAGCCGTGAGGCCGCACGTGTGCCCGTTGTACACGTCGATTTCGGTGAAGAGATGCCCTCCTGTCACGGCCACCGGCTGCACGTTAATCGTACTGGTCCCGGCTCCGAGCAACGTACCCGTGCCCCAGCAGTAGGCGCTTGCCGTCGTGCTGATCGCGCACGTGACCGTGCCTCCGGCGGAGATCGATCGATAGCGCACGCCATCTTGCGGCACCGCTTCGGGCTGGAGTGTCGGCGGAACAGAACCCGGGAGGTTCTTGCCGTTGCCGAGCTGGCCTTCGTAGTTGCCGCCCCAGCAATACGTCTGTCCGTCGGACGTGAGCGCACAGCTGTGACTATCGCCCACAGCGATGCTCACGAAGCGAAGGCCTCCGACCACGGCCACCGGTGTGGTGCTGGTGCGTGTCGTTCCGTCGCCGAGCTCACCGAAGGAGTTGAGACCCCAGCAGTACGCCTCGCCGGTGATGGCGAGTCCGCAGGTGTGCGTCCCTCCCGCGGCAACGGTGCGCCCGATCAAACTGGGTGAGCCGCTCCCCGGGATGTCTGCGGCGATTCCAACCTCGAACTCCCACGCCGGCTGTCCGGTGATCACCCACTTCCACGTCGTGCCGCGCGACGTGCCCTTGGCGGGAATGATCTCGTCGTCCAGATAGAACGGTTGCACGGAGCCGAACGGCTGCACGAACGCACCGACGCCGGTCGCTCCGGCGACCTGCACCGTTCCCGTGCCGCCCACGACACGGGGGAGCCTCGCGTAAAAGACGCGGACGCCGGTGACGGCACTGCCGTCACGCGTTCCGATCGCGTGGTCGGCGAGATTCACGACCGACACGTGCATCGTCAATACTCCCGTGATGGGATCGAATGGCGCCGATCCAGCGCTCACCACGACGCGCACCGAATCGCGCGCGATGAGCGTTACGCCCGGAACCGGAAGGGCCGCCGCGGCCGTCACGTGCGCGGACGTGCACTGTGCCGCTCCTCCAGTTCCGATCTGGCAACTGATCCGGGCCGCTGCATCCGTAAGTCCATCCTTCGGGCCGAGCGTCCGAGCCGCGTCGGCGCAGCCCAAGGCCAACAGCGTCGCTAGCGCCAGCGCGCCAGCGGAACGATGCGACGCGAACAGGGAGCGGCAGCAGCGAGCGATGATCATGAGCGGCTCGAGGGTCGAGGAAAGATGAGAAGCGGGAAACCGCCAAAATCGCACGCGGCCAGAGCGGTCCCCGGCCAGGGAGGTAAGGAGTTGCTCGTCGACGAGCACTTTGTCGAGCCCGTACGTTACCGGTACCCGGCCGCCTGCAGCTCGAACAGCATCGCGTACCGCCCCCCCGCCGCGAGCAACTCCTCGTGCGTGCCGAGCTCCGTGATGTGGCCGTCGGCGACGACGGCAATGCGGTCGGCGATGCGCACGGTCGAGAAGCGGTGCGAGATCACGATGCCGATGCGGCCCTTCAAGTTCTCTTTCAGCTCGGCGAAGATCGCCGCCTCGGCCTCAGGGTCGAGCGACGACGTCGGCTCGTCGAGAATCCAGATGTCGGCATCGCGATACATGATGCGCGCGAGCGCGAGACGCTGCCACTCGCCGCCCGACAGATCGTGCCCGCCTTCGAACAGCCGGCCGACCTTGGAGTCGAGACCATTCGGCATCTTCTTCACCAGCCATTCGCTGCGCGAATCGCGCAGCGCTCGCAGCACGCGCTCATCGTCGGGCGGGCCATCGGGTCGGCCCATCACGACGTTCTCGCGCACCGACAGCTCGTAGCTCGCGTAGTCCTGAAACAGTACCCCGATGCGGCCACGCAGCGCCTCGGGATCGAGATCTCTCAGGTCGACGCCACCGACGCGCACAACGCCGCGGTCCACATCGTAGAAGCGGAGGAGCAGCCGGATGAGCGTGCTCTTGCCGGCCCCGTTCTCGCCGACGAGCGCGATCAGCTCGCCGCTGCGAATCGCCAGGCTCAGTCCCTCCACCGCCGGACCCGTGCCGCCGGGATACGTGAACGAGACGTCGTCGAAGACGATCCCCTCGTCGAGCCGCGCCGGCACCGCGCGCGGCTGGGCCGGCACGGGCACGAGCGCCTCGATCGCCAGAAACGAGAAGTAGTCCTCGAGAAACGTCGTGTGCTGGTCGACGGCGACGAAGGTGCTCGAGATCTGGCCGAGCGTGCCCGACACGGCGGCGAATGCGCCGATGACCAGTACGACGCCGCCGGGACTGATCGTGCCCGCCACGCCACGCGCGGCGACAAAGAGGTACGCCAGCGCGAGCGTCGTCCCGGTCACGAGACCGGTCAAGAGCGAGATGCGCGTCGCCGAGCGATACATGTCCTCGCGCTGTTTGTAGAGCCGCTCGGAGACGTCGCGATGCCGGCCCAGCAGGTAGTCGGCCAGCACGTAGGCACGCAGCTCCTTCGTGTTGCGCGGCTGCACGAGCAGATCACTCAGATACTCGCGCTCGCGCTCCTCCGGCGTCTCCCGGTAAAAAAAGGCGTACAGCCGAGACGTCATGCGGCGCTCGAGCGCGAGCGACAGCACAGCCGCCGCGAGCGCGAGTAGTACCAGCACGTAGTGCAGGCTGGCGAGCAGCGACGCCATCAGCACGATCGTCACGATGTTGCCGGACAGGCCGAGCACGGACCACGTGAGATCACCCGGTCGCCACGACACGTCACGCTTGGCGCGGGCGAGCCGGTCGTGCCAATCCGAGTTGTCGAAGTGACCGATGTCGACCTTCGATGCCTGCGCCAGCAGACGCCGCTCCGCCTCGAGCTGTACGCGTCGGACGAACAAGTTTCGGCCGTAGCCGGTGTACGCGCCGATGGACCGCTGCACCGCGGTGGCGAGCCAAAGGCCGAAGACGATCGCGAGGAGGTCGGTCCACCGCAGCGACTGCGCACGCGCGTCGGCGATGCGGTTGACGAGCAGCGCGCCCAGGTAGACGGTGATCGGCGGCATCGCCGAGCTGACGATGCCGAGGAGCGAATACTTGACGAGCGAGCGCGGCGACGCCGCCCACGCGAGCGCCATTCCTTGCCGGAGGTTCTTGCGCACACGGCGCGCACGGCCCTTCGACGACAGGGGTGCGTCCGGCGTCGCCATCAGCGTTCGTACACGACGCGCACGTGCTCCGGAAAGAGACCGGGCTCCGGTCGCGCGACGTGCTGCAACCCGTCGAGACGCAGCTCACGCAGCCGTGGAAGCCGAGCCAGCAGGGCGACGCCGGCGTTCGTCACACCGGCGCACGCCGAGAGCTCGATCTCCTCGAGCAAGGGCATTCGCGAGAGAATCTCGAGACTGCGGTCGGTGATTTGGTTGTAGCTGGCAAAATACTTCTTCAAGTGTGGTAGTCCGGCGATATGCTCGGTGGCGCGGTCGGTCGTCTCGCGGCAGTACATCAAAATGAGCGATTCGAGCAGCTCGCAGCGGCCGATGTGCCGGTAGCCGTCATCGGGCACGTCCATCGGCATGAGCTCTCGAAGGGCGGGAAAGAGCGGCAGGCGAGCGAGCTCTGAATTGTCGACGTTTCTGCAGCTTATCGAGAGGTGGTGTAGCGCCGGCATCGTCGACAGGGCGGTGAAGCCGCGCGTCCGCAGATTGTAGCAGCGACGCCCCCAGATATGCTCGATGGACTGCGACCGGGCGAGCGCGACGAAGCCCTCGTCGCCCGCCGTCGTGTCCTGGCATCCCAGGAAGCGGAGCTGCGGCATCGCGGCGATGTAGGGCATCGACGCATCGGTGGCGTCGACCGCGAGCCAACCCAACTTCGGAAGTGACGCGAGGGGTGCGAGGCCCGCGGCGGTGATCGCGAGCTCGCCGTCATCGAGATTCAACGCGAAGAGGCCGTCGAGGCCGGCGAGGCTGGCGAGACCGGCGTCCGTGAACGAGCCGCGCAGCATCAGATGGCTCGGGCCGCCGTCGTCGCTCAACAGCGCCATCGTGATCTCGCCCCCATGCCACGTTTTGAACGCCGGAAATTCGTGGAGGAGTGGCAGGCCGGCGTCGGTAACGCGATTGCCCGATCGGAACATGCGCAGACGCGACTTGCCGGCGAGAGCGGCGATCGCGCCGTCACCGGTCGCCGTTCCCGTGAGATTCACGCGCTCCAGCCGATCGCAGCCTTTCAATTTGGCGACGCCGGCGTCCGTCACCGCGGTCCATGCCAGCGAGATCGACTCGAGCGCCGGCAGGTCGCCGAGCGCGTCCAGCGCGCGATCGCTGATGCGGCAGCCCCCGAGATCGAGGTGCCGCAGGTGCGGCATGCGCGCCAAGTGCCGCACGCCGGCGTCCGTGACCCGTTGCGAGCCGTCCAACTTCAGAATCGTCACGTGGTCGAGTCGCGCGACTTGCTCGAGAACGGCATCCGTCATTTGGCCGTGCGCGTTCAAGCCCGGGAGCTGTTCTTCCGCCATGCGGGCGACGGCCGCGTCCCAGTCGCGCGTCCACGCTACGGCATGCTCGGCGCCTCTCTCGTCGAGCGCGAGCAGAGCGACCGGCTTCGACGCGACCGCGCCGTTGGGTGCTGGGGTCGTCGCGATGTGATGCGCCAGCGCCGGCCAGTCGTCGAAGCCATACTCGCGGGCGACGAGATGACGGGCGTCGTCGAGCGAGATGTCCATGTCCTCATTCGCGTCGCCGGCGTGCCGGCCCAGGTCCAGTTGCACGTAGGTGCGCATTGCCTTCCACGCCCGCCTGTGCCACGTGTAGCTGTAGTGCCGCTCCATCGCCTCGGGTGTGCCCGTGCGGTACGCGTCGAGGAGCGCGTCTGCCATCGTCTCGTAGTCACGCAGCGTAGCACGATTCTCTGTCGCGCCGGACTCGAGGAGCTCGGCGACGTCATCGAGCCCGCGCTTGCGCGCGATGTCCGCCGCGGTCTCCGCTCTGCTGTTTTTCTTCGCGCGATCCGCTCCCAACGCGAGCAGGAGCCTCGCGATCTCCATCGCGTCACGCTCATCGTCGGGCAGCCACATCAGCGGCGACTGTCCACCGCTCTCGATGCGCGCCAGCGCGGGCTCGGCGCTCAACACCTCCCTCAGTCGCTCGACCTTCCCGACGTATGTGAGCTCGAAGACGTCCCTGCTCACCGCGCTCAGGATGTCGATCATGCGCGCGTCCTGCCCGTACACCGCGTGGCCGAGCGGCGTATTGCCCCACCTGGTTTCCCTCGCGTCGATCTCCGCGCCGCGCTCGATCAGCAGCTGCGCGACGCGATACGCGCGGTTGGCGGCCGCGACATGGAGCGCGCGCTGCGCCGTGTCGTCCGACACGTCGATCGGCGATCCCAAGTCGAGCACAAAGGACACGGCATCAGCCCGGTCTCGGCGCGCCGCGGCGAACAACGCCGTCGGGGAGCGCAAGTACTCCGGGTGATCCGAGAGCAACGCGCGCGCCGCATCGCGATCGAGCCGCATGCACGCCGCGGCAAACGCTTCCTCGCCGGTCAGCACCACTGTCCCCGGCGCGGCGCCGTGGCGCACGAGTAGGTCGGCCATCTCCGTGTGACCCATGCGCAGCGCGATCTCGTGGAACGAGCGCGTCGGCTTGAACTTCGGATGCGACGACGTGCCCATTTCCGGGCTCGCGCCGTGCAACAGGATCCATTCGGCGAGCGGCATGTCGTTCTTCTGCACCGCGATGTTGAGCAGATAGTGCGCGCCCGGTCCGTAGCCGCCCATGCCGAGCATCTCCCATTGCGGATCATCCCACTCGGCCTGGCGACCGAGCCGCACGGCGCGCGCGAACATCAACTCGAGAAACCAGAGGATGTCGCCGTGAAAGTGCATGTTGTAGAGCACCTGGATGTCGTACGGCTCGGCGCCGCGGTCCAGCAGGAGCTGGGTCAGCTCCGCGAACCGCGGATGGCGCGACGCGTTTTCTTCGCCTTCGCCGATGACGCAGGTAAGTGCCGAATAGCGGATGCCGTCCGAGCCGCCGGGATAGTAGGAATTGGGATCGGCACCGCGGTCGAGCAGTGCCCGCGCGATGGCGACGGCGTTGTCGGCCGCCGGGGCGATCGAGAGCCGCGCCGCGCAGAGATAGAGAAGCGGCGGCCAATTTCGCGGACCACCCTGTTCGGTCGCGAGCTCCGGGCGATTCGCCAGCCGGCGCACGACGCCGTCGAGATCGCCGCAGACGACCGCGGTATGGATGCTGTCGTCCGCTATCTCAGGGTGCTTCGCGAGCAGCCGCTCCGCGGTGTGCCGCACCGTGTTGCGGGAGGGACCGCCGACGCGCCAGTCGAGGCTCGCGTTCTCGAGAAACGACGCGACGAGATCGGCGTGGCTCGGGCCGGCGCCGGCGGCGCGGCCGGCGAGCAGCGACTTGAGCGCGACCCATCCGGGAACGCCGTGCTCGAGCGCGAGGGCGTGCTGGATGTCGCGTAGCGTTGGAACGCCGGGCGCGTTGGGAAGCACTCGTGCGAGACGAGCGCGCGCATCTGCGGCGTCTTCGCGAAGCGCTCTGAGCCAGCGCTTTGCTTCCCTCTTGAGATGCTCGAGGGAACTCCTGGGCGTGAGCTGCCTATGCATGTGCACCATTCTCCCGTTGATGCCTGGAGTCCGCTGAGTGACAGGCCGGAAGAAGGTTCGACGATGCTGCCACGAACCAGTTGGGCGGGAGCGAGCTCCCTTGCCGCGGACAGGAGGCGCCCCAATGCGCGCTACGCGAAGTTTTGCGCGTGACGTCCCTACTGTCAACTGCTCCTGTCATCCTGAGGAGCGAACCCCTGTCATCCTGAGAAGCGAACCCCTGTCATCCTGAGGAGCGAAGCGACGAAGGATCTGCTCTAGAGCCACACCCAACAGCAGATCCTTCGCGTCGCTCAGGATGACATGGCTATCGCTCAGGACGACATGGCTATCGGTCGCTCAGGATGACATGGCTATCGCTCAGGATGACATGGCCGTCGCGTCGCTCGGGATGACACGGCTTCGCTCAGGATCACAACGCGGCCGCGGCCTGCAGGCGTCTGGCGTCTTCCGACGTCAGCCCTTTCACCGGAATCTCGATCCCCACCGGGCTCTGGCCGAATAGCGTCGCGAAGAAAACGCATGCGGCGAGATACGAGCCGGCGAGCGTCGGGTGGCTCTTGTCCTTGTCGTGCAGCACAGGTTGGTCGTGCTCGGCGAGAAAATCGCGCCACGCGATGCCGACCGGGATCACGAGCGCACCGAGCTCGGCGCCGATTGACGTGTAGGCATCCGTGATCGCCTGCTGCGTCTCCGGCACGTGCTCGCGCGCCCACGTCATATAGAGCGCCATCGTCGCGCCCGACGCGCGGATCTCCTCGTCGAACAGCCGGATGTTCTCTTTCGTGCGCGTCGCATTCTTCACGGGCAACGTGCTCTGCTCTTGCAGCACGACGTAGTCGTAGCGCGTCGCCCGCATCGCCGCCAGCGCCGCGCCCTTGTTCCAGTGCATGCGCAGCGACGCGCCGCCGGCGGAGATGAGTGTGTGCTCGAACGTCTCGCCGCGCGCCGCGGCGAGCCGCGCGATCAGCCCGGGCACGTCGTTGCGTGCAGTGAAGCTGTTGCCGACGAACAGCACTTTCATCGTCTACTCGAACGCCTGGCCGAAGGTGATCTGGTTGCCCGCGAGGTCCAACACATGGAACTGTCGCAGTCCCCACGGCATGCTCACCGGCTCGCCGACGACGTTCGCCCCCGAGGCGCGCAGCTCCGCATGCAGCGCGTCGGCATCGCGGACGTACACGTAGAACGAGCCAATCCCTGTGTGCCGCGCCGTCCGCGCGATGAGCGCGACGGTGACGCTGTCGCGGTCCATGATGCCGATGTCGTCCTGGGCGTAGTTGACGTGAAAGCCCAGCACGTCCCTGTAGTGCGCGACGCCGGCGGCAACGTCGTCGAGCGGCAT
>JBDUCS010000344.1:0-4279 GCA_040003335.1 Gemmatimonadaceae bacterium | reverse complement strand
ACGCCCACCGTCGTCGCGACGTGATACGATTGCGCGGTCGGAAAATTCTCCGCCGTCCACGTCGCGCCGGCCGTGAACGACACCGTTCCGCCCCCGTCGTTCGCCTCGATCATCCGCTTGCTGTCGCCCGGCGCGATCCACAGGTCGTGATTGTCGCCGTGCGGTACCGTGATGGTCGAGTCGAACGTCACGCCGCCGTCGTCAGAGCGAAAGAAATTCACGTTCAGGGCGTACACCCGATCCTTGAGCAGCGGGTCGGCGACCGGGTGCGTGTAATAGAACGCGCGCTGCCGAATCTTGCGGTCGGCGTTCACCAGCGTCCACGTCGCGCCGGCGTCGTCGGAGCGAAAGAGCCCGCCGTGCGCGTTCTCCACCATCGCCCAGACGCGTTTCGGGTCTGCGCCCGACACCGACACGCCGATCTTGCCATCCACGCCCGCCGGCAGTCCGGGATTGCGCGTCAGCTCCGTCCAGTGCTCGCCCGCGTCGGTCGACTTGAACAGGCCGCTCCCCGGACCACCGCTGGACATCGACCACGGCGTGCGGTTGGCTTCCCACAGCGCAGTGTAGAGCACGCTCGTGTTCGACGGATCGATCGCCAGGTCGATCGCCGCGGTCTTGTCATCGCGGTAGAGCACCTTGTGCCAGCTCTTTCCGCCGTCGGCGCTCTTGAACACCCCGCGCTCGGCGTTGCGGCCATACGGATGACCGAACGCCGCGACATAGACGATGTCCGGGTTCGTCTTGTCGATGCGAATCTTCGCGATCGCCTGCGTCTGCTCGAGCCCCATGTGCGTCCACGTCGTGCCGCCATCGGTGGATTTGTAGACGCCGTCACCCTGCATGATGTTGCCTCGAAATTCCGTCTCGCCCATGCCGATGTACACGACGTCGGGATTCGATTCGGCGACGGCGACGGCGCCGACCGAGCTCGAGCTGAGCTTGCCGTCCGTGACGGGCCGCCATGTCGTTCCACCGTCGACAGTCTTCCACAGACCGCCGCCCGTCGCCCCGAAGTAGTACTCGAGCGGGCGCGACGCGCTCCCCGCCGCGGAAATCGAGCGCCCGCCGCGGTTGGGGCCGATGTTGCGCCACTGCATGCCGGCGAAGTGCGTGGAGTCGAACGGCGTGCCCGACTGCGCGGGAACCGGACGGAACGAAAGGATGATGGCGGGCGCGAGCGTCGCGATCGCGGCGATGGCACGGCGAAGCATGCTGAGACCTCGTGCGGTGAGCGAGGATCGAGGATCGAGAGAAAATACGGTCCCCGAATCAGTATCCCGAGATGTGCCGTCCGCAATCCGTCCCTCCATCTTCGAACCTCGATCCCCGACCCTCTTTTCTTGCGCCCGTTGGATGACCGTCTTACCTTCGACCCTCCACATTCACCAGGATCAGTTCGATGCGGGCCATTCTTGTCGCCACGACTCGCTTGAGCGACGCCACGCGCACAGCGTGTGCGCCTGCCGACGATGCAGTCGCGCGCGGCACCGCATGATCGGGCACTGATCGCTTCTGAGCTCGTCGGACTCTCGACGGGGCGGCGCCGCGATCGGCGCCGCCCTTTTCGTATCCACCACCCGCCGCACCCCGTTGGTCGCACACAGAAACGGATCCACCATGTCATCGACACAGCCGCTCCCCGAGCCGACCGCCTCAGAGATGTCGGAGACGTCAGACGACAGTGCGACCGGCGGTGTCTGGCACGCGGTGCGCGACGCCCTTCGCGGGTCGCGGCACGACTATACGGCCGGCCCGATCGGGCGCGCGATTCTCTTGCTCGCCGTGCCGATGGTGCTCGAGATGCTGATGGAAAGCGTCTTCGCCGTTTGCGACGTCTTCTTTGTCTCGCGCCTCGGCGCCGACGCCGTCGCGACGGTCGGGCTCACCGAATCGCTGCTCGTGCTTGTCTACACGGTCGCGGTGGGATTGAGCATCGGCGCGTCGGCGATGGTCGCGCGGCGCATCGGCGAAAAAGACACGGAGGGCGCCGCGGGCACGGCGGTGCAGGCGATCGCCGTCGGCGTGCTCGCGTCCGCCATCATCGCCGTCGCCGGCGTGATCCTCGCGCCCAAGCTGCTCGCGATCATGGGCGCGGCGCCGGCCGTGCGCGCCAACGTGCGGTTTACGCGCGTGATGCTCGGCGGCAATGCCACCATTCTCCTCTTGTTCCTGATCAACGCGATCTTCCGCGGCGCGGGCGACGCGGCGATCGCCATGCGCACGCTCTGGCTCGCGAACGCGATCAACATTCTGCTCGGACCCTGTCTCATCTTCGGGCTCGGTCCTTTTCCGAAGCTGGGTGTGGTCGGCGCTGCCGTCGCTACAAATATTGGCCGCGGCACCGGCGTGCTCTTCGCGCTGAGCCGGCTGATGCACAGTGGCTCACGCGTTGGCATCCGTCGCCGGCACCTTGCGCTCGACCCGGCCGTGATGCTGCGCATGCTGCGGTTGTCCGCGTCGGGAACGCTGCAGGTGCTGATCGGGAGCGCGAGCTGGATCGGGCTCATTCGCATCGTCTCGAGCTTCGGCAGCGCGGCGCTTGCCGGCTACACGATCGGAATCCGCGTCATCCTGTTTGCCCTCTTGCCGTCGTGGGGCCTGAGCAACGCCGCGGCGACGATGGTCGGCCAGGGGCTCGGCGCCAAAAAACCGGATCGCGCCGAGCGCGCCGTGTGGATCGCGGCATCGTACAACGTGTTGTTTCTCGGGATCGTCGGTCTCGTCTTCGTAGTGCTCGCCCGTCCCATCGTTACCGTGTTCACGCGCGACCCGGCGGTGCAGCCGTTCGCGATCGACTGCTTGCGGTACGTCGCCAGCGGATTCCTTTTTTACGCGTACGGTATGGTGATCACGCAATCGTTCAACGGCGCCGGCGACACGCAGACACCGACGTTGCTCAACCTGTTCATCTTCTGGTTGTTCGAGATCCCGCTCGCGTACGCCCTCTCGGTCTCCATCGGCCTCGGCGCGCGCGGTGTCTTCATCGCCATACCCGTCGCGTTCTCGGCGCTCGCCGTCGCCAGCGCGCTCATCTTCAGGCGCGGCACGTGGAAGCTGAAACACGTCTGAGCGACGACTGCGTAGTGCGTGGTGCGTAGCGCTTCCTCGCACTTGTCGCGCCTTGGAACGTCACGCATCATCGGCCCGATCAGCGAAAAACGGATACGCCCTCCGTCGCACGCAGTGAACTGCCCTCTCTCCCACATCTGGAGCTTCAGTGCGCGTTGTTCCCCGCCTCATGCCCACGGGCATTCGCGATGAGTCGTACGCCGGCGTCACGTATCACATCGAGGGCGAGGTCGTGCCCGTGCTGCATGTGGAGCTCGCGCGCGATCCGATCTATTTCGAGCACCATGTGTTGTTGTGGAAGAACGCCTCGGTCGACATCGGGCTCAAGTCGCTCGCCGGCGGATTCAAGCGGCTCATCGCCGGCCTCCCGATCTTCATGACGGAAGCGCGCGGCCCGGGCCACATCGGCTTCAGCCGCGACGGCGCGGGACAGGTCTTCGCATTGCACCTCGAGCGCGGCCAATCGGTGGACGTGCGCGAGCACCAGTTCCTCGCCGCCACGGACGGGGTGGACTACTCCTTCACGCGCGTGAAGGGCATCTCCAATATGTTCTTCGGCGGCTCCGGTTTTTTCATCGACACTTTTTCCGCGCCGGCGCGCGAAGGCGTGCTCTGGCTGCACGGTTTCGGGAACGTCTTCGAGATCGAGCTCGAGCCGGGCCAGCAGTTCGACATCGAGCCCGGTGGCTGGATCTACAAGGATCCGTCCGTGACGATGGAGACACAGTTCCAGCGCTTCACGAGTGGTTTCTTCGCCAGCGCCGGACAGATCTTTTGGAACCGCTTCACCGGACCGGGCCGCGTCGCCATCCAGTCGATGTACATGCACATGCCAGAGGGAGCCGAGCAGGGACGCACCACGGGCGGTGGGTTGGGTGGTGTGATCGGGTCGCTCCTCGACAATTGATGCCTCACGAGTGAGCGGCTCGACGAGGCATCGGCTGCGGGCGTGATGCCCATTGTCGTCACCGTTCGAAGCCGAACACCGGACAGCGCCGTTAACGTCAGATGTATTGTGCCGTCTTCCTCAGTGCTGGCGGACATCGGTCCCCCGATTCACTGACGGGGGGCGCAATGTCGAACCTTCGGCTGGCCACTGCCGGCCTCTTCTTGATGGGCGGCGCCGCGTCGGCGACGCTCGCGCAGGGTACGACCAGCGTTCCGCCGGCCGCGACGCGCGCGCATCGCGGGGCCGGACAGAAGCATC
>JBDUCS010000343.1:0-4287 GCA_040003335.1 Gemmatimonadaceae bacterium | reverse complement strand
CCGCGCTCGCCGCGGCGGCGTCGGTGAGCACGCCGACCACGTTCGCGCGTACCGAGCTCCGCGGCTGAGCCGGCGATGAGCACGCTCTATCGTCCACCAATGCCCAACGAGCACGACGGCGTGCGCACGCGCATCCAGACGTACGCGCGGCTGATGGCGCTCATCGCCGATCAGCTCGAGGCGTTGGACCAGGGGCAGCTCGCGCGCTATCATGAGCTCGCTGCGGATCGCGACCGGCTGCAGCAGGAGCTGGGCGAGTCGCGCGCCCGCGCCGAGGCGGCGGACGGCGGCGGCAGTGACGGCGTCGACGGCGTGACGCCGCTCTTGCACTAGACGTTGGTGGAGATGGAAGAGCGCGCCGAGTCCGGGGAGTGGCTGCGCGGCCGACTCACCGAGCTGCGCGATGCCTCGCTGCAAGCGATCCGCGGGCTGGAGCTGCGGCGGATGACGGGCGGCGAGTACGGCGGCCGTCCGGCGCCGAGTAACCAGTTGGACGTTCGGCGCTGAGCCGAACGCGCACACCGGCCGGCGAGATGATCGGAACGATTGACCGGAATGAATGACCGGTCGCTAAAGAAGTGACCGACCCATGACGATATAAATGCACGGAGGAGTGAAAATGAGAATTCACGGTAAGGCCCCCGAGATCACGCAGCCGAAGGCTGGTACGAACGTCCAGCCGAGCACGCAGCCGACCCAGTCGCCTGCGGTATCGGGCGAGCAGGCGGCGCCGAAGCGCGAGCGCAACGACCACGTCCGGATCAGCGACGCCGGTCGTGCAAAGGCCGCTGAGGCGACGACGCACGCGAGCGGGCTCGATCCGCAGCGCGCCGCGGACATCCGTCGCAAGGTGCTGGAAGGCGCCTACAACTCGGTGCAAGTCGTTGACACCGTCGCCCGCAAGATCCTCGACGAGCTGCGCGACGACGACGACGCGTGCGTCGATCGCGGCAGCGCGGGCTTGCGGCTCGCGCTCTCGATAGGATTTCGCGAACAATGGGGCTGAACACCGGTCGGTGATCGACCGACACGATGACGGCGGCGCTTGGCACACTCGAGCGCCGCCGTTTTGCATCCTCGCGCGCCATCTGTGGATGCTCTCGCAACCGCGCACCGAGCGAATCCCCAGGATTGACAGGATTTGCAGCATTGCTGGAATGGAGCGAGTGGATTCTGTCAATCCGGTGCGCGTTACCTGTCGAGAATTTCCCGGATCTTGCGGGCGAGCGACGCCAGGGTGAGCGGCTTCTGGAGAAAGGCCGTCTGCGCGTCGAGCACGCCGCGGCGGACCATGTCGCCACCGGGGTAGCCGGACATGAACAGCACGCGGATCGGCTCGCCGGTACGCAGCGTCGCGAGCCGGTCCACCAGCTCGCGGCCGCCCATCTCGGGCATCACGACGTCGGTGACGACGACGTGGATTCTGTCCGTGTACGCTTCGCAGATTGCCAGCGCCTCGCGGCCATTGCGCGCCTCGAGCACCGTATAGCCGTACTTCGCCAGCGCGCGATGCATCAGCGTGCGGAGCGCGTCCTCATCCTCCACAAGGAGAATCGTCTCCGTGCCGCGCAACGCCTCCTGTGACTTTGGCGCCTCCGGCGCGCGCGGCAGGTCGACGGCGTCTTCGACGCGCGGCAGGTAGATCTTGAACGTCGTGCCGTGGCCGAGCTCGGAATACACCCAGACGTAGCCACCCGACTGCTTGACGATGCCGTACACCGTCGAGAGGCCGAGTCCGGTGCCCTTGCCGGGACCCTTCGTCGTGAAGAACGGCTCGAAGACGCGACCCTGGGTCTCCTTGTCCATGCCGCAGCCGGTGTCGGTTACGGCCAGCATCACATAGGGACCGGGAACGAACGCCACGTGGCGATGTGCGTAGTTCTCGCCGAGGTCGACGATCGCCGTCTCGAGCGTGATGTGGCCGCCGTCCGGCATCGCGTCGCGCGCGTTCACGACGAGATTCATCACGACCTGCTCGATCTGCCCGGGATCTGCTTTCACGCGCCCGCGAAGGGTGTCGCCGTCGCCGCCGGCGACGGTGTCGAGATGCACGTCCTCGCCGATCAGGCGCCGGAGCATGCTATCCATGCCGACGACGACGGTAGTGAGGTCGAACACCTTCGGCCGCAACACTTGCTTGCGACTGAACGCCAATAGTTGCGCGGTCAGCGCCGCGGCGTGCTCGGCGGCGCGGCGGATCTGCTGCACGTCGGTGCGGCGCCCGTCGTCGGCGTCCATCGCGTCGAGGAGCGCGTCGCTATACCCCGTGATCGCCGTCAGCAGGTTGTTGAAGTCGTGGGCCACGCCGCCGGCGAGTCGGCCGACGGCCTCGAGCCGCTGTGACTGAAAAGACTGCAGCTCGAGCTGCTTGCGCTGCGTGATGTCCTCGAGGATCGCGATGCAGTACTTGGGGGCGCCGTTCACCTCGCGCAGCATCGACAGCGTGAGGGTCGTCCAGATCGTCGTGCCATCCTTCCGCACGTGGCGCTGCTCGAGCGCCGTCGTCGAGATCTCGCCGGCCGTCATCCGCCGCATCTGCTCGGCGTGCGCGCCGGCGTCGTCGGGGTGGAGTGTGGACTGGACCGTTCGGGCGAGGAGCTCGTCGCGACCGTATCCGACGATGTCGCAGACGCGCTGGTTCAAGCGCAGCCATTCACCCGACATGCTCACGTGTGCCATGCCCACGGCGGCCTGCTCGAACATGGCGCGCAGGCGCTCCTCGCTCTCGCGCAATGCTTCTTCGGCGCGGCGATGATTGATCAATTCGGCCTCGGTCGCCGCGTTCGTCTCACCGCTCGTTCGCGCGACCCGAGGCGACGATGCGCGGGCGAGCGGCCCGCGCACGCCGGGCGCGAGCTCGGCCGCCGCGCAAGCCGCGACATCCTCGAGGGCGCGCACGTCGGCGTCGCGCCAGCGGCGCGGCGCGACATCGGCCACGGCGAGCGCACCCAGCGCTTCGCCGGCGTGACTCAGGATGGGAACGGCCAAAAAGGCCGCGGCGTCGCTGCCAGCGAGCATGCGCACGTCGCGCACGAGCGCGTGCGAGCGCGCATCGTCGAGCGTCAACGGCGTGCGCGAGGCGAGCACGTAGCGACAGATGGAGTCGGCGAACGGGAGGGTGCGCGGCGCCAGCTCGCTGTCGTCGAAACCGAGCCGGCCTGCGAGCCGCACCAGCTGAGGCGCGTCGGTGTCTACGAGCGCGAACACGGCGCGCGGCGCGCCGGTCACCGCGGCCGCCAGTCGCGTCAGTCGGGCGAAGCGGGCCGCATGCACATCATCATCGTGCTGCGGTAGGCGCGGGAGACGGACGGCGTCGGGAGGCATCCTCCCGATGACGACCCGGATGGCTCGCTCGTAATCAAACGAATGACTAAGAACTACTCACGAAAACGAACCCGAAAAGACGAAAGTGGCGCGAGCGCTCGCCCCGCGTTTTTGTCGTTTCGCGACGCGTTTCATTGGTCGACGCTTTCTGGCCAGGATGCTCGCGAGGAGTCGAGCGCCCACGCCCCCGGCCCGGACGCCGCGATCATCAGGAAGATGAAGCACAGCAGCACCGCCGGCTCGCCGCGGTTGATCACGGGCCAGAAGTCCTTGCCGGCGTGGCGCATGAAGTACGCGAACGCCATCTCGCCCGAGAGCAGGAAGGCGACGGGCCGCGTGAACAGGCCAAGCGCCACGAGAATCGAGCCCACCGTCTCGAGGATGCCGATCGTTCCCATCATCGGATTGCCGGCTGCCCACGACGACTGGCCCGGCGCGCCCCCGGCGCCGCCGAGGAGGCCGAAGAGCTTCTGGAGCCCGTGCTGGAACAGAACAAAGCATGCGACGATGCGGAGGACGGCCAGGGAGCGAGAGGCGAGGCGAGTGGAAATCATAGGGAGGAAGCGATTGGTGGGTGAGCGTCGGGGGTCGGGCGCCCGACGCCCGCTCGCGCAGCGAGCCACTGCGTAGCTGTGACCAGATCGGCCGCGACGAGCTCGTGACCCGCGGCTGACCAGTGCAGCGTCGTCGCAACGTCGGCGGCGCGAAGGTCGTTCGCCAGTCCTTCGGCATCGCGCGGCGAAACCATCTGGTCGGTGCGACCGGAGACGAGCAGCGCGGCGTGCGGCGACGGGGAGAGGAGCGGCGGGGGCGTCTCGCGAAACGGGCGCATGGCGCGGAAGAGCACGGCGTCGCGCACCGTCTCCGGTCGAAGGAGCATGAGGCTCGCCGCGATGTTCGCTCCGTTCGAGTAGCCGGTAGCGTCGACGCGGGTCGGGTCAAATCCGTACGCGGCCGCCGCGG
>JBDUCS010000342.1:0-4296 GCA_040003335.1 Gemmatimonadaceae bacterium | reverse complement strand
GCCCAGCAGTCCGACGATCTCGCCCTGTTGCAATCGGAGGGCCACGTCATTGACCACTCGTCGCCGGCGGTACGTCTTCACCAGCCCCTTCGCCTCGAGTACGCTGAGCGGTGGCGCCGGAACGCCGGGCGCCGACCGCTCGGCGCTCGTGCGGAGCGACACGCTGGCGAACTCGCCCGTCTCGCGGAGGACGCTCGTGACTTCCGCGTTGGCCATGGCCTGCTGGAAGCCGACGATCGGCGCCCAGTAGCGATCGGCGATGCGGACGACGGCGTCGGGCGTGCTCGGATCGCCGGCTGGAAGCACGAGCAGTCCGTCGGCGGCGAGACGCGCGAAGATCGTCTTGGCGAGAAACACCCGCACCTCGTCGAGCCCGAGGCGTCCGCCGATCTGCTCGGCATCGCGTCCCTCGCTGCGCATCACCGCGATGTGCTCGTCGCGGTACCGGATCGCGACGTCGTTCACCACGGCGTTGCCACCCTCCTTCGCCGCGGCGACGAGCGCGATGAGCGCGAGCGCCATCGACCGGTCGCCCTTCGCGTACCGGGTGATGAAGTCGCGAACTTGCTCCGGGAGATGTGGCGTCGTCACGGTCTCGATCGCACTGGAGGACGCGCCGCGGGTTGGCCGGGCGGCTTCTTCGACTTACTCGTGTCGGTCTTTGCTTCCGGCTCGAGGTAGACGCCGGAGGAGGGGCCCGTGATGTCCACGCGCTGTACCTGCTGGTCGGCGAACGCGAGCTGAATCGCGTTCCCCTTCACGTAGTTGATCGACGGCAAGATCGTCGTCGTGTCCTTGGAGGCGATATGGTAGAACGACTGGGCGTGGCCGAGCGAGATCAGCTGCTTGATGCGGGCGCCGGCGTCCTTCTGCCCCGGCTTCGCCGTCGACGTCTTCGCCTTTACCGCGCCACTGTCAAAGTACGCGATGATCGTATCACCCTTGAGCCAGTCGCGCTCGCGCGTGCGGATTTTGATCGTGTCGGGAAGACTCTCGGCGTACGCGTCGCGAATCGAGCGAACCTCCTGTAGCCGCTGGCCGGGCATCTTGATCGCGAGCGAGTCGGCGAGAATGTCGTACGTCGGCGATACAGCGTGCGCGCGCATCTTGCCCGGCTGCCCCCAGGCGAACGCCCGCTGCAGCAGCCGGTCCGCCATCCGGAAATCGATCGTATCGGCGGTGAGGGTGACATCTTCGCTCACCGTTTTCGCCGAGCCGGACGAGAGCACGCGCTGCAACACTTTGTTCTTCGCGAACAGATCGACGATGAGACCCGAGAGCTGGAACGGTCGCTCGCCGCGGCCGTCGATCACCGGCTGGCCGATCAGCCGGGCTTTTTCGCTCTGGCTGTTCATCACCGCCGAATCGCTGTGCGAGACGATGTCTGGACGCGTGATCTCGACTTTGCCGCCCGCGTAGACGAGCGTGTCGCCTTCCATCGACACGTTGTTGGCGATGACGATCACTGGATCGCCGGGCTTCTTCGTCACCGAGTCGAGCTGAACGATCTTGATCGTGGGTCGTCCCGTCGCAATCAGCCGCGCCGTCGTGCGCACCGGCGCGATCGCCCGATAATAGTCGGCGACGGGTCCCACCATGTTCGTGCCGCTCGGCAGCGTCGCGTCGACGTGTCCTTCGGCGCGCACGCGCTCGTCGTTCTGCCAGTACGTGAGCCGCTCGCTGTTCAGCGTGAGACGCGGCTCCGTGTAGTGCACGTTGCCGATCAGGTTCAGCACGCGCGTATCGCCGAACTGCTCGGCGCTATCGGCGATGATCGTTTGGTTTTGCGATGGGCACGTCGCAATGGCACCGCCGCCGATGTAGATGTCGTGCTGCTTGGAGGGCGTCTCGATGGACGTGGAGTGTGACGTGACCGGGTTGCTCGCCAAGTTGAACACCGGGCATCGGCCTCCGGCCGGCGCGGGATTCTGCGCGGCCAAGGGCGCGGCGCACAGCCAGAGGAGCGTGATGACTCGCCTCATGGCTTGGGCGGCGCCGGCGCCGCCGTCGAGGGCGCGGCGAGATTGATCGCCGTGCCGCCCGGACTCTTGAGGATCTTGACAACCTTGAGATCCGGGTCCGACGTGAAGCCGATGCCCGTGATGGTGCGCTCCGGCTGCGTGAGCACGAAGGCGCTGTCGCTCGAGATGAGGTTTTGCGTCTGGCTGTAGCGCAGCTGCTCCGTGGTGAGGCGTTTTCCGTCTTCGCTCACCACGACGACGTGTTTGCGCGCCTCGGTCTGCGCCGCGCGCGTGTTGTACGTGCCTTCACTCGACGTGAGCGTCGACGTTTTCTTGCCGGTCTGCCCGTAGAACGTCAGCGTCAACCCGTGCCGCAGCTCGATGCGCGAGTTCTCGTCGTAGAAATATGCCGTGTCCGCCTTGAGCTCGGCCCGAAGCAGCCCGCGATCGGTCAGGTACGTGTCGATGCCGTACATGACCTGATCGGACGAATCGCCGTGCGCGGCCGCGCCCGCCACCTGCGGTGCGGTGCCCGGCTTGCACGCGAGCGCGACGAGCCCGACAGCAAGCGCCGGCCCGAAGAGGACGCGCCTCACGCGAGCCCCGCGCGCAACAGGTCGTGCAAGTGCACGATGCCTACAACGACATCGCTCGCGTCGAGCACGGGCATCGCCATCACGCCGAACTGCTCCATCCGAAAGAGCGCGGCGCTCCCGAGCTCGTCGTCACGCGCGAGCTTCGGGCTGCGGTTCATCACGTCGACCACTGGCACGTCCAAGAAATCCGCCTCGCGCTGCATCAGTCGCGTCAAGTCGCCCGCCGTCATCACACCGAGCACTCGCCGCCGCTCGTCCACGACGGCCACGGTTCCGCGGCGCTTGGCGAGGAGCATCACGCCCTCGCGCATTGTCGCGCCCGCCGGCAACAGCGGAAGCTCCTCGCTCACCATCACGTCCCGAACGAGGGTGAGGAGCTTTTTCCCCAGCGCGCCGCCCGGGTGCAGCCGCGCGAAATCTTCACGCTGAAAGCCCTTATGCTCGAGGAGCGCCACGGCGAGCGCGTCGCCCATCGCCAACGCCGCCGTCGTGCTCGTCGTCGGCGCGAGGTCGTGCGGACACGCTTCCTCGCGCACCCACGTGTCCACAGTCACGTCTGCGTTCCGGCCGAGTGTCGAGTCGCGCTCGCCGGTGAACGCGACGATATGTACCCCGAGCCGCTTCAGCTGCTCCAAGAGCGGCATCAGCTCTTCCGTCTCGCCGCTCTTCGACAGGCAGATGACGACGTCCGCCGGTCCGACGATGCCGAGATCGCCGTGCATGCTTTCCACAGGATGGAGGAAGGCGGCCGGGGTGCCGGTGGACGTGAGCGTCGCGGCGATCTTCTGCGCGATGATGCCGGACTTGCCGACGCCGACGACGATCACGCGGCCGGGCGACATGGCGATGAGCTCGACGGCGCGCGCGAAATCGTCGCCGAGCCGGCGCTCGATCTCTTCCAGCGCCTCGCGCTCCATGCGCAGCACGCGTTTGCCACGCTCGACGATCCGCGCCGCCGTCGCGGCCGGCGCCGCCGTGTCGCCGCGCGCCGCCGTCACCGCGCCGTCACCGATGCGGCGCTCCGCTCGCTCACGTAGCGCTCGGTGATTGTCTCCCATTCGCCGCGTGCCGAAAGGAGGAGCTCAGCAAGCTCGCGCACGGCGCCGAATCCGCCGCGGCGCGCGAGCGTGAGCGCGCACGCACGCCGCACTTCGGGCACGGCGTTCCCCACGGCCACCGACAGTCCAACCGCGCGCAGAATGCCCAGATCCGGAATGTCGTCGCCGACGAACGCGGCGTCCGCCATCGCGACACCGCGCCGGTGCAGCACGCGCATGAACGCGGGAAGCTTGCGCGCTTGGCGGTCCTGCTCGACGTCCTCGATGTTCAGCTCCGCCGCCCGCAGCCGCACGCTTTCCGATTCCCGTCCCGTCACGATCGCGACGATGATCCCGGCGTCGCGCAGAAAGCGAATGCCCAGACCGTCCTGGATGTCGTAGCGCTTGAGCTCCGAGCGCTCGCCGCGCACGTCGCCGAGATAGACGCCGCCGTCGGTCAGCACTCCGTCGACGTCGAGTCCGACGAGACGGATCCGCCGCGCGAGCGCCGGATCGATCGCCGGCGTCTCGCGCTCTACCGGCATCGCACGCCCCACGCGTCGACCGCGCGCATGATGAGATCGTCGAGCTCGCGCAGAGGAATCATGTTCGGTCCGTCGCTCGGCGCGTGCGCGGGATCGGGGTGCGTCTCCATGAAGATGCCGTCGGCGCCGGCGCCCATCGCGGCGAGCGTGAGCGCGG
>JBDUCS010000060.1:0-14610 GCA_040003335.1 Gemmatimonadaceae bacterium | reverse complement strand
CGACTCCCTCTCGCGGGCGATCGACGACGAGCGGAGCGGGAAGTCGCTCCTCGTCGCGCTCGACCTGCGCGGCGCGCCGCCGTCGCGCAGCGCCGCCGAGCGCGCGCGGTGGCTCCGCGGACGACTGGCGACGATCGAGCGCGCGATGCGCCGGCTGCGGCCGGACTACATGGTTCCCGTCGTCGATCCATTCGGCGCCGCGACGCGCGCGCTCGGTGCGCTCCCGCTCCTCGATTGGGAGCGTTATCACGCCGACGCCGCGGCGGTGGCGCATCGCGTCGACCCGGGAGTCACGGTGCTCGCGCACGCCGGCGGCGTCGCGCCGGCCGACAGCGCGCTCTTCGCGTGGTCGACCGGCGAGCGCGCACCCACCGACGGCGCGGCGGTCACGCTCACGCCGTTCTACGACGGCGCCGCATCGCTCGACGCGCGGACGGCGGCCGTCGATCGATGGATGCGTGCCTCACCGCCGCGGAACGAGGTCTGGGTGCTGGAGAGCGGCGGCTACCCGATGCTCCACGGCGAGCGCGGCCAGGCCCTGGCGATTTGGGGCACGATCGCCTGGGCGACGCGCCGCCCCGCGGTGAGCGGCGTGATCCTCTTCGCGTCGAGCGACTACGACGACCCGCGTGGCATCCGTGCCCCGGGCGGCCGACTGCGCGCCGCGCGGCGAACCATCGGGAGAGCGATTTCCGAAACCACCGGAAATCGCTAGACGAAGCAGCTCACACCGTCTTCCCCGTGCCCCTGATCACCGCAGAGACAATCCGGCTCTCGTCGAAATATCGGCGGGCGAGCGCCACAATCTCATCCGCAGTCACGGCGCGGACGCGGGCATCGTAGTCGCTGATTTCGGCGAGCGAACCGCCGAACATCCAGGCGTCCAATACCTCGCCCAGCACGGCCGCGCCGCTCTGCTGGCTGATTGCGTGTGACCCGATCGCGTACTCTTTGGCGCGCGCCAGCTCGTCCGGCGTCACCGGCGATTCGCGCAGCTTCGCGAATTCGGCGAGGAGCCCGCGGCGCGCCGTCGCCTCCTTGTCGGGCGACGTCGCGATGTACGACACGAACATGCCGGCGGCGCGACGCTCGCTCGCGAAGGCGTGCACGGTATACGCGAGCGATTGCCGGTCGCGCAGCTCCTCGAAGAATCGGCCGCCGAGTCCGCTGGCGATGCCGGCGAGCAACTGCGCGGCAAATCGGGCGTCATCGCCGCGCGATGGGCCGGGAAACGCCATCACGATCGCCGACTGCGCCTTGTCGCGCGGCTCTATCACCTCGATGCCCGCCGCCGGCCACGCCGCCGCGTCGATCGTGCCCGCAACGCCGCCGTGCAGCCCGTCGAAGCGGCGTGCGAGCGACGTCGCCGATTCGTCGGCGTCCACATCGCCGACGAGCGCGATCACCGCCGGTCCGCGCAATACCTGCGCGCGGTGCCAGTCACGCACACGCACGCCGTCGATGCGCGCCAGCGATTCCTCCGTGCCGCTCGCCGGCACGCCATACGGATGGCCGGCGAACGCCGCGAGCGTCAGTAGACGCATGGGATAGCGATACATGTCGTCGCGCATCTGCGCCAAGTCGGCGACCGCGATCGTCCGCTCGGTCTCCAGCGCGTCGACCGGAAAGGTCGCATGCTGCACGACGTCGGCGAGGAGCTCCGCCGCGGCGTCGAGCTGCTGTCGCGGAACGGAAATCGTCCACCCCACATTCTCCGACCCCACAGATGGACTCACGGCGCCGCCCAACAGCTCCGCGTCTTCGGCGATCTGGCTGGCCGTGCGATGTGTCGTTCCCTTGATCGCCGTTCGCGCCATCAGCGTCGTGAGACCGGCGACACTCGCGTCCTCGTCGCTTGGGCCCCCCAGAGCGAACACGCCAACGTACGCGACGAGCGCGCCGGGTTTGTGCCGCACGAGAATCGGCACGCCGTGCTGCGTCCGATACACGCGCACGCCGGCCTCGTCGCGCTCGAACGTTGCCGCGGGCGCGCGCGCGGGCGCCAACGCCGGCACGCGCGGTGGCGGAACGGGCAGCGGAGCGGCGTTGCTGCGCTGGAGGAGCTCCTGCATCGCCCCCGCATCCGCAGCGAGCGGCGGCGACGACGCCGGCCGGTACGCGACGACGCCGGTCGCGTCGGCGATGAGATACCGGCGCACGACGTCCGTCACCTCGTCCGGCGTCGCCGTGAGGAGCCGTTCGAGGTAGCGGTCACCGAGCCTCCAGTCACCGCTCGCCTCCCACTCGGCGAGGTAGTTGGCTTGGCCGTCCATCGTCTCCAGCCGGCGAATCCACTGCGACTCGAAGACCCGGCGCGCGCGCCATAGCTCGTCGTCACGAACGCCGCCGTCGCGCAGGTCGCGCAGCTCGGACCATGCAGCCTGTGCCGCGGCGATCGCGTGCTCCGCCTGTCCCTCGAGGTGGATCGCGAAAACGCCGAGTTCCGTCGGCGTATAGTCGTAGGCCGACACCGAACTGGCGAGTCGTCGTTCGCGCACGGCGCGATACAGCCGCGACGCGCGCCCCGAGCCGAGCGCCGCGGCGGCGAGATCGAGCGCCGGAGTGTCGGGGTGCATCGCCTCGGGCGTGCGCCAGCCGAACGCGACGTGAGCCTGCGTCACGTCGCCGGCGATCTCGCGATAGCGAAATCCACCGCGCGCCTCTTCGGTCGGACCGGGGACACGATCGGGCGCCCCACCAGCGAGCCCGCCGTAGAGCCGTTCCACCTGCGCGAGCACGTCTGCCACGTCCACGTGGCCGACGATGGACAGAATCGTCTCGCTCGGCTTGTACAGTCCCCGATAGAAGCGGACGACATCGTCGCGCGTCAGCTTCCGCAGACCGGGCTCGCGGCCGATCCGCCACCGGCGCATGCGATGCGTATCGTGCAGAATCTCGTACAGCGTCTCCGTCGTCACGGCGCCCGGCGTGTCGGCCTTGCGCTTCGCTTCCTGGATGATGACCTCGAGCTCCTTGCGCAACTCGTCGGCATCGATCGCCGAGTTCGAGTATGCATCGGCCTGGATCTCGAGGCCCTTCAGCCATCCGGCGGCCGGCAACACGGTGTAGTAGCTGGTGTGATCGTAGATCGTGCCGGCGTTGAGATAGCCGCCGGCCGCCTTCGTCTGCTGCGAGATCTCGCCCACGCCACGCGTCGGCGTCCCCTTGAAGTACATGTGCTCGAGCACGTGCGCGATGCCGACGACGTCGTCGGTCTCGTCGAAGTAGCCGGCCTTCACGTAGGTGACGATTGCGACGACGGGCGCCGACACGTTGCGGCGGACGAGCACGGTGAGACCGTTGGCGAGCGTGACACGCGTGACGGAGGAGGGGTCGAGCAAGGGCAAGGAGATCACGACGGACTCTGCGATGAGACGTTGAGGCTACGCCGCCAGCGAGCGGCGGCGCACGAGAATGACGCCGAGCACGAACGCGGCCACGCCGTAGCCGACGAGCCAGATGCCGTCGAGCGCTCCGACGTGCTCACCGCGCAACACCGCCAGCGACATCGGTTGCACGAGATGCGTCGGCGGCAAGAGCAGCAAGAGCGCCTTCGCGGCGGCGTACCGCTCGGCCGGGAAGGCGTCGCGGGCCAGTTGCGTCGCGACCCAGATGGCGCCGAGCGCGATCCAATCGTACCTCGTGACGACCGACAAGAGAAATCCGAGGCCGCCGACAGCGACGAAATACATCATCAGAAACAGGAGCGCGCCCGGCGCGACCACCGGCGCGACGTAGCGCGCGAAACCGCCGAGGAACGCCGCGCCGCACACGAGCATGCCGGCCGCGCTCACGACAAACGCCAGTGCATAGTAGGCCGCCACCGACACGGGCTTGGCGAACAGAAATCGAAAATAGCCGTGCTTGCGGTCGTTGCTGACGATCCCGTTCACGGCGATCATCGCCCCGGTGAAGCCGACGACGCCGAGCAGGCTCGACAGCACGATCGTCGCGGCAGCGCGGTCGACCGGGCCGTCTCCGGCTTTGACGCGCAGCATGACGGCCAACTGCACGACGAAGAGCGTGTTCACGATCAAGAGTGGCAGCCCCCGCTCCACGATGAAGTCTGCGGCGTGCCAGCGGAGGTAGCGGGTGACGGGCGTCCTCACTCGTCGCCCGCGACCGCGTCGCGGAATTGCTGCTCGAGCGCCGAATACGCCGGCGCGACCTCGGTCACCATGGCGCCGCTCGACAGGAGCCGAGCCAGACCAGCGTTGAGGGCGCGCACGTCGGCCACCTCTACCTCGAACTCGTCCCGCGCCAGCGCGCGCGAGACGGGGAACGCACCCGCTACGTGCAAGGCGCCGTCGGCCAGCGTGAGCCTGTACCGCGTCGCGATCGCGGCCGCGCTGCCGCCGCCGCGCCTCGTTTCGACCACGCGTTGCAGGCGGCCGCGATCGATGATCGCGACGCGGTCCGCGACGCGCTCGAGCTCGTCGAGGTTGTGCGACGCAATCAGGATCGCGCGGGTGGGCGCACGCCACGCATCGACGAGCTCGCGAAAGCGCTGCGTCCACACCGGATCGAGCCCGTGCGTCGGCTCGTCGAGGATCAAGAGGTCGTGCTCGCGCACGAGCGCCTGCGCGAGCCCGAGCCGCTGGAGATTGCCTTTCGACAGCTGCTTCGCCCGCTTGCCGCGGTGCTCGCCAAGGCCGAGCCTGTCGATGGACGCGCCGACACACGCCGCGCGGTCGGCGGGCGCGACGCCATCGAGCGTTGCGTAGCGGGCGAGGGCGCTCTCGACCGTCCAGCGCGGGGGAATCGCGACGAGCTCGGACATGTATCCGACCCCGTGTCGCTCGATGTACGCACGCGGCCGCACGCCATCGATTCGCACGCTGCCCTCGCCCGGCTCGAGGTAGCCGAGCATCATCGCGATCAACGTGCTCTTGCCCGCGCCGTTGGGCCCGGCGAGGCCGAGCACCTCGCCGCGCGATACGCGGAGCGTGAAGTCGCGCACCGCGGTGACATGTCGCGGGCGCGGAAGATACGAGTGATAGACTTTGCTGACGCCGGCGAGCTCGATCACCGAGGCGGCGGCGCGACCTGCGGCTGAGCGGTTTGGGGCACGCACACGTCCCACTCGCCGGCGCCGGCATGCTTGAACCAGCGCATCGCTTCGTCGAGACGACCGAGCTTCACGAGCGTGCAGCCGAGAAAGCCCATCGCCGTCCTGTCGTTCGCATCGCGATCCACGGCGGCGGTGTAAAAGGCGCGCGCGGCCTCGTACTGCTTCTGTGACAGGAGGAACGACCCGAACTCGCGCCGCGCCAGCGCGCTGCCCGTATCGAGCTGCACGGCCTGCAGGAGCTCGCGCCGCGCGAGCGCCGTGTCTCCGCCCTGCCGCGCGATGCGGCCCAAGTAGATGTGCGGGCTGGCGTTGTTCGGTTGGTTCGTGCGCGCGATCTCGAACTCGCGGCGCGCCGGCTCCATCTGTCCCGCCTTGAACAGCTCGGCTCCGGCGGCGACGTGGTCGGTGCCGCCCCGGCCGAAGGCGTACCACGCCACGCCCGCCGCGGCGACGAGCGCGACGGCGATGAGACCGAGAAACCACCACGGCTGGCTTCGACGGCCGAACTCCTCGTTGTACGTCGTGTCGAGTACGGGCGGTATGGGTTCGATGTCGCGCTGTCCGTCCTGCCGCTGGCGGCGTCCGCGCTCAAGCACCGGATCGGTGAGCGGCTCGTCCGCCGCGGCGCCGGCGGCCGAGCCGGCGGCGAGGTGCTTCTCCACCGTTGCGTACGCATCCCGCGCAACGGTGACGTCGTCGGCGATCGGAAGATAGTCGGCGCGCTGCACACGCTCGCGCACGGCCAACAGCTCGAGCAGGCAGTGGGCCTGCTCGAGGTCGATCAGCTGGCGCTGGCGCAGCTCGCGAATCAGGGGCTGTCCCGAGAGTGCCGAACCGCCGACGAACGAGCGCAGCGCCTCCTCGAGCTGCGTCCATGCCTCAATCAAATCAGCGGCCAACTCCTCGGGATGACGCGAGGCGTCCAGCCGGTCGATGACCGAACGTGCGGCGCGGAGCTCGATGAGCGCGGCGCGCTGGGAGTCGGTGCTGCTCACGAGCCGCTCACGTGGGAGATGTTCAGCGAAGAATCTTGAGAAGCCCCGCGCTCGCGCTTCCCCGAATGAAGCTCTCGGCGTCGCTGGCCGGGATCCTGACGCCCGTCGAGAGGTATCCGCGCCGCGCTTCGTTCACCATGAACTCCTCGAGCGATCCGTCGGCCGAGCCGCGGGCCTCGCGCATCTCGTGTACAATCTCTTCCCAGGAGCCGGAGAACGCCTCGCCCTCGATCTCCACCTTGTGAACCGGCGGATGCTGGAGCTTGCGGTCGGCCAAGTCGTGCAGGAGCGCGCCGAACAGCTCGAGCTGCCCCTTCGCCGCCGCTTGCGCCTGCGCCGCCTCCTCCATCGCCTTCGCTTCGATCTCGGCGAGCATATCATCGATTGCGTCGGGCTCGCCGGCGAGCTCGGACAATCGCTCTTCCCACGGCTTGAGCTCCGGGTCGTCGTCGCTCAGGCGGAACAGCGTCTTCTTCATCTCCATCAGGCGCCAGATGCCGAGCTCGTCCCAATGATCTTCCGGCGTCGTCCGCTCCATGTGCGCGTGCGACGCCTCCATCTCCTGCCGATCGTACAGGATGTTCGCGAGATAGATGCGCGCTTCGACATGATCGCCGTCGATGACGAGCGCCTTCTTCAATGCGTCGATGGCTTCATCGTCGTTGCCCAGGCGGTGCTGCACGTATCCGAGGCAGGCGACGGCCTCCGGCATCTCCGGCGCTTCCTGGATCGCGATCTCGAAGAAATCGCGCGCGACTTCCATCAGCCCTTCGCGAAACGAGGCGCGGCCGATCTGCAGCATGAGGTCGATGTCGTCCGCGTATCCGAGCTCGAGCACGCGCTGGAACTGCGCCAATGCTTCCTCGGTGCGGCCGAACTTGAGCAGCGACTCGCCGAGCCCGGCGAGGGCATCCTCGTGGTCGGGGTCGAGCACGAGCGCCTTCTCGAAGCTGTGGCGGGCCCACGCGAACTCCTCGCGCGCCAGCCGGGCGTATCCCACCCCGATGTGGAGCTCTACCGAATTCGGATAGAGCGAGAGCCCGTCACGAAGTACATCGAGCGCCTCGTCATACTGCCCCTCGTTGTAGAGCTGATGCGCGCGTTCGTCGTACTCTTCGGAACTCAGAAACGGGGTAGGCATGGGCTTCGGTACCTCCAGCTCATGGTTTGGCGAATAGTACACTTTGGCGACGCAGTGGTGCCAGGTGCTTGGTGCCAGGTGCCGGGACTATTTCCGAGACTACCCCCTCTCTGAGTGTCGACCACAGCGCAGCGATTCAGCTGTCAGTTGCCCGGCACCCGGCACCCGGTACCCGTCACCTCGCCTTCACCAGCGCATTCGCGATGTCCGCCGCCACCGCCGCGTTGTTCTCGAGCAGCGCCAGGTTTGCGCCGAGCGTCATGCCACCGGTGGCCATTTCCATCTGCGCGAGCAGGAACGGCGTGACCGCGCCGCCGCGGATCCCTTCCGCCTTTGCTTTCACAAGCCCCTCTTCCACCACGCGCTGGATCTGCGCCGCGGGGAGCGCGGTCTCGCGCGGCGGCGGAACGGCGACGAGGATCGCGCCGTGTCCGCCGAGCCGTCGATGCATGAGATAGAGCTGCACCACCTCTTCGACCGTGTCGAGCCGCGTCGGCACGGGGAGGCCGGTGTCGCTGCAAAAGAAGCCGGGGAGCTGATTGGTGCGGAATCCGACGACCGGCACGCCGAGCGTCTCCAGGCGCTCCATCGTCGCCTCGAGGTCGAGAATCGATTTGGCGCCGGCGCAGACGACGATCATCGGCGAGCGCGCCAGCTCGATCAGGTCGGCCGATTCATCGAACGCCGGTTCGCGGTGCACACCGCCGATGCCTCCGGTCGCGAACACCTCGATGCCGACGTGGTGCGCCAATACCATCGTCGACGCCACGGTCGTGGCGCCGTCGGCCTTTTTCACGACCGCCGCCGCGAGATCGCGCGACGAGAGCTTGAGCACGCCCTCGCGGCCGAGAAACCAGTCGAGCTCGTCGTCCTCGAGACCGACTGCTGGGCGGCCGCGCACCACTCCGGTAATCGCCGGCACCACGCCACGCGCGCGCACCGCGTTGAGCATGCGCCATGCGCCCTCACGATTCGCCGGAATCGGAAGCCCGTGCGCGAACACGGCGCTCTCGAGCGCCACGACGGCGCGCCGCGAGCGCAGCGCGGCGAGAATCTCCGGAAGGATGCGGACAACGTCGCCGGCACGCGCCGGCTCGTGCACCTCATCGCGTGACGGCGTCACCATACGCCACGCTTCCGGAGCGACCAGGCGAGCATGCGCGCGGCTTGCTCCTGCGGCGAAATTCCGCGTCCGCGCTCCACGCCGGAACCCACGCACGGTTCGGGATGCCGGCCTTCGCGAACGATAAATGGTCCCTGCGATAGCATGGCGACGAGCGTCGCGACGAGTGGAAGTCGTGCGATTGCGAAGCGAATCGTCATCTGATGGAGCAGAGGATGAGGCGAGACCGCGAGCAACGAGCGAAAAAGGGGTGCTACGCGACTTCCACCTTTGACGCCCGCAACTCGCTTCCGGTACTCGACCGCCCCAAGATATGACGGGGCGCGAGCGGGGGAAGAGCGGCACGCGATTGGCGTAGGCCGGCGATCAACAGGAGCTCAACGTGGACGAACAAAGCTCGACTGGAACAGGAGAAGCGCCATCGGCGCCCGTGCCGGCGCGCACGGGCGTGATGGTGGGCATACTCGCCGCCGCGCTGATCGCACTCGCGGTCTACTTCTACTGGCACGCGACCCAAGTGCGCGACGCGAATGGACGGAGACCCGCTCCCGCCGCTATCGAGACGAAATAGACGGCGAGTCTCTGTCTCGCCTACGTGCCCCGCTCGAGGACTTTGCGGGCGCCGAGGATCAGTCTGTCGGGGGCGGGGCCCGTGTAGCGCACCGGCCAACACGTCGTGAGCGTGAGACGCGCATCCGTCGTCGCGAAGAGCGCCGGCGCGCCACGCTCGACGATGCGACGCTCGATGATCACCCAAGTCACGCGCCGGCGGTGGCTCTCGGTGACCACGGTGTCGCCGACCGCGATCGCATCGAGTCCGTGAAAATGCCGGTCCCGATGCGCCGAGACGACCGCGTTTCCTACGGCGCCGGGGAGCACGCTGCCAGGGAGATGGCCGGGTCCGGCGTTGAGCTCGGCGTCGCCGACGCCCTCCACGATGATCTCGTCGAGCGCGATTCGCGAGATGATCAGCCGTCCCACCGGCGCGCCGATGGACGGCGTGCTCGCGACCTCGCGGTCGAGCGACGCGGCGAGCTCGCCGACGGCGCGGTGCGCTTCCCCGGCGTCCCACTCGGCGCGCAGCGCATCCTGCCGGAGCGCGCCACGCGCATAGGTGGCGCCGGCTCCGATGAGGAGAATCGCGCCGGCGGCAGCCAGTGCCACGCCGGCGGCGCGGCGTAGCCGCACGCTAGCGCCGCACCCGCGCTCGGTCGGACGCGGGAGCGCGAGCGAGCGCGACTCCCGCGAGGAGCAACAGCACGCCCGCGATCACGGTCGCGGGCAGCGGCGACGCGGTCGCCGGTGCCGGCGCGCCATCGTGAAACGTCGTCGCTTCCTTTACCACAGGCGCGACCGGCCGGGCCGTCGTGGCGGGAACAGCAGTGGTGTCGCGCGGCGCAGCCGCGGTGGACGCGGTTCGAACGGCGACTCCGGACGCTGAATCGACCCAGGCGCGCATGTTGTTCATGCGCACGGCGACCGCCGTGTCGCGTTTCGGCGCGTGCGCCTGCGCGCGCTGCTCCCGCTCGGCGGCCTTTGTCGCCTGCTTGGGCGGCGCGATCACCGACGTGATCTGCCCCCGCGCGGGCACGGCACCCACAACCATCATGGCGCCCAGCGCAGCGGCGGCCAACGAGAATCTGCTGTTCACAATGACTCCTCATCCCGGGGGAACGACGGCGGCTGGAGGAGCAAGGAGGATACCACGCGTTAGCTGCCACGCGCAGCCCGCGATCGGCTCTCCGCTGCGGTGTGTGTACACCCTTGCCTGCGCTATATACACCTCGCGCCTAGAAGTGTCGGCAGCTGGGTCGATTGCGCACAGCCGGCCGACCGGCTCAGGCGTCCGCGAAGCTGTCCGCCTTCCGGCTCTCCACGAGCTCGCGCTCACCCGACGTGTGATCGTAGATCGCGAGGATCTTGATCGTCTCGCCGGGATAGCAATCGAACGTCTTGCCGACGCCTTTTTTTACCTGGATCTCGTGACCGTCCTCGAATCGGAGGACGACGAGCGGGTGGTCTTCGTTGGCGTACTGCTTTCGAAGCTTCTTCGGTGCGCTGGGCATTGAACCTGGCTGTCGGAAGTCGGGTGCTGGGTGTGGCGTGTCACGTCACTGCGCTTCGGGTGTGCTCGTACTCCCGCCAGCTCTCTGTCTCGAGGGCATCGTCGACCGCCGCAACGACGTCCTCGAGCTCGTCATCGCTCGTGTAGAAGTGCGGGGCGATGCGGATGCCCGCCTCGGGGCGGTAGTCGACGAGAATGTCGCGCGCGAGCAGCGTCTGCGCCACCTCGTAGCCGTGCGGCACGTCGAAGGCGACCGTGCCGCCGCGGCGCGATGCATCGCGCGGGGCACGCACGGGAAAGCCGTGCAGGTCGGCAAGATCGATCAGGCGCGCGGTCTGTCGCATGCTTTTCGCGCGCACAGCCTCGATGCCCGCCTCGCGTAAGATCCGCGGGCCCTCGGCGGCCGCGTACAGCGCGGGAATCACGGGCGTCCCATTGAGCCAGCGGTGCGCGTCAGGCGCGTATTCCATCTCTCCCTCGAACGCGAAGGGCCGCGCGTGCGCCTGCCATCCGGTGAGTGTCGGCTCGAGGAGCCCGCGCACGGACGGCGACACGTAGAGAAAGCATCCACCCGGCCCGCCGCATAGCCACTTGAGCACGCCGCCGGTGAGAAAGTCGGCGCCGCTGCGCGCCACGTCGACGGGGATCACGCCCACCGAATGAAACGCGTCGAGCGCGACGAGCGCGCCCATCTGGTGGGCGCGACGACAGATCCGCTCCGCGTTCAGGATGTACGCCGAGCGAAAGAGCACGTGCGAGATCGCCACGAGACGCGTCCGCTCGTCGATCGCCGCGAGGAGTTCATCCTCGTTCACCGATATGCCGTCCGCTGCCGCAGGTACGACGATGATGCGCGCGCCGAGCCGCGAGGCGAGCCCGTCGTAGACGTAGCGCACCGATGGAAAGTCGAGCGCCGTCATCACGATTGTGTCGCGCGGCGGCGCGTAGTCCAGCGCAGAGAGCACCGCGGCTTGCGCGATGGTCACGTTCGGCTGCATCACGACCTCGCCGGCGCCGGCGCCGATCAGCGGCGCGATCTCGTCGCCGACGGACACCGGCATCTCCCACCACCCCTTCGCCCACGCGCGCACGCCCTCGGCTGCCCACTCGCGAGCGTACTCCTCGAGGCGCGCCGGCACGCTCCGCGGCATGGCACCCAGCGAGTTCGACACGAGGTACGTCGTCTTGTCGAGAATCGGGAACTCGTCCCGAAATCTGAGCAGATCATCCATGATTGGCGTCGTCAGTCGTGATTGGCAGTCGTCAAGTCCGCGGCCTTCGCGCGGCGCGTCGGCGCGGTGAGCCCGAACAATACCGCGGCCGCCAGCATCACCGCTGCGACCGCGGCGAGGTGCCGCGGCGGCGTGCTCCAGAGAATCCAGACGATCACGGCACAGGCGAGCCACGGAACGATGCCGCCGCCGGGGGCGTTGAAGCCCGCCGCGCCGTCGATGCGCACGTCGTCGTGGCGCAGCTTCCAGGCGGCGACGCAGCAGAGAAAGTAGAGAACGAGCACTGCCGCGTCGGCGAGGATTACGAGATTGATGAACGTGCCCGTCACCGCCATCAATGCGGCAATGACCGATTGCGTGACGATCGCGATGTACGGCGTGCGGTACCGCGGATGGATGTGGGCCAACGCGCGAGGCAGAAATCCGTCGCGCCCGAATGCGTACAACGCCCGGGGCGTGGCGAGCGTCATACCGCTCACGTGGCCGAACGTGGAGATCGCCGCGCCGGCGATCATCAGTAGCGCGCCCCAGCGTCCCACGGCACTGCCGAGCGCGGAGGCGAGCGGCGCCGCGGCCGATTCCGGCGACGCCAACCGCGGCCCGAGAATGCCCTGCGCGACGAGCTGCAGCGCGACGTACAGCGCGGTCACGCCAACCGCCGCGATGGCCAACGCACGCGGCACCGTCCGCGACGGATCGCGCACCTCGCCGCTCGGCACGAGCGCGCTCTCCATTCCGGCGAAGGCGAAGATGAGCACGATCACCGCTTGGCCAAGCGTTTTGCCATTCGGCATGCCGGGCCAGGCCAGGTGTGCCGGTCGCACAAAAAAGACGCCCACCGCAACGAAGACGAGCAGCGGGACGAGCTTGGCCACCGTCACCATCTCGATCAGCCGCACGCCGCTGCCGACGCCGCGAATGTTCGTCGCGGCCAGCACCGCGAACAGCGCGGCGATGATCAGCGCGCGCGCCGGAGGCGAGCCGAGCGGCGCCCACAGCGCGGCGAGCGACGCCGCAAATCCGTTGGCCACCGCCGCGGTGGCGAACGACATCAAGAGCCACAGCAGCACGCCGCCGAGAAATCCGACGAAAGGGCCGAGCGCGACCTCGACGTACGCATACGGTCCGCCGGTCATCGAGACCCGGCTCCCCGCTTCGGCGAAGCAGAGAACGATCAGCGCGATGGCGACGATGCAGACGAGATACGCCAAGGGCGCCGCCGCACCGAGCGTCCCCGCAATCGTCGCCGGGAGCAAAAAAATTCCGCCGCCGATGATGACATTGAACGTGGTGGCGGCGAGCGCACGCACGCCGAGCGCGCGAACGAGCGACGGACCACCGGCGGGAGGAGGCATGCGGAGAATGTCGTGGAGGCCGGCTGCCGCGTCTAGCGTCCGCCGGAAATGGCAGCAAGGAGAGCGTCAAGACGTGGGCGCAGCGCGAGATGCCGCCTGTATTGACGTCTTCACGTTTTACGGTTTGCCCTTTACTGCATGCCGGGCAGGATGCGTTCGATGATCGCCGCCGCCCCGGCCAGCGTCGTACGATCGGCGCGCGAGAGGCGCGTGAGCGCGCGCGCGAGGAGCGCGACGCGCAGGGCGCGGCCGCGCGCGAGGACGTCGCGCCCCTTGGCGGTGGCACGGACGTGCACCACACGCCCGTCCACCGGGTCCGCCGCGCGAGCGACGAGCCCTTCCCCTTCCAGCGCCCGCACGAGATGCGTCATCGTCGGTGGCCGAACCTGCTCGGCGGCGGCGAGGGCGCCGAGGGTGAGCGGGCCGCCGAAGACGACGACGGAGAGCGCCGAGAGGCGCGGCGCGCTGAGGCCACTGGCGACGTCGCGGCGGCGCAGAGCCCGTAGGAGATGGATAGCCGCCGAATGGAGCCGGTCGGCGACGACGGCCGGGGGCTGGCCGGCACTTGCGCGTGGGCGGGGCATGCCGCATAATAGTTAGCAGAGCTAACTATTACCAGTCACGATCGGACACGGGGGCAGCCATGCAGCCAACCACGCCGGGGCTCACGCGGATCGGCCAGATCGCGATCGTCGTACACGACGTTCCGCGCGCGGTCGCGTTTTATCGCGACGCGATGGGACTCCGCCTTCTCTTCGAAGTGCCGCCGACGATGGCCTTCTTCGACTGCGGCGGCGTGCGACTGATGCTGTCGCTGCCCGAGGGCAACGAGCACGATCATCCGAGCTCGATTCTCTACTTCATGGTCGACGACATCGTCGCTGCGCACGCGGCGATGACGGAGCGCGGGGTGCCGTTCGTCGACGCACCACACATGATCGCGCGAATGCCCGACCATGAGCTCTGGATCGCCGCCTTCCGCGACAGCGAGGGCAACTACCTCGCCTTGATGTGCGAGAAGCGGTAACGATCGCAACGCGTCGCTTCATGGCGCACCCGACAGTCGTCTTTTCGTCGTTCGGTTTTCCAACTAGACTCATGCAGGCCGAAGGGCGCTCGCTCGGGCACCCTTCCCCACCCGGAGCCTGACCGAACCAGCACGAGGATCGACTCGACCATGACTCTTCGCATCTCCGCCCTCGCCGCCGGCGCGTCGCTCGCCACGTTCATCGCGTTCGCCGCCCCCGCCGGCGCGCAATCGCTCCTCGCGCCCGACGGCGCGACCGTCGCGGCCGTCGCGGCCGTCGCGGCCGTCGGACCGATGCTCGCCAACACGAGCGTCGCCCTCCGATCGGCATCGCCCGAGCGTGATGGACGCCCGTTCACCGCGCACGTGACAGGCGCGCGCGCCGCGGGCAAGTTCAGTGAGAACGGCCGCTACATGATCATCGGCGGGGTGACGTTCCTCGCCGGCGCGATAATCGGGAGCGACGTCGGGACCGTGATGATGGTCGGCGGCGCGGCGGTCGGCATCTACGGCTTGTACCGCTATCTCGAGTCACCGGCCAGCGCCGAGATGGCGCGGAAGCAGGAGCTGGGCACGGAGCGCTAGCGGCGCGGCACCGATC
>JBDUCS010000341.1:0-4354 GCA_040003335.1 Gemmatimonadaceae bacterium | reverse complement strand
TGACGAGCGTCGCCTCGAGCTGCTGCCGCGAGACCGAATAGCGATCCTCGGTCGGCAGCGTGAACGCGAGCCCCAACGCGCGGCCGCGCGGCACGATCGTCACCTTGTGCAATGGATCGCAGCCCGGCGTCTTGATCGCGCAGACGGCGTGGCCCGCCTCGTGGTAGGCCGTGTTCCGCCGCTCGTCCTCCTTCATCACCATCGACTTGCGCTCGGCGCCGAGCATCACTTTGTCCTTCGCTTCCTCGAGATCGATCAGGAAGACGCGGTCGCGATTCCGGCGCGCGGCGAGGAGCGCCGCTTCGTTGACCAGGTTCGCGAGGTCGGCGCCCGACATTCCCGGCGTGCCGCGCGCGATCACCGTCACGTCTACGTCATCGGCCACCGGCACCTTGCGCAGGTGCACCTTGAGGATCTCCTCGCGCCCACGCAGGTCCGGGAGGTCGACGACGACCTGGCGGTCGAACCGGCCAGGCCGCAGCAGCGCGGGATCGAGCACGTCGGGCCGGTTGGTCGCGGCGATCAGGATCACGCCTTCGTTCGACTCGAAGCCGTCCATCTCGACGAGGAGCTGGTTGAGCGTCTGCTCGCGCTCGTCGTGCCCGCCACCCAGCCCGGCGCCGCGATGGCGGCCGACCGCATCGATCTCGTCGATGAAGATGATGCAGGGTGCGTGGGCCTTTCCCTGCTCGAACAGATCGCGCACGCGGCTCGCGCCGACGCCGACGAACATCTCGACGAAATCGGAGCCCGACATGGAGAAGAAGGGACGGCCGGCCTCGCCGGCGACGGCACGCGCGAGCAGCGTCTTACCGGTGCCCGGCGGTCCCACGAGCAGCACACCCTTCGGCAAGCGGCCGCCCAGGCGCGTGAACTTCTGCGGATCCTTGAGGAACTCGATGATCTCCTGCAGCTCGAACTTCGCCTCTTCCACGCCGGCGACGTCGGCGAAGGTCACCTTCGGTGTGTCGCCCGTGAGGAGCTTCGCCTTCGACTTGCCGAAGCTGAACGCCTTGGCGCCCCCCGCCTGCATCTGGCGGAAGAAGAAGAGAAAGATCGCGATGAAGAGAACGTATGGCAGAAAGGTGACGAGCACGCCGACGATCGAGATCTTGGGATCCTCGGACGTCAGTGTCACGCTATGGTCGCGCAACACCTTCATCTCGCTCTCGAACGGGGCGTTCACGAGCTGCACCGTGAATCGCTTGGCCTCGCGCTCGCCGACGCGGATCGGCTGGCGGAAGTCGCCCGTGACGTTCTTGCCTTCGGAGAAGGTGGCCTTGAGAATGTTGTTGCGGGCCAACTCCTCGTGAAACTGCGTGTCGCTGATCTTCACCGGCTGGTCGCCGCGCGCGCCCATGAGCTGGATGAAGACGAACGGGATCAGGATGACGAGCGCCCAGAACGAGAGCGTCTTGGAGAGACGTCCCCAGTTCGATTCGCGCTTCGGCGGCTGAGATGGAATGCGGTCACTCATTACTTCAAGCTCGCGATGTAAGGCAAATGCCGAAAATGTTCGGCGTGGTCCAGACCGTAACCTACCAGGAACTCGTGCGGAGCGTCGAAGCCGACGAAGCCCACGGGATACTGTAAGAAGTCCGCGATGTGCTTGTGCAACAGCGCACAAATCTCGAGCGACCGCGGCTTCCGCTCCTGTAAGACATCCATCAGCCGGTTGAGGGTTCGCCCGGAATCGACGATGTCCTCTACCAATAGAATGTGTTTACCCTCGAGTTCTGTTTCCGGATCGTACACCAGGCGCACCAATCCGCTCGACATCGTCTCGTTGCCGTAGCTCGAGGCGACCAGAAAGTCCACGGTGAGGGGCCGCGTGATGTGTCGCACCAGATCGCTCAGGAAGATGAAGCTCCCCTTGAGCAGGCCGAGCACGAGCAGATCACCATCAGGGTAGCGCAGCGTAATTTCGCGGCCGAGCTCGGCGACCCGCGCTGCGATCGTCTCTTCGGTATAGACGATGCGCCGGACGGCGCGCCCGTCGAGGCGCGGATCGGCCACCACGTGCTCCGCCGCGGCCTCAGTCGTTGGTTCGCTCACACCGAAACCATGCTACCGGCATTCCGGACCGGTCGGTTGCCGCGGAGCCGCGGCGCACACCTGGGATCCACACGATCTCCCCTCCCGAGAGCACGACCGGCCAGGCCGGGCGGTCACTCGCGGCGACCCGCGCGTCGCGGAGGAGCCCCTTGAGACGACGGGGAGCCGCCTCGCCGGCCGCGACCATCCGGTCCCCGGGCCGCCAGCAACGCACCGTCAGCGGTTCGGCCGCCGGCAGCGCCGCCTCCCAGAGCCCCCGATCCGCATCGCCGCGACCGGCGCGAAAATGCCAGGCGCCCAACCGCACACCGTCGCGGAGCGACCGCGCGTCGCCCAATTCGCGACTGCCGCCGGCGCGCCGCAGATGGAGCTCGTCGCGATGCAGCAACGCCTCGTACCCACCGGCGAGTTGCATGCGGCCGCCGTTCGCTCCGTGCGTGGTAAACTCGGCGATTCGTTCGGTTCCGCGCCGGTCGAGGGTCGCGCCGACGCGCGCGGCGAGCGCCGGCCAGAGCGTGCGGAGTGCATCCGCATCATAGTGGCGCAGCTCCGGCCGGGCAACGGTGAGCGTGCCGCGCTCGAGCGTGAAGGGCACCTCCGTATCAATGAAGCGGTCGAGGTCGGAACGCAGCGCCGCGGCCCGAGCGCCGAGCCGGAGCAAGTCGCCGGCGAGCGAGGGCGAGACGCGCAACAGCGCGGGCAGCAGCTCGTGCCGCACGCGGTTGCGGAGGTGCTGCATCGAGTCGTTGCTCGGATCATGCTCGAAGGCGACGCGGTACGCGCGCGCGTAACGGGCGACGGCATCGCGAGGTACGCCGAGCAACGGACGGACCGTCTCGCTCGGCGCCGCCAGACCGGCCAAGCCACGCGCGCCGGCGCCGCGCAATACACGCAAGAGAATCGTTTCCAGCTGATCGTCGCGGGTGTGCGCCGTGGCGATGGGAACGCCCGCATCCGCGGAGATGGCGCGCAAAAAGCGCCATCTCGCTTCGCGCCACGCGGCTTCCGTTCGCAAACCGGCCGGCGCGCGGCCGATACTGACCTCGAGACTCAGCTCGCGGGCGCGCCGCTCGACGGTCGCTGCGGCACGCCGGGCGGCTGCGCCGGTGCCATGGTCGAAGGTCGCGACGCGGGCGATGCGATCGGCCGACAGACGCGCCGCGGCGTCCAGCAGCACCATCGAGTCGCGCCCGCCGGACACCGCGAGCACGACGCGACGCGCAAGCGCCGCGCGAACGGCGGCATCGATGGTGGCGAACGGAGCTGGCATGGTTTGCGAAAACGTACTGCGTCGCGTACGGCGTAACGAACCGAGGCGGCGGGCGAATGCCGAACGAGCGCACGTCTTTACGCCATACGTTTTGCGGTTAAGTTCCACGAGTAGCGTTCCACGAAACCAGGCGATCCTTCGGCGAGGCATGTGTGGAGACTCACGGACCACTGGGCGTCATCTGGGTCAGCCTCGGACTGGGCGCCTTTTACATCGCGCTGATCTGGATCAACTCGCTGCTGGGGATGTTTCTGACGCCGCTGTTCATCATGCCGTTGACGCATTTGTTCGGGAAGAAAAAGGCGGATCAAACTGTTGTCGCGTCACCACCCGGCTAGCCTGTCCGAGATCGCTGTGCCTCGCTCGCCCGCCCTCTCAAACTACGAGACGGCGGGCGAGCTGTTTTCAAATAGTAGTCGACAGTCGTGAACTGTGAACTGCGAGCTGTCACTTGAAGCGCGCAGGCCTGTGAACGGTTAAACAGTTATCGCGTCAACCGAAAATCGAACGGCTGCTGCATGCGCACGCGCACCGTGTGGCCACCACTCTCGGCCGGGTGAAAGCGCCAGTCGCGGAGCACGTCGCGCGCCGCCTGCGCGAACAACGCATTCGTCGCCTGGATCTCGCGAATGCTCTCGCGGTCGACGCGGCCCGCGGTGTCGATTACGAACTCGAGCAGCGCGCGCCCTTCGACGCCTGAGGCGCGGAGCATCTCGGGATAGCGTGGCCTGGCGTTGGTCGCGAGCGTCTCAGCCATCCGGTCCACGGCGAACGAGTCCATCGGCAAGCCCGCGCGGTCGCCGATCGCGCCGGTGGGTTTCGGCCGCTGGAACTCCTCCGTGCCGATGGTCAGCGGCTCGCCGAGAGCCGGGATGTGGGCCGGGCTGTAGGCGCCGGTCGCGGGGATCGGAATCAGAGGCGGCGGCGGGCAGTCACACGCGGGCGGGCTCATGGTCGGGCGCGGGTCGCGCGTCTGGTTCCGAGTGGCCGGAAACGTCGTCGTCCGTGGCTCGTTGAGCCGGATGATGG
>JBDUCS010000059.1:0-14775 GCA_040003335.1 Gemmatimonadaceae bacterium | reverse complement strand
CGGCTACCGGCTACCGGCTACCGGCTACCGGCTGTTCTGTTGTCTGTCGGCTGCGGATGTCGATGTCGGTTCTCTAGGCGAGCGCCGAGTAGCGAGTGCCGGGTGCTAGAGCAGCTTCGCGACCCACTCGCCGACATAGTAGCCGATCACGGCGACGCCAAGCCCGACGACGAACATGTCGAAGCCGGAGCGGAAGATGCCACGGCCGGTGAAGAGCGAGCGCGCGGCGCCGACGACGAAGTGTGAGAGCATCGCCACGGCGAACGATGTGATGATGGCCGCGACGCCCGTGAGAAAGAAGAACGGGAATACCGGGAGGATCGCGCCGAACGCGGTCGCGAGTCCCGTCAGCCACGCTTCGCGCCTTGGGCTCGACGTCTGCTCCCCGATCTTCAGCTCTTCCTGCACCTGCTCCTCGAGCATCCGCTCGGGATCGGCCATCACTTCCGTCGCCAGCGCGTGCGCGGCGGTCGGGTCCATCCCCTTCGCCTCGTAGATCAGCGCGAGCTCGTCGCGCTCGACCTCCGGCATCAGCTCGATCTCCGACCGCTCCATCGCGATCTCGTGCTGATAGACCTCCTGCTCGCTCTTCGCGGCCAAATAGCCGCTCGATCCCATCGATAACGCGTCGGCGATCACTCCGGCGACGCCTGCAAGGATGATCGTCGAGTGCGCCTGCGACGACGATGCGCCGATCATGCCGGCGACCAAACCGAAATTCGCCGTGAGCCCGTCGTTGAATCCGTAGACGACATTGCGGAGAAACCCGCCCGACTCCGTCTTGTGCCACGGCTCGACGCCGCGGCCGGCGATCTGTCCCAGCGAGCTCGCGTGCTCGGCGCTTTCGCGGGCGAGGAGGAGCGCCTCGCCGCGGCCGGCGACACCAAGTGGCGTCTCGCGATGCATCGCGAGGTACGCGCGCACTTCGCGCCCTTCCTCTTCGAGCAGGAGCGGAAGGAGGAACTTCGTGCCGAACGTCCGGCCGAACCACGCCATCAGGCGCGCGCGCACCGTTGGCTTGAATGGCTTCGGCGCGCGGCCGGCCTTCGCGAGCAGCTCGCCCCAGATCTCGACGTGCCGGTCTTCCACCGCCGCCAGCCGCTCGTAGAGGTCGCGCTTCTTCACGTCCGGCTCGCGCACTGCGATCGCGCGATAGAGGAACGCAGCGTCGGCCTCGTCCTGCCAGTGATGCTCGAACGCGTGCAGATCGGGCGCGCTCGGCTGCGGTGGCCGCGGTTCGAGGGTGGTGCTCATGTCGTGGAATATCGCTCGCCGACGCGGACGTAGCGAGTCGCAGCCCAAGTGCGATTGCGCGTCGGTATCGTGCCGTGCATCACGACAAGAGATAAAAGGCAGAAAAAAGGCCGTTTCAGCTCTTTCGCTTGTTTCGTCCTTCTCAGAGCAGTTGGTAGTAGCCCAGCACCGGGGCCGCCGCGACGAACGCGAGCGCTTCCAGTGTGACGATCACGCGTCTCGGCGTCGTCCACCATCGCCGCCGCCACGCGACGATCGCGGCCGGTGCCAGCGCGACGCCGCACACGACGCCGACCACGAGCAGCGCCTGCAGCACCCGCATCGCGCGCGGCACCGCCACGACCGGATGCGTGAATGAGAGAAATGCCGTCGCGAGCGCGGCGACGGGCGCCGCGAGCACGAGAGCGCTCGCCAGCGCCGACCAGCGCCACCATCTTCGCTCGCCCACCGACAGCGCACGCGATGCCGCGCCACGCAGCCGGCGCGCGAGCGCGGCGAGCGGAAAGATCAGGAGCCGCACCAGGAGCACCGCCACCGCCGACGCGAGCAGCGCGAAATGGAGCGAGCCGTTCTCGATCCATGGAATGCGGTCCCACGAGCTCGGATCCCAGACCGATCCGCTAAGCGTGAACCCGGTGACGTGGCCGTCGGCGCCGCGGCGGAACGCGACCATCTCGCCGCTGTCGCCGCGGAACACCAGCGCCGCAACCCGCGTCAGGCGTACCTCCGGGCCGCCGCCTGGTGCCGCCACGCGTAGCGTTTGATCGCCGCCATCGCGCACCCGCGCCTGGAGGAACATGGCCTTCACTTTCTCGTAGCTCGACCGCGCGTGCTGCGCACCGCGAAACGTTCCTTCGAGCTCACGCAGCGAGCCAAATTGCGCAGTGCTCGGCGACGACACGCCGCCCGGCGCTACCACCGGTAGAAATCGATCGGCGAACGCGCGAGCGAACCGCTCGCGGATCGATGCCTGGTCGTCCGACCCCGTATACACGAGAAACAGACCGACGCCATCGTCCGGAAAAAGAAGCACCAGCGAGTGATCGCCGCTGTCGCCGGTGTGGAACAGCGTGCGCCGTCCGTTCATCTCCCCCTCAAAGAATCCGTACGCCACGGCCGGCACGCTCGGCTGGGCGCGCCAATGCGACGCGTGCATCGAGTCGGACCACGCCGAGGAGAGAATGCGGCCGCCGTACGCCGCGCCGCCGCCGAGGTGCGCGGCGATGAAGCGGCCCATGTCGGTCGGCGTCATCACGAGCGACGCCGCCGGGTATGGATTGAAGTAGACATCGCGGTTGCCGCGCGGTACCCCGCTCGCGAGATCGTCGAGCCATTCGCGTGGCGGCGGCTGATCGAACGAGCTGCGGCGCATCCCGAGTGGCGCGAAGATGTGCGCATCGGCGTAGCGGCCGAACGGCTCACCCGATGCGCGCTCGACCAGGTATCCCGCCAGCGCGATGCCCGCGTTGGAATAGCTCACTTCCAGGCCCGGCGCGACGGCGCGGTACGGCCGATGCCGGGCGAAATACGTCGCCAGAGACGACCGCATGCCGGCGGGGGTGACGCCGCCGGCGAACGAGTCTTCGAAGCCTGAGGTGTGCGTGAGCAGATTGGCCACCGTCACCGGCGCCGGAAAGGCCGAGGCGAGTCGCGCCTCCGGCGGCAGCCAGCGGTTGACGTCGTCGCCGAGCCGCCACGTGCCGCGCTCGGCCAGCTGGATGGCCGCCGTCGCGGCGACCAACTTCGAGTTCGACGCGGCGCGAAAGATCGTGCGCTCCGGATCGATCGGGCGTCCGGCCGGCGTCGTGCCGAAGCCCCGCGCATATGCGATGCGATCGCCGCGCACGAACACCATCGCCCCGCGCGGCACCGAGTCGTGGCCGGTGAGCGATGCGATGAACGCCGAGGCGAATCGGTCGACGCTCGCCGAATCGAGCGGCGCGCCCTGCGCCCGCGCGAGCGACGGTACGGCCATGGCGAGCGAGCACGCGATGAGTCGAAGTGTAGGCATGACGCACGATCGCGGGCCGCGTGTACTCGTGCCAGCGTCGCGCAACGAGCGCCCGCATCGGTGCAACGAGCGGCGCCGCGCGTGCGCCGATCAGCGCGACCGAAGGAGCGCTTCGAGCCGTGCTCGCCGGTCGCGGCTCACGCGCACGCGCGTGCCGTCCTCCAATACCGCCTCGTGCTCGTATTTCGACAGCGTGCGGACCTCGCGCACCCGCGCGAGATTCACGATCGCCGAGCGATGCACGCGGAAGAAATGCGCGGGATCGAGCTTCGCATCGAGCACGCTCATGCGCTCGCGCAGCAGCCGTGATTGAGCGCCGGCGTGCAACCGAACGTAGTACGTCTCGGCCTCGACCCAGTCGAGCTCGGGCACGGCCAGCACCAGCGTGCGCCCGCGCTCCGGAACGAGAATCCGCTCGAGATACGTCTCGGCGGCCGCCGTCTCCGGCGCGAGGGCGGCGGCGGCGAGCAGTCGCAGCTCACCCACGCGCGCCACCGCGCGATCGACGGCCGCGCGTAGCCGCTCACGCGAGACCGGCTTGAGTACGAAGTCGAGCGCGTGCGCCTCGAACGCGCGAATCGCGTGCGCGTCGTACGCGGTCACGAAGATGACGGCCGGCGGAAGCACTTCCGGCTCCAGCCGCTCGAGCACGGCGAAGCCGTCGTGCTCCGGCATCTCCACGTCGAGGAAAAGGAGCTCCGGCCGCAATCGCGTGATGGCGTCGCACGCCTCGGCCGCCGACGCGCATGTCGCCACCACCTCGACGTTCTCGTAGCGCGCGAGCTCCGCCGCGAGCCCATCGCGCGCCAGCGGCTCGTCGTCCACGAGCACCGCGCGCAGCGGCGAGTCGCTCACGATGCGAACGGGATCGTGAGCGTCGCGATCGCCGCGCCGCCGTCGCGCGCCCGCAGCTCGAGCGTCGCGTCGCGCCCGTACAACGCTTCGAGACGCGCTCTCGTGTTGCGCAAGCCGATGCCGGCCGCGCCGTCGCTGCCGCCCGGCCCGGGACCGTCGTCTTCGACTGTCGCCCGCAAGCGCGCGCCGTCGCGCCACGCGCGAATGCGCACGAGTCCGGACGCGGCGCGCGCCGCAATGCCGTGCCGCACCGCGTTCTCTACCAGCGGCTGTAGCACCAGGTGCGGCACGAGCGCGGCGCGCGCCTCGTCGTCCGCGTCCACCTCGACGTGCATGCGGTCGCCGAATCGCACGCGCTCCACCGCCAGATATCGCTCGATCAGCTCGATCTCCTCCGACAGCCGCACGGGGTCCACGCGATCGTCGAGCACGCGACGCAACACGTCCGCCAGCGCCGACAGCACCTCACTTGCGCCGTCGGCGTCGCCGCGGCGCGCCAGGACCGACGCGGCGTTCAGCGCGTTGAAGAAAAAATGCGGCCGCAGCTGCGCGCGCAGCGCGGCGAGCCGGTGCTCGTTCACCGTCGATGAGAGCGCCGCCTCGCGCGATCGGCCCGCGCGCGCCAGCCGCTCGCCATCGGCCGCGTGGGCGAGGAGGATGAGGAGCACGTAGGCCAGCGCGTCGACCGGCACGTACGCGGCGGCGCTCCACGCGATGGCGGTCAGCGGGCCCGACGCGCCGATTGGAATGAACAGTACCCGCGTCACGAGCACGAGCGCGGCGGCGTGCGCGATCCCGACGCCGAGCACCAGTACCGCGTGCGCCGCGAGCGCGCGCGCGGAGGCGCCGCGCTCGTCGTCCGCGCGGCCGACATGGAAGACGAGCGGTGCCACGAGGAGCCACGCGCCGAACGAGAGCACCTGCCAGATGATCGTGACCCACCAGGCGTTCGGCTGCGCGCGGGCGAGGAGCGTCGCGTACACGGGCGCGACGCCGATTGCGGTGCAGGCCACCAGGATGGCGCCGAGCAGCGCGCGCCCCGACGTCGCGCGCGCGCGCCACGGCAGCGAGTCATCCGCCATTCCACCCAGCGGCACGTGACGCGCCGCGTTCGCGACGACCGTGCCGGCAAGGCGCCCCGCGTACGCGGCGACCATGCACGGCACGACGACCATCAGCATCCCCGCCGACGCACCGTCGCCCCGCGACGCGAGCGCGCCCAGCGCGTGGGCCAACGGAAGGCCGGCGGCGACACCGATGCCGATGAGCCACGCCGGTGCGCTCGCCGACAGCGCGAGCGCGAAGGAGGCGCAGAGAAAGAGGAGCAGGGGGCCCTGCACTTCGGTCGCCGAGATGTCGAGCCACCCCACGGCGCTCCCCGCGGCGAGGGCGGCCGCGCCCCAAGCGATCGCGGTTGCACGACCGCGTGGTGGGCGTGGCGTCGACGTCATTTCCATGCGTCAAACTTGCGCCGCGCGCGCGCTGGGAGCGAGCGCGGTGCAACGAGCGGCGGCGCCCGTGCAACGGCGGCAACCCCGCACGCGCGTGGTGTGACTGATAGACGGAAGCGAAAGCGGGTGATGGAGCGCGTTGTCACCCGGCACAGACACCCGACACCAAGGTTCTCCCATGCGCACCTCCCGCACGCTCACCGCCGCGCTCGTCGCGCTTGCCTCGGCCGGTGCCGCGCAGGCACAGGTCGTTCGCATCGCGCCAGGCGCGCGAGCCACCACCTACTCCTACTCCACCGATGATGCGAGCCACGCCGTCATCGGCGTCAGTCTCGGCGGCGGGAGCAAGCGCGACACCCTCGGCGTGCTCATCACGGCCGTCACGGAAGGCGGGCCGGCCGAGAAGGCCGGACTCGAGGAAGGGAATCGCATCGCCGCCGTTAACGGCATCAGCCTCAAGCTCTCATCGTCCGACGCGGGCGAGGATGACATGGGCGGCGTGATGACCAACCGGCTCATGCGCGAGCTGCGGAAGGCGAAGGTCGGCGACGAGGTCACGCTCACGATCTACGCGAACGGGCAGACGAAGAGCGTCAAGGTCAAGACCACTGATTCCGAAGACCTCAGCACGATCGGCGTGCGCAGCGAGAAGCGCGCGCGCACCGAGATGGAAGATCGCGCGGTGCTCGGCTTCAACCTCGGCTGGAGCGCCAGCCGCCGCGACACCCTTGGCGTGCTGATCGTCGGCGTCGAGCAGAACGGGCCGGCGGAGAAGGCCGGTATCGAGGAAGGATTTCGCGTCGCCTCAGTGAATGGAACCGATCTGCGCGTCGCGGCGGCCGATGCCGGTGATGATGGCATGGCCGGCATCAAGTCGTCGCGCTTCTCGCGTGAGATGCGAAAGGTGAAGGTCGGCGATGAGGTCGAGCTCAAAGTGTACGGCGACGGCCGCATGCGTACCGTGCGCGTGAAGGCGGCCAAGGCGATCGACGTCTATCCGCACCAGCGCGGTGCTGTGCGTGTCTTTATGAACGGGCGCGAGTCGATGTTCATGCCGCCCACGCCGCCCGCGCCGCCCATGCCGGCGATGTCGCCGATGGTGCCGCTGCCGCCGCGCGCTCCGCGCGCCGCGTTCCGTGGATACAACGGCATCACCGAGCTCGACGACGACGATGCCATGGACGAGCGCTCGCGCGCCGCGACCGCCGCGATGCGCGGGAATGCCGAGCGCATGGTCGAGTCGTTGCGGGCTCGCGATGCCGAGATGAGCGCGCGGGTCGACGGCACGCGCGGCGCGCAGATGCGCGGCATCGAATCCGCGTTGCTCGCCGCGTCGCTCGCCACGCCGAGAGCCTACGCACCGGGCAATTGGGTCGACGACACCGAGGTCGGTGGGAGCGTGCGGGTGACGGCGTCGGGAAACAACTACACGCTCGTTGTCCGCGGCATGCGGCTCGTGCCCGTGTCCGGCGACATGACCTCGTACTTCGGCGATGGGAGCGATCACGGACTGCTCGTGCTCGAGACTGGCAGGAGCTGGTCGGGCCTTCGCGACGGCGACGTGCTCCTCCAAGTCAACGGCAAGGCGGTGCGCGCGGACGGCCGCGCGACGATCGTGCTCGAGACGGACGGCGACAACAGCGTCGCGATCATTCGGAAATCGAAGCCGCTCACCGTCACGGTACGGGCGCGCGAGTAGCGCACACCAGTTACCGCAGGACGGGTCAGAATTCGATCTGTGCTCCAAGCTCGACGACGCGCCCGGGCGGAATGCCGAAATATTCCGTGGCCGGGCGCGCGTTGCGCTGCATGATCACGAACAGCTTCTTGCGCCATCGCGCCATGCGCGGCCGGGGCGTCTCGGTCTCCGACCGCGCTATCGCCACCACGGGAATCAGCCGCTCGTTGCCGAGGTAGTACGTGGTGTCGTTCGGGCGAACGGGAATGCCCACGTCTTTGCACTGCTGCATGATCTCGCGCATCTTCGGCGTCTGCATGAATCCGTAGCGCGCCACGACGCGGTAGATGCCATTGCCGAGCGAGTCCGTCGTCACGCGACGATCGGGCGGCACCTCGGGAATGCGCTCCGTCTGCACCGACAGGAGCAGCACGTGCTCGTGCAACACCTTGTTGTGCTTGAGATGATGCAGTAGCACCACCGGCGCGCCCGTCGTGTCCTTCGACATGAAGACCGCCGTCCCCTGCACGCGCGGCGGCTTGCGGCGCTCGATGTCCTGCAACAGGAGCTCGAGCGGTAGCCGCGACTCATTGAGGACCGCCGTCAGGAGCTCGCGCCCGCGCTTCCAACTCGTCATCGCGGTGTAGACGACGATCGCCAGCGCGAGCGGAATCCATCCGCCCTGCTCGATCTTGGCCGCGTTCGCGACGAGGAACGAGCCGTCGACGATCAGGAATACGATCAAGAAGGTGAGGGCCTTCGGACGCGACCACTGCCACCGCTGCCGCGCGATCACGTAGAAGAGGAGCGTCGTGATCACCATCGTGCCGGTGACGGCGATGCCGTACGCCGCGGCCAGGTTGTCCGACGACTCGAAGAAGATGACGAGCGCGATGCACGAGACCATCAGCGCCTTGTTCACCTCCGGCACGTAGATCTGGCCGGCCTCGTGCTTGCTCGTGTGCATGATGGTCACGCGCGGGCTGTAGCCGAGCTGCATGGCCTGCTGCGTCAGCGAGAACGCCCCGGAGATGAGCGCTTGCGAGGCGATCACCGCCGACGCCAGCGCGAGGGCGAGCATCGGGTACAACAGCGGCGCCGGCACGAGCCGGTAGAACGGGTTCTCCGCCGCGCTCGCGTCGCGCAGCAGAAGCGCGCCCTGCCCGAAGTAATTGAGCAACAGTGCCGGGAAGACGAGTGCGAACCACGCCAGGCGGATCGGGCGCCGCCCGAAATGCCCCATGTCGGCGTACAGCGCTTCGGCGCCCGTCACCGCCAGCACGACCGCTCCGAGAATCAGAAAGCTCGTCGGCCCGTTATCAACGAAAAACTTCGCGCCGTACCACGGGTTGACCGCGGCGAGAATCGCCGGCTCTCGGGCGATCTCGATCAGCCCGAGCACGGCGATCGTGCCGAACCAGAGGAGCATGATCGGCCCGAAGATCCGGCCCACCCTGTCGGTGCCGAATCGCTGAAACATGAACAGGCCAAAGATGATCACGACCGCGATCGGCACGATCACGTACTGGAGGTGGGGCCCGGCGACCTCGAGACCCTCGAGGGCGCCGAGCACTGAAATGGCGGGGGTGATCACGCCGTCGCCGTAGAGCAGCGCGGCGCCGAACAAGCCGAGCCCCACGAGCACGCCATACATGTTCGAGTCTGCGCTGCGCTTGAGGCGCTGTTGCAGCAGCGCGAGGAGCGCGAGAATCCCGCCCTCGCCACCGTTGTCCGCGCGCATGATGAAGATGATGTACTTGATGCTGACGACGAGCGTGAGCGACCAGACGATGAGCGACAGCACGCCGTAGACGTTGGCGGGCGAGGCGAACACGCCGTGCTTCGCAACGTTGAAGCACTCTTTCATCGCGTACAGGGGGCTCGTACCGATGTCGCCGAAGACGACGCCGAGCGCGGTCAGCGTGAGGACACGCAGCTTGCGGCCGACGGGGCGCGCCTCGGGATGCGGGCGCTCCTGCGGCGTCGCAGCAAATCCCGTCCCGGTATGAAACACGCCGGTGTCGCTCGGCACATCAGCTTTTGGCGGCTGCGGCGCTTGTGGGTCGGGCTCTGCGGTCATGACGGGTGCGGAGGAAATGCAAAAGCGGGCCGCGAATGACGCGACCCGCCTCCAAAGCTACTTGCCCTCAAGTGTCTGGTGCCAGGTGCCGTCGCCGGCGCCTATCCCTTCGCCGCCTCCTCCATCTCCTTCGTTGCCCGCTCGAGAATCTCACGGATCTTGCCCAAGCGGTCGGCACTGCGGTTGTGATGGCTTGCCGAGCCGAACGTGGTTTTCGCCAGCTCGCCGAACGCGCGATGGACGCCGCGCATGTCTTCGGTGAAGAAGCTGGCGCCAAATCGAGCGATCCGCTCGAAGATGTCGTCGACCGTGCCGCGGTTCTCGGCGAGGTACGCGCGTCCGGCGTCGGTGATCTCGTAGATCTTCTTGCCGCCCTCCTCCGGAGTCGCGCGCGCGTAGCTCAGATCCTCGAGCATCGTCAGCGTCGGGTACACCGTGCCGGGGCTCGGCGAGTAGGTGCCGCCAAATCGATCCTCGAGCTCCTTGATCACCTCATAACCGTGCCGCGGCTTCTCCTCGAGGAGCTGCAGGATCACGTACTTCAGATCGCCCTGCTCGAAGATTTTCCCGCGGCCGCCGCCGCGAAACGGACCGCCCCGCCGACCACCACCCCAGAACCACGCCGCGACATCGGGCTCGAAACCCCAGTTCCCACCGCGCCCGGCGCCGGCGCATTGACCCGAGTAGAATCCCCTGAACACGGCCCGCTCCTTGTGTGATATGTCGAACGATATATCTGCCTGGAAGTACGATATATCGCGCGATATAGCTGCGCAAGGCCAGGAACCGAACCTCAAACGTAAGCTCGGTTGAGATCGCGACCGCGGCCTACATCTTACGAGGTACGTTTTCGACTCACGGTTTCAGGTAACGATCGAGAAATTCGACTATCTCGCTCCAGCTCTCCTTCCCTTGCGCACTCTGCACTCGATTGAATTCGTGGCCGCCGGGCGGGTCCTGCCATTCCTTGTACCGGTAGAGACCCTTCCTTTCCATTCCCGCCGCCACCATCGAATCGCGCAGGTTGTGGTTCTCGACGATGAAGACGTCCTGGTCATTCGACGCCGCGTGCACCAGGAGTGGAATCTTCAGCTCGCGGACGTGCGCGATCGGCGAGCGGTCCCAGTACGCCGAGGGATTCTGCTCGAGCGTGCCGCCGAATCCCTTTTGCTCGGCGAACGTTTGCTGATAGCCCGATGAGTGCGTCTTGATGCGCGTCGGGAGATCGGCGACGGGAACACTCGCCACCGCGACCTTGAACAGCTCGGGATGCCGGAAGATCGAATGCAGCGTGATGAAGCCGCCGTGACTCCAGCCGATCGCTCCCAGCCGGTCGAGGTCGGCCCACGGCACGTACGTTTTGAGGTACTCGCGCGCGAGCAGCACGTCCTCCACTTCCTTTCCGCCGTAGTCGATCGCGTCATAGTGGGCGCGGCCGTATCCGGTGCTCCCGCGATATTCCGGGGCGATCACGACATAGCCCTGCGCCACGAGGGAGCGCACGTGCGGCACGTACAGCGTCTCGAAATCGCCGTGCACGCCGCCGTGCACCATCAGCAGTGCCGGATGCTTGCGCGTCGTGTCCTTCGGCATGAAAACGTACGCCGGTACAAGAAACTGGTCGGCGCCGGAGTACGTCACCTTGCGCACGATCATCTCTGGGCCGAGCTGCAGGAAAAACTGCAGATCGGTGATGCGCTTCATCATCTCCTGGCGCTCGAATTGGTCCATTCGTGCGGAGATGGGCGGCGCTCGCCGCGACGAGTCGCGCTGCGCCGCAAGGGCGGGCGCGCTGAGGGCGAGCGCGCCGAGCGCGCCCGCGACGACCAGCGAACGAATTCGGGGCATTGCGATTCTCCACGACGAAAAAAAAAGCGAGATGGACGCGCGAAGATGGCGCGCCGCCTGCATCCTGGCTAGAGAATCGCTAGCGGAGCGCCGCCAGGAGGAGCGCGATCACGGCGACGCCGACCACCCACAGCACGGGCGTGCGCGAGAAGCGCGGCGGGGGACGACGAAACGGCGGGACCACGTTCGGCGGCGGCGTGGTGAATGGCGACCGGTAACGGCCCAGCTCCCGCGCCTCGCGCTCCTCGACCTGCTCGCTGCGCGCCGACGCCGCGCGCTCGTTCACGGCCATGCGCGTCGCGCTTGCGGCAAGGACGAAGTCGCTTCCGATGCTCGCCGGTGACGACGGCCGGCTCTGCGCCTGCTCCAGCACTGCGAGCGTCGTCGTCGCCTCGGCGCGCACCTCCGGATCCGCCGACTGCGTTGCCTGCCGAACGGGCGCGAGCGCGTCGGCCGATTCTACGGTGCCAGCGAGCATGCGGATCGCGACGAGCGCCGCCACGCGCGTCGTGATCCGCGGCGCGTCGAGCGCGGCGATCAGGAGGCGAACGACGTCGGCCGGCGCGTGCATCGGGCGCGGGATGGTGACCGGCTTGCTTGCCCGCTCGGCGCCGCCGATGCCCATGGCGATGCGGCCGAGCTCGGCGTCGGCGATCGCCCGCATCATCGACGCTGCGCCGCGCGCCGGCTGGCTGGCTCGGCTGACTGGGCCGACGGAAGGTGAGATCGAATCCACGTTCCTAGTATCGGCACCTGACCCCGGATCGCGGAGCGCGAAGTGTGGAGCGCGGATCCGACCGGCTCAGTTCCGCGATTGCCGGTCCACGACCGGCGCACGTGATGCTGTAAGTGCCCGACATAGTCCCGCATCAGGTATTCGAGCGTTGCCGGCTCCCCGGCGGGCACGGAGCGCCAGGCGATCTGATCGAGGTTGTGTGACGGGCGCGCCCGCGTGCGATCCGTCTCGCTCGTCGCTTCCATCACGCGCGCCACGTGCTCGTTGTAGGCGCGCCAGAAGACGACGAGCTTGCGCATCTCGGTCGCGCGGTACCGCTGCGCGCGGACCAGGCGTTTTGGTCGTAGGTCGGGCAGACGAGCGCCTGCTCGAACGCGGCCGCGTCCGCGACCACGACACGCAGGATGTGGACGGCGCCGTCGAACGATCCCGCGTACGGGTCGTCGTCGAGCGCGGACGGTCACACGGGCTCGACGATGACCGCAGTGCCGTAGCAGAGCACTTCGGTGGTCCCCTGCGCGATCTCGGTTGCGTCGTATCGCACGCCGATGATCGCGTTGGCTCCCACTTCCTTCGCATGCGTCATGACGAGCGCCAGCGCTTCGGCGCGCGTCTTCTCGCACAGATCGGTGAAGAGCCACACGTTGCCGCCGACCATCGACTGGAACGTCGCGCCGATCGTGCCGAAAATCGATCGCGAGCGCACGGTCACGCCGCGCACGACGCCCAGGCTGCGGACCACGCGGTATCCGTGAATGTCGAACGTGGTCGACGTCATCGATGGATGGACGCCGGTCGTGGGGGCTACATGGGTCATGACGCGCTCCTCAGCTCCTCGAGAGCTCGTTGGACGTACACCCGCACCATCTCTTTCCGCCAGGCGATCGTGAAATCGGTGTTGTCCATCGGCTTCGCCGGCCGAAACGCGGCGTCGGCCGCCGCGCCGATCGTCGTCGCATCGAGTCGGTGCCCGACGATCGCCGCCGCCGACTCCACCATCAGCATCGGGTACGACGCCACGGCGCCGAGCACGATGCGGGCGTCGCGGACCGTGCCATCACCGGCGATGTCGACCCGGGCGGCGACGCCGAGCACCGGAAAATCGAACGAACCGCGTCGTCGCAGCTTGTGGTATGTCGCGCGCCATCCGCCGACCGCCGGCAGATGATACGCAATGAGGAGCTCATCCGCCTGCTTCGTCAGGAACTCGATGCCATCGTTCCGGTAGAGCGCCGCGGCCGGGATGCGCCGCTCGCCGCGCGCACTGGCCAGCGTCACCTCGGCGCCGAGCGCGACAGCGACGGGAACACCGTCGGAGGATTGTACCGCCCAGCACCGCGGGCTCGACGGCGCCACCCAACAAATCTCGCCGTCGCGCTTCATGCAGAAGTTGATCGCCTTCCGCCACTCGTACGTCTGGTCGTAGTAATTGCAGCGCGTGTCGAGGAGGAGGTTGCCGCCGATCGTGCTCATGTTGCGCAGGAGAGGCGTCGAGACGACCGCGGCCGCGTGCGACACGGCCGGGTAGTGCTCGGCGACGATCGGGTGCCGGGCCAGCGCCGTGAGCGTGACGCCGGCACCGATGGTCATCCCGGTCTGCGGCGTTCCGCCGATCGTTCCGAGCTCGCGCACCCGGCCCAACGACAGCACCGTGTGCGGCGTCTGCTGCCGCCGCTTCATGTTCGGATAGAGATCGGTGCCGCCGGCCACGAACGAGCTCCCGTCACCGGCGTCGGCGCGAAACCGAATGGCGTCGGCGATGGTGGTCGGCTCGAGCAGTCGGAATCGAGGAAGGCGCAGCATCAGCGCGGTCCTTTCGTACGATCGGCGTCGGAAGGATGACGAGGATGCTCGACGCCGGGCGTATGTTGGCTGTCGGGGGGGGCCCCCCGCGCAGAATCCGCCGACGATAGACGATTGGCCACCGACGACTTCTCCGTCGTCAGTCCGGCGATCTCGGCCGCGGTGGTCTCGCCGGCCTGTTCGACCGGCCCTCCGACCTCGCTATGTGACCGCCCGTCGCTCTCTCGGCCCGTCCCGCCCTGCGCAGGCGTCAGCACGCGCGATGGTTCGGGGAACGCGTACGTCGGCACCGATGTCGGACCGAAGCGCCCCTCTTTGCCGCGCATCTTGTCGCGCAGCGCACGCAGCACCTTGTGCGGCGAGCACGGCACCTCGTCCACGCGTACGCCCACGGCGTCGAACACCGCGTTCGCCACGGCCGGCATCACCGGCAACAGCGGACCCTGGCCCGCTTCCTTCGCGCCGAACGGTCCCGCCGGATCCTTGTCCTCTATCAAGATCGTCTCGACGTCGCACATCTCCCACGTCGTCGGGCTTTTGTACTCGAGCATACTCGGGTGGTGGTGCACGACGTTCCGCTCCTTGTCGCGGTACGTCATCTCTTCCATCAGAATCTCGCCGAGCCCCATGTACACGCCGCCCTCGACCTGGCCGGTGACGAGCAGCGGATTGATCGACTGTCCGATGTCGTGCGCGATCCAGATTTTCGGCACACGCACGATGCCCGTTTCGGCGTCCACCTCCACCTCGGCGACGGCGCACGAGTACGAGTACGCCGGCGATGGCCCGACACCGGCGCCCTTGAATCGTCCCGGCGAGCGGGGCGGCGTGTACGAGCCCGTGCTCCCCACCGCGCCAAACTTCGACTCGGCCAGTTGTACCGCCTCGGCGAAACTCATCCCGCGCTCGGCGTCTTCGACATCGAACACGCGGCGATCGGCGAACGCCAGCCGCGTCGCCGGCACCCCGATCTTCGACGACACGGCGCTCGCGATCGTATCGCGCGCGCGCTCCGCCGCCTGGATCGCCGCGTTGCCAGACATCAGCGTCACACGCGAC
>JBDUCS010000340.1:0-4357 GCA_040003335.1 Gemmatimonadaceae bacterium | reverse complement strand
CTCGCGCGCGCCAGGCGTGTGCTGCTGTTTGCCGCCCTCGGCGGCGCCGCGCTCGCGGCGGCGCTTGCGTGGCAGCTGCGCGATCGTGGCGACGACGCCGAGCTCGTGACCGCGCCGCAGGCGCGCGCACCGGTGAAGACGAGGACCCTCGCGGACACGACCTCGCCAGCCGCCGCCCCGACCGTCGCGGCGCCGGCACCCGCGGCCACCATGGCCGCCGCGCCGCCCCCGCACGCGGCGCCCAGCCCCGGCTCACGCCCGGCTCGCCAGACGCGTCACTCGCCCGTGATCGCCCAAGGCACGACGGAGCTCGGCGGCGGCATGGTCGCGTTACGCACCGGCGACACGGTTGCTGTCACCTTCGACCACCCGATGATGCGCACGCGGCGCCCCGAGAAGTTCGAGCAGATCGTGCGCTCCACCGTCGCCGGCATCTATGGCGCGGGCGCGGACTCGCTCATTCGCGCCCTTCCCGACGGCGCCGTCGCCCGCGCCGGCGACCTGATGAACGATCTCCCCACGCGCGGCCTCCAGCTCGCGCTGGCCGACGGCGACACGCTGACCGTATGGCCGACCGTTCGCCGGGGCCGCGACGGGATGTTGGTCGTGGCGTATCGGGCGGTGGTTCGCTGAGCTCGAGCATTGTGGATGTGTGCATCGCGGATCGTGGATCGTGGTACGGGATCGGGAGTCGTGTCGTACCGCCCAGCTGGTTCGCACACCACGATTCGCGGCCGCGATCGGGCCTCGATCTTTCCTCTCGATCGTTCGCTCCACTTGGCCCTCAGTCCTGGCGCAGCGCCTCCAGCGCCTGCACGCCTGCGGCGCGGCGGGCTGGGACGTAACTCCCGACGATCGCGATCGCGAAGATCGCGGTGATGGCGAGGCCGAATGTCGCCGGATCCCATGGGGAGACGGCGAACAGTTGGCTCGCCAGGAGACGGCCGGCGGCGAGCGCACCGAGAAGACCGATGGCGCACCCGGCCAGCGCGAGGCGAAGGCCCTGCGCCAGCACCTCCCGCACGACATCGCTTCGCGTCGCACCGAGCGCGACGCGGATGCCGATCTCGCGCGTGCGCTGCGCCACGGAGTACGCGACCACGCCATAGATGCCGACCAAGGCCAGCACCAATGCCACGCCGGCGAACGATCCGAGGAGCGTCGCCGAGAAGCGCTGCGGCGCGGTCGATGTGGCGAGCGCTTCGTCGATCGTCTGCACGTCGAACGGCGCGACATTGGGATCCAGGGCGCGCAGCTCGCGGCGCACCGCGGCGAGCGACGCGCGCGGATCGCCCTGGGTGCGCACGAGAAGCGTGGCGATCGTCATCGGGGCCTGCGACACGACCGGATAGACCGCCGGCGGCGCGACCGCGACCAGACCGCCGAACCGCTCGTTGCCGACGACCCCGACAATCTCGCGGAACTGTCCCCAAAAGCGGATGCGCTTGCCGAGCGGATCGTCGTTCGCGAAGTACCGCGTCGCGGCCGCCGCGTTGATCACGACGACGAGAGGCGCGCTCGCATCATCGCGCTCCGTGAAGCCACGGCCGCGCAGAATCGGAATGCCGACAGTGGCGAAGTACGATGCGCTCACCGGGCGCGTCGCCAGCTCCGCTTGGCCGCGCTCCGCTTCGGCTTCACGTCCCTCGATGCGGAACGAGTTCGCGAAGCCGGCCGTGAGCGGGTCGTTGTAGGCGAGCGCGGCTGACTGCACGCCGGGAAGCGCGCCCGCACGCGCGACCAGATCGCGTTGGAAGCCGAGAATCTTGCTCCATCCGCCGGGATAGTTCGAGAAGCTCTGGAAGTAGCGCGACGGTGGAAGCTGATAGTGAATTTCGAGCACGCGGCGCGCCGTGAAGCCGGGATCGACGCCGCGCGCGCGCTCGAAGCTCCGCACAAGCAGACCGGCGGACACCGCGAGCACGAGCGACAGCGCGACCTCGGCGACAACCAACCAGCCGCGGAAGCGCCGATGCTCGCGCGACGCGGTGCCGCCGCGGCTCCCCGTCGATTGCAGCGCATCGCCCGGCATCGCGCCGCCACCGAGCGCCGGGAGAAGGCCGAATGCCAACGCCACCAGCACCGACACGGCGATGCTCGCCGCGAGCACGGGCGCGCTGAGCGCGATCTCGGCGCGCCGCGGCAAGGTCGCCGGCGCGAAGGCGAGGAGGCCGCGCAGTCCCACCGCGGCCAACGCCACGCCGATCGTGCTCGCTCCGAGCGTGAGGAGGAGGCTCTCGACGAAGAACTGTTGGGCGAGACGGCGCCGCGTGGCGCCGAGCGCCGCGCGCACCGCGACCTCGCGCGCGCGCGCGGCGAGTCGCGCCAGCAAGAGGCTGGCCGCGTTCGCGCAGGCGATCAGGAGCACGAGCGCGACGGCACCGAGGAGGAGGACGAGCGTGCGCCGCACGCCACCGACGAGGACATCGGTGAGCGACTCGACGCTGGCGCCGCGCGCCGCATTGTCGGACGTGTACTCCGACTCGAGCGCCTTGCCGATCGACGCGGCTTCGGAGTTGGCCGCGGTGACCGACACGTTCGCGCGCAGTCGTCCGACGAGTGTCAGAAAATGCCGGCTGCGCGGCGCGCTCGTCGGCGAGAGCTGCATCGGCACCCACACGTCGGTCTGCTCCGTCGGAAAGCGCACCTCGGGCGGCAGCACGCCGACGATCGTCGAGGCACTGTCGTCCAGGAGAAGCGAACTGCCGAGCACCGATGTCGTGCCTCCCAAGTGCGTGCGCCAGTACCGGTCGCTGACGATCGCAACGCGCGGTCCGCCGGGCGCGTCCTCCGCGGCGAGAAATCCGCGACCGATTCGCGGCGTCGCGCCGAGCGCGGCGAGCAGATTCGCCGTGACGCGGGCACCGGCGAGCCGCTCCGGCTCGGCGTCCGCGCTCGTGCGGTTGAGCGGCACCTCGGCGAAGGCGGCGAGCGCGGAAAACGAGCGCGCACGCGCGGCGTAGTCGAAGTAGTCGGGGACGGATGCGGGCTCGCGCTCGGTGTGACTGTCGCGGTCGTTCTCCCAGAGCACGACGATGCGCTCGGGGTCGGCGTAAGGAAGCGCGCGCAAGAGAACGCCGTGCACGACACTGAAGATCGCCGTGCTCGCGCCGATCCCGAGGGCGAGGGTAATGATCACGGCCGCGGTGAAGGCGGGCGCGGCGCGCAGCGAGCGCAATCCGTACCGGATGTCCTGTACGACCTGCTCGACCGCCCACACGCCGCGCGCGTCGCGATACGCCTCTTTCGCGTGCTCGACGCCGCCGAACGCGTGGACGGCGGCCCTCCGCGCTTCGTCGGGCGCAAGACCGGCGCGCTCGCGGTGCGCGGCCTCCATCTCAAGATGCAGTCGCAGCTCTTCGGCCATCTCGGCCTCAACCCGTGAGCGGCGTAGGAGAGCGCGCAGGCGGCGAACGGCGATGGACGTCCAGGTCATGTATCCTCTCCGCGTGGAGAATGCATCACGTGTGGTGTCACGAAGTCCGGAGCACGGCATCGACCGCCGCCACCAGACGGCGCCAGCTCTCGGTCTCGTCGCCGAGCTGGCGGCGGCCGGCCGCGGTAATGCGGTAGTACTTGGCGCGGCGATTGTTTTCCGTTGTGCTCCACTCACTGAGCACCCAGCGCTTGTCCTGCAAGCGCTCGAGCGCTGGGTAGAGCGAGCCGGGATTCACCTGGAGCACGTCCTTGGTGATCTGGTGGATCCGCTGCGTGATCCCCCACCCGTGCATTGGCTCGAGCGACAGCGCCTTGAGCACGAGCATGTCCAGCGTCCCCTGCACCACATCACGATTGGCGGCGGCCACCCGAGCTCTCCTCTCGATAGTCGAGAGAAGGTGGGGCGGCTCCTCTCGATTGTCAAGAGAAGCGGGGCGTGGCTAGAGCGAAGTACCCCGGCGTGTGTCGTCTGAGCGACCCGCCGCGGGGCAGCCGCGCCACCGGCACGCATCGTGAATGGGAGAGTCACCGGTCGTCAACACCACCTCGAGCCGGAGACACACATGAAACGCACTGCTCTCGTGACGGCGATGGCCGCCATGGCGATGCTCGCCTCACCCGTCACGGGCCGTGCCCAGGGCACCGCGACCGTGTGCAAAGATGGCACACCCTCGGCGGTCTCGGGACGCGGCGCCTGTTCATCGCACGGCGGTGTCGACGCGAAAGCGACCAAGGCCGCCCACAAGGCCGCCGACAAGGCGGCGAAGGAGGAGGCCAAGGAGGCGAAGGCTGCCGCGAAGAAGGCGAGCGAAATCGCCTGCACGGACGGCAGCATGTCCAAGCCGGGTCGCGGCGCCTGCTCGCGACATGGCGGCATCAAGGGGAGCGCGGCCGCGGCGCCGGCGCCGACAGCCGCGCC
>JBDUCS010000058.1:0-14865 GCA_040003335.1 Gemmatimonadaceae bacterium | reverse complement strand
TCGCGGTAGTCGCGAAAGCTCGTGCCGCGTGCGGCGATCGAAGCGCGGAGAACGTCGATGATCGCGTCGTGCAATCGGGAGATTTCCTGCTCGTCGAGCGTGCGGGCGGATCGTGAAGGGTCGATGCCTGCGTGCCACAGCGTCTCGTTCGCGTAGATGTTGCCGATGCCGGCGACGCGACGCTGGTCCATCAAGACGGTCTTGATCGCTTGCCGGGATGACCGAAGAACTCCCGATAGATACGCCGTCGTAAACTCGGCGGCAAGCGGTTCGACGCCGAGCGCGCCGGCATAACGCCGCCACCGGTCGGGATCCATCAGCTCAACGGTGCCGAGCCGGCGGATGTCGCGGTAGTGGAGACGCGTGCCATCGTCGAGCGTGAGATGGAGGGTGGAGAACGAGCGCTCGCGCTCGTCGAGATCGCCGCGGTCGATCAACAGGGCGCCGGTGAAGCGCGGCTGCACGACCATCGCGTCGCTCGACGAGAGGGCGATGACGATGAGCTTCGCGCGGCGCGATGCGCCGAGTATCGTCGCGCCGGTGAGACGCGCGGTGAACGTGCCGGCGTCGCAGCCGCGGAGGACGTCGGCGCGCGTGACGCGCACCGCGACGATCCGTTGTCCCGTGAGCTCGCGATCGAGGTCGCGGGCGATCGTCTCAGTTTCCGGGAGCTCTGGCATCTCGCGCCGATTCTCGCCAACCGATGTCGCGGCGTACTTGCATTCCCTCGAAGTGCACCGAGCTGGCCAGCGCGACGCTCGCCCGCCTCGCCTCGTCGAACGTTTCGCCGAGGCCCGTGGCGCAGATGACCCGCCCGCCATTGGTGACGAGCGTGCCGTCGGGCGCGCGGCGCGTTCCGGAGTGGAAGAGCATGCCGCGCGCACTCGCGGGCGCGAGCGTGATCGCGTCGCCTGTGCGCGGTGCGTCGGGATAGCCGGAAGCGGCGAGCACCGTCGTGACGGCCGCGCCCGCGTTCCAGCGCAGGCTCGTGCCCTCGATGCCGTCGCCGCGCGCGATCGCAAGCACGATGTCGAGGAGGCTCGACTCGAGCAGCGGCAGAATCGCCTCCGTTTCCGGATCGCCAAATCGCGCGTTGAACTCGACGACCTTAATCCCATCGCGCGTCAGCATGAGACCCGCGTATAGGAGCCCGGTGAATGGCGCGCCGAGCTCGCGGAGGCGTGCGAGGGCGGGCTCGAAGACGCGCGATGTTGCCTCGTGCGCGAGCGCGCCGGTGGCGAGCGACACCGGCGCGTACGCGCCCATCCCACCGGTGTTCGGCCCACGATCGCCGTCGAGGAGCCGCTTGTGATCCTGCGCGGCGAGCATCGGGATGGCGTGCGTCCCATCCGTGAGCGCGAAGATCGACAGCTCTTCGCCGTCCATGAACTCCTCTACGAGAATCTCCGCACCCGCATCGCCGAACGAGTGCTCGGCGAGCATCGAGTGAACGGCGCGATCGGCGTCGTCGATCGTCTGCGCGACGACGACGCCCTTGCCGGCGGCGAGACCCGCGGCCTTGACGACGACCGGCGCGCCGAACCGCCGGACGGCCGCGAGTGCGCCCGCGACCGTCGTGTGCTGCTCGGCGCGCGCGGTGGGCACGCCGGCGTCACGCATCACGTCCTTGGCGAAGGCCTTCGACGACTCGATGCGCGCCGCGGCCCGCGTGGGACCAAAGACGGGAATGCCGGCGCCCCGCAGCGCGTCGACCAAACCGGCAGCGAGGGGCGCCTCGGGGCCAACGACGCAAAGATCGACACCCTCGCGTGACGCGAGAGCGACGTGGGCGCCGACGTCGATGACGTCAGCGCCCACGCATCGCCCGAGCTCAGCTATCCCCGGATTGCCGGGCGCGGCGATCAGATCGAGCGACGGATCATCGCGAAGGAACGTCCAGGCGAGGGCGTGCTCGCGACCACCCCCGCCGACGAGCAGCAGCTTCACCGACTACTGGCGAGGCTTGAACGCGCCGTTGAAGGCGTCGCGCGCGCGTGCCGCCGCATCGGCGATCGAGGCGCCGACCTGCGAAGCGGTCTCGCGCGCCTTCGGTCCGTAATAGCCCGCCGCGTCGAGATAGTCCTCGGTGAGGGGCCGATCGTTGTCGCCGCGACGGCGGTACTCGCCGCGCAGGATGCGGTCGTACTCGCCGCTCGACACCCACCGCTGCAGCTCGGCGGCGCGCACGGTGTTGAACGGGTGCGTCCGGAACGCGACGTTGAGCACCTTCATCACGGTGTCGACCATGTTCTCGTCCGTCTCGTACTCGCGCGCCTGCACGAGGAACTCGTCGAGCGAGATCTCGTCCTCTTCACCCGTTGCGAGGCCGGCCAACTTGGCGCCGCCGCCGGCGAGCTTGAGAAAGGTGCGCATCGACGCGTCCGGATCCTGGCCGCTCAAGAGGCCAGCGCGGTCGCACGAGAACTCGCTCTTCCGAAACCACTCGTACAGCGCGAGCTCGATCGGCATCAGCGCCAGGCCGGCCAAGAACGGAAGATTGCGCAGACCGATCATCAGCAGGATCAGCGCGAGCGTGCGGTACGTCGCGTGCCCGCTCATGATGTGGCCGAGCTCATGGCCGAGGATGGTGCGCCGCTCCTCACGGTCGAGGAGGCCGAGGGTGCCCGAGTTCATGATGATGAACGGCTTGTCGAAACCGACTGCGCCCGCGTTGACCATCGGCGTCTGGGTCACGTAGAGCTGCGGCTGCTCGGGCCAATCCATCGTTTCCAGCACTTCCTGGTACAGGCCCCAGAGCTTCGGTCGCTGCCGTGGTCCGATGCGCACGGCGTCGGCGAGGAAGAGGTGGCGCACGCCGCGCTCGCCGAAGAAACCGGCAACTTTCTTGACCACTTCATCGAATCCGGGAATCGAGCGCAGCGTATTGAGCGCGGCGCGGTCCGCGGGATGCTCCCAACTCAACGGGGAGATTTGGGTCAACACCTTTCTGTCAGGCATGCGTACCTCGGTGTTCGGTGATCGGCGCTCGGTACTCGGTGGCGTTAGTGTCGCGTCATTCGGGAATGCTTTTCGCTGACCCGATCACACGACGCTGCGGATCGCTGTCTCGACATCCGCCAGCAGATCGTCCACGTCCTCGATCCCGCACGACAGGCGCACCATTCCTTCCGTGATGCCGAGCGCGGCGCGACGATCGGGCGGCACGGAGGCGTGCGTCATCGAGGCCGGGTGGCTGATGAGGCTCTCGACTCCACCTAACGATTCCGCCAGCGAGAAGATTCGCGTGGACTCGAGGAAACGCCCGGCGCGCTCCGTGGTGCCGAGCTCGACGGAGATCATGCCGCCGAAGCCGGTCATCTGGCGGCAGGCGAGCTCGCGCTGGGGGAACGACTGGAGGCCGGGGAAGATTACCTGCTCGTGCCCGAGCCGCTCCGCCAACAGGTCGGCGACCTTCTGGCCATTGATGTCATGCTGCCGCATGCGGACGAAGAGCGTCTTCGTTCCGCGCAGGGCGAGCCAGGAATCCATCGGGCCCGGTACGGCGCCGCCCGCATTCTGAAGAAATTGCAATTTCTCGGCGATCGTGTCGTCGCTCGTGACCGCGACGCCGCCGATCATGTCGCTGTGCCCGTTCAAGTACTTGGTCGTCGAATGAAAGACGACGTCGGCGCCAAGGTCGAGCGGCCGCGTGTGCACGGGCGTGGCGAAGGTGTTGTCGACGATGAGGATTGCACCGGCGGCGTGTGCTGCCTCGGCCGCCGCGCCGATGTCGGTGATCCACATCAGCGGATTGGTCGGCGTCTCGATCAAGACCGCGACCGTCCGCGGCGTACAGGCATCGGCAATGCGCTGCGCGTCCCTGGTGTCGACGTAGCTGAACGAGAGGCCGAGGTGCTGAAGCACCCGATCGAACAGGCGGAACGTTCCGCCGTACACGTTCTCACCACAGATGATGTGATCGCCCGAACGAAACATCTTCATCATCGTGTCGACGGCGGCGGTCCCGCTGGCGAAGGCGAATCCGTGCGTCGCGTTTTCGAGCGCGGCGACGTTCCGCTCCAGCGCCTCGCGAGTCGGGTTCTTGCCACGCGCGTACTCGTAACCCTTGTTGCGCCCAAGTCCGTCCTGCACGTAGGTAGACGTGAAGTAGACGGGCGTCATGATCGCGCCGGCGAGTGGCTCGGGACGCTGTCCCGCGTGGATGGCGCGCGTCGCGGGACGCGAATCGAGATCGTCGGGGAAGATGCGGGTCATGCCGCGCAAGATAGCGAGCGCCGCGCGTGCCAGCGAGAATCGGCGTGACACCCCAGCGCATCAGCGGACAGGTGCTCGTGCCAACCGGGCAGGGGCTCTCGTGCCTCGTCGTCGATGATGAGCCGCGACTGCGCCACGCGCTCGTCCGCCTGATGGAGCAGGACGGTTTTCGCTGCTTCGAAGCGTCGAACGGCATCGCGGCGATCGAGATTTTGCAGGAAGAGCCCGTGGCGCTCACGCTCTCGGACATGAATATGCCCGGCATGAAAGGATCGGAGCTGCTGCGATTCATCCGCACGCGCTATCCCGATGTCGCCGTCGTCATGATCACGGGAGTCGCCGAGGTGGATGTCGCCGTCGAGTGCCTCGGCATGGGCGCCATGGACTATCTCACCAAACCGTTCGTGCTCGAGGAGGTTCGTGCGCGCGTCGCCCAGGCGCTCGAGAAGCGTCGCCTCATTCTTGAGAATCGCGGCTATCAGGAAAACCTCGAGCGTCGCGTGCGCGCGCAGGCGGACCGGCTGGAATCGCTCTTTCTCGCCGGCATCGAGTCGCTCGCCGAAGCGCTCGAGCTCAAGGACCCGTACACGCGCGGACACTCGGTGCGCGTGAGCCGGTACGCCACCGCGACCGCGAGTGCCATCGGCCTGGCAAGCGACACCGTGCAGGAGATCGAGCTCGGTGGCCACCTGCACGACATCGGCAAGATCGGCGTGCGCGAGGCGGTGCTGAACAAAGAGGGCCGGCTGACCGCCGAGGAGTACCGGCACATCATGACGCACCCGGTGCTGGGCTGGCGCATCTTGCGTCCGCTGCTCGGCGACGCCCCGGTCGCGCTCAACGTCGTGCGATCGCATCACGAGCGGTTCGACGGCAATGGCGTGCCGGACCGTCTAAGCGGCCACGACATCCCGCACGAAGCGCGAATCACGAGCGTCGCCGACGCCTTCGACGCGATGGTGAGTGTACGTCCGTACCGGCGCGGTCTCTCGACGGCCGACGCGCTCGCCGAGCTGCAACGGCATACGGGGACGCAGTTCGACCCCGACATCGTGCCGACCTTCGTGGCGCTCGTGAACGACGGCGTGATTCAGCGCGAGGAGGTCGCCACTTCGCTGGACGAGCCCGCGCTCACGCCGAGCGGACGCTGATCGTGGCCGGCTGCTTGTAGGCTGACAGGCACGCCTCGCACCACGCTCGCACATCGGTCTCGCCAACATCGCCCTCGACCTCAAGGGCGATGTCGTTCTCGCGCGCCGGATCGGGCACCGCCTGCACGTGCACGCCGCGGACGCCGGGCATCTCCGCCACCACACGCTCGATCTCGCGCGGATAGATGTTGAAGCCGTTGCGCGTGAACATCGGCTTGCGCACGCCGCGAAACGAGACGTAGCCGTCGGCATCCATGGCGCCGAGGTCGCCGGTGCGAAGCCAACCGTCGCGAAGCGCGAGCCCGCGCTCCCCGCCGCTCACGTAGCCTGAAAAGACGTTGGGTCCCGAGGTCTCGATCTCGCCCGGGAAGCCGACCGGCGCCTCAGCGGCCGTGTCGGGGCTCATGATTCGCACGTTGACGCGCGGAAACGGCAGCCCCATCGCGCCGCGACGATTCGGGTGATCGACGCGATTGAAGAGGCAGACTGGCCCCGCTTCGGTGAGACCGTAGCCCTGCCGCAACTCGACGCCGGTGGCGTTGGCCCAGCGGTCCTGCAACTCCGTGGCGAGCGGAGCGCCACCGCAGATGCAGAGGCGCAGCGCCGGCGCGTTGAGCGCCGTCGGATCGCGCTCCAGCACGGCGAGCAGCGCGGCAAAGACCGACGGCACCCCGGTGAGGAGGGTGACCTGCTCGGAGCGGATCACCTCGACGACTCGCGCCGGATTGAAGCGCGCCATCGTCGTCACGCGACCGCCGGCGCACAGCGGTGCGCCGAGAGTCACGGTGAGGCCGAAAAGGTGCGAGAACGGCAGGAGGGCGAGCGAGTGATCGCCCGCGGTGACTCCGCCGGCCTCGACGGTGGCGAGGGCGTTGGCGATCAGGTTGCGATGCGTCAGAACGGCGCCGAGCGCGCGGCCTTCCATCGCCGACGTGTAGACGATCGCGCACTCTTCGTCGCGTCCATCGCATTCCCGGTCGCCCTCGAGCGCCCGCCCGAGATGGCTCCCGAGATCGACGTCGCGCGTGGCGCCATCGGGCAACAGTACGCGCGCGGTCGTCGGCGCGTCGTCGAGCAGCACGCGCGTCACACTCGGCGGGAGCTTCGCGGCCAGGGCGCTGTTGGTGAACACCGCGCCGACGTCGGCGTCGGCGAGCTGGTAGTCGATCTCCGCCGGCGCGGCGAGCGGATTGACGAGCACCGCACCGCGCCCGTCGCTCGCCGCGAGCGCGACGACAAAGGCGGGACTCGTCGGGAGGAGGATCGCCGAGCGGCTGCCGCTCAACGCGCGGACGAGCGGGGCGCAACGGGCGAGAAGCGTGAGGCCGGCGGCGGCGAGCTGTTGCGATTCGTACTGATCGACGCGCCCGCCGCCGGCGGCGAGTCGCATTGGAAGGAGAGAGAGTGGGTCGGTCAGAGCTCGAAGCGGGACATGGCGCCGTTGAGGCGCGTGGCTATGTGCGCGAGATCCTGGCTCGACTCCGTCACATGCATCATCGAGGCCGTCTGCTGCTCGACGATGGCGCTCACCTGTTCGGATGTCGAGGCATTTTGCTCGGCGACTTCCGCCACGGCCTCGATCTGGCGCGCGAGCGCCTCGGCCTCGCGCCGTTGCGCCGCGGCCGAGTCGACGATGCGGGCGACGGCGGCGCGGCTCCCCTCGATCTGCGCGGCGATCTGTTGCAACGCCTCGGTCGATCCGTGAATCACCGCCTCGCCGGCGGCGACGCTGGTCGTGACGCCGGTGATTCGTTCCGCCGTGCGCTCGGACGCGACGCGAATTTCCACGGCGAGGCGCCGGATCGTGTCCAACGCCTTGGCGCTCTCGCCGGCGAGTTTGCGGACTTCTTCGGCGACGACGGCAAAGCCGCGGCCATGCTCGCCGGCCCGCGCCGCTTCGATCGCCGCATTGAGGGCGAGGAGGTTCGTTTGCCGCGCGATCCCGGCAATGGTGTCGGTTATCTTGCCGATGCGCTGCGACTTCTCGCCGAGCTCGGCGACGGCGGGCACCGCCTCGCGGGTGACGGCGGAGATTGCGGTCATTCCGGCGAGCGCTTCACACGCGGCGCGATTGGCGTGGGCGGCCGAGGCGCTCGTGGCGTCACTGGCGGCGCGGGCATGGTCGGCGTGATCGGCAACCTCGAGCGCGCGGCGCGCGACCGAGGTCGAGATGTCGACGATGTTGTGGATCGTCGCCGTCTGTTGCGCCGCCGACTTGGCGATCGTTTGCGCGGCGCCCGAGACCTCGAGCGTCGCCGCGCTCATCTGCTCGGCGCCCGCCGCCAGCTCCTCGGCCGTGGCGGCGACCTCGCTGGCGCCACTCTCCACGTCGCGGAGCAAATCACGGAGGCCGGCGGTCATGGTGCGAACGGCGGAGGCGAGCCGGCCGATCTCGTCGGAGGAGCTGTAGGCGAGATTCTCGCGCAGCTGCCCGCGGGCGACGGTGTCGGCGTGCGCGGCGACCGCCTCAATGCCGAGCGTCAGCCGCCGCGTCGTCCAGAGCGACACGAGAAAGACCGCGAGCATGATCGTCGTCGCCAGGAGCGAGAGCGCGAGAAGCGGTGCGTTTAGGTCGCCGAGAAAGGACGCCGAGTCGAGCGAGACGACGACGAGCGCGGCGACCGCGCCGTTGCCGCGCTGCATCGGCACAGCCGCGACGAGCACGCGCGAGCCGCCGGAGATCTCCGTGACGGACTCGGCCGACGGTGTACCGGTTCCGGGGTCGAGCAGGGCCGCTGGCGGGCGCCAGCGGTCGGCGCCGGGACTCGACGAGCCGGCGACGGAGCGCGCGACGAAACGATAGCCGTCGCGTGTCGGGCGGACGATTCCGATGCCGCCGCGGCGGTCGCTGAAGCTGCCGCCATTCGCCGCCCAGACGCGCGCTAGCACGTTGCGCACGAAGGTTCCCGATGCGGCGTCGCGACGAGTCGAGTCCGATGCGGACGCGATCGCATCGACCGAGTCGGTCGGGAGCGCGGCGGCGACAGTGGCGGCGATGGCTTCGATGCGGCGACCGTGCAGCGCCGTGAGCTCGGCGCGCGCGCGGGCGTAGACGAGCGCGAGCATCAGCACGAGCGTCGTGAGTGCCGCACCGGCGCTGATCAACGAGAGTTTCCAGCGAAACGGCAGGCGTGCTGCCCACTTCGGCATGGCGAACAGAGAACCCCCAGCGGCGATGCAAATGACGGGCGGCGAGCGACGACCTACTCCCTAGTGTCGGCCGCTTATCCCACCACTGATGCGATCGCGCGAGACGATGCGTGGTGCTCAGAAGGGGGAATGTCCCATGTTGGCGCCCCGTAACGCGTTGGACGCTGAATTCGTCTTGCCTGGGTGCCCCCGCGACGTAGCTTACGCCAGCCTCGAATCAGGAGTCGGGTTGTACGACGGTTTGATGATCAGCGTGTCCGGGGTTCGCGGCCGCGTCGGCTTCGGGCTCACGCCTGAAATCGTTGGAAAGTTCGCCGCCGGCTTCGGCGCCTGGGCCTCCCGCGCGGGCGCGCGCCTGGTGGTGGTCGGCCGCGACTCACGCGTGTCGGGACCGATGTTTCACCGTGCGACGGTGGCGGCGCTGCAGTCCGTCGGATGCGATGTGCTGGACGTTGGGCTCGCGCCCACGCCGACGATCCAGCTCGCAGTCGAGCACCATCACGCGGCCGGGGGCCTGGCGATCACGGCGAGCCACAACCCGATCGAGTGGAACGCGCTCAAGTTCATTGGTGCGAGCGGCCTCTTTCTCGACGGCGCCGAGAGCACGGCGATGCGCGAGGTGGTCGAGAGCGGCCCGCGCCGCGCAACGTGGGACGCGCTGGGCATGGTGAAGAACGATGCCGACGCCGTCGCGTATCACATCGACCGCATTTTGTCGCTGCCGTTCATCGATGTCGATCGCGTTCGAGCGCGCCGCTTTCACGTTGCGCTCGACTGCGTGCGGGGCGCCGGCGGGGTGATCATGCCGGAGCTGTTGGAGCGGCTCGGCTGCAAGGTGTCGGCGATCCATGTCGAGACGGATGGCCGTTTTCCGCGCGAGCCGGAGCCGACCGCCGACCACCTCGGCGAACTGGAACAGCTTGTGCGACGGAGTGGCGCCGACGTCGGATTCGCGACGGATCCTGACGTCGACCGCTTGGCGATCGTCTCGAACGCTGGGTTGGCGATCGGAGAGGACTGGACGCTGGCGCTGGCGGCGCGGCTGGTGTTGCGTCACCGCCACGGCGTCGTGGTCGCAAACCTGTCGACGAGCCGCATTCTCGACGACATCGCCGTCGAAGGGGGCTCGCGCGTGATCCGGGCACCCGTGGGTGAGGTGAACGTGGCAACGCGCATGCGGAGTGAGGGTGCGCCGATCGGCGGCGAGGGCAACGGCGGGGTCATTCTTCCGGAGCTGCATCTCGGCCGCGACGCGCCATTGGCTGCCGCGATCATTCTGCAGATGATGGCCGAGGACGCGGATACGCTCGCCGATACGCTGGGGCGCTACCCGAAGTATGTGATCGTCAAGGAAAAGCTACCGCGGCCGCGTGCGACGTTGGAGCAGGTGTACGCTTCACTGCGGACGCGATTTGCGGACGCCGAGGCGGACACGCAGGACGGTCTCCGCCTGGCATGGACGGATCGATGGGTGCATGTGCGTCCATCGGGCACCGAGCCGATCGTGCGCGTGATCGCCGAAGCGCCGACGGTGGCCGAGGCGAATGACTTGGTCAGACAGAGTCGGGAGCCACTCGACAGCTTGACATAGCGGTGAGCGGCAGGCGGTGCTCGGGGTGTTCGAACTACCGAGAACCGGCTGCCGGGCGCCATCGAATATCGAACACTGAACACCGAGTGCCGCACATGTGTGGAATCGTAGGCTACATCGGGCCGCGCGAGTCGACGCCGCTGCTCCTCGAAGGATTGAAGCGACTCGAGTACCGCGGCTACGACTCGGCGGGTATCGCCGTGCTGAACGGCGCCGGCGTCGAAACGCGCAAGGCGGCGGGGAAGATCAGCCAGCTGGAGTCGCTTCTCAACGCCGACCCGATTCACGGCACGTTGGGGATCGCGCACACACGGTGGGCGACGCACGGCGCGCCGAATTTCATCAACGCGCACCCGCACGTGGACTGCGAGAGCACGCTGGCCGTGGTGCACAACGGCATCGTGGAGAACGGATCGGCGCTGCGGCGCGCGCTGCAGGAGCGGGGCCACACGTTCCGGTCGGAGACCGACACGGAGGTGATCGCGCACCTGATCGAGGAGCTGTTCGAGGGCAACCTCGAGGACGCCGTGATCGCCGCGCTGCACGAGATCGAAGGGACATACGGCATCGCGGTCGTGTCGGATCTCGACAAGGACAAGATCGTCGCGGCGCGGAAGGGCAGCCCGCTCCTAGTCGGACTCGGCGACGGCGAGTACTTCGTTGCCAGCGACGTGTCGGCGATTCTCGCGCATACGCGACAGGTGGTGTACCTCGAGGACGGCGACCTCGCGGTGCTGACGCGGAACGGGTACCGCATCATCGACCTGAACGCGGCGACGCTCACGAAGCAGGTGAGCACGATTGACTGGGACCTGGCGATGATCGAGCGAGGCGGCTTCTCGCATTTCATGCTAAAGGAAATCTTCGAGCAGCCGCAGACGATCGAGAACACGATGCGGGGCCACCTTCTGCTCGAGGAGGGGACGGCAAAGCTCGGCGGTCTCAACCTGACCGACCAGCAGCTGGCGCACTTCGACAACGTCGTGATCACCGCGTGCGGCACGAGCTGGCACTCGGCGCTGATCGGCGAGCTGATGATGGAAGAGCTGGCGCGGATTCCCGTTGAAGTGGAATACGCATCGGAGTTCCGCTACCGCAACCCGATCATCAACGAGCGCACGTTGTGCATTGTGATCTCGCAGTCGGGCGAGACGGCGGACACGCTGGCGGCGATGCGCGAGGCGCAGCGCCGCGGCGCGCGCGCCCTCGGCATCGTCAACGTCGTCGGCTCGACGATCGCGCGCGAGGACGACGGCGGCATCTACATCCACGCCGGCCCGGAGATCGGGGTGGCGTCGACGAAGGCATTCACGAGCCAGGTGATGGCCCTGGCGCTCCTCACGCTCAAGATCGCGCGGCTGCGCAACCTCTCGATCCTCGAGGGACGGCGGATCCTCTCGGCGATGCAGGCGCTGCCGGAGCAGATCCAGAGCATCCTCGACCGCGCGGGCGAGATCGAGACGATCGCGAAAGAATTCCAGACCGTGCGGAATTTCCTCTACCTCGGCCGCGGCTACAACTTCCCGGCGGCGCTGGAAGGCGCGCTCAAGCTGAAAGAGATCAGCTACATCCACGCCGAGGGCTATCCGGCGGCCGAGATGAAGCACGGCCCGATCGCGCTGATCGACGACAGCATGCCGGTCTGCTTCATCGCGCCGCACGATTCGGTGTTCGACAAGGTCGTGTCGAACATTCAGGAAGTAAAAGCGCGCGGCGGGCGGGTGATCTGCCTGACCAGCCGCGATGAGCTCGCGCTCGAGGGGAAGATCGACTACGAGTTCCGGATCCCCGAGACGATCGATATGTTCACGCCGATCCTCGCCTCGGTGCCGCTACAGTTGCTGGCCTACTACATCGCGGTGGCGCGCGGCGCGGATGTCGACCAGCCGCGAAACCTGGCGAAATCCGTCACCGTCGAGTGATGGCTGTCGTTCGACCGGCGTCGGAGGCAGGCCGTGGCGATCAAGGGCGCTCGCGCAGACCTCGGCTCCGTCACGCCTCACCTGATGGTGCGCGGCGGTGACGCCGCCATCGATTTCTATCGTCGTGCGTTCGGAGCGCTCCTCCTCTATCGCGTCGAGATCACGCACCCGAGCTGCATCCAGGCGCATCTGCGGGTAGGGCACTCGATGATCATGGTGGCGGACGAAGCAACGGACGAGCCAGCAGACGGCCTCGGGTCGCCTCGCTCGCCGGAGGCGCTGGGCGCAACGACGGTCACGCTGGGGCAATACGTTGAGGGCGTCGACGCGTCGTACGCGCGGGCAATCGAGGCGGGAGCGACGTCGGTGATGGAGCCATCGGACGCGCCAAACGGTGACCGCTGCGCCGCCATCCAGGACCCGTTCGGCCATCGGTGGACGATCATGACGATGATCGAGGAGCTGACGGGCGAGCAGGTCGCCGGGCGGATGCGCGACATCGCTGCGCACGGGAACCGGGCGGGCTGACTCGTGTCTCCACGGACGAGCCGCGCGTCGTCGATCTACGGCGTGCATCCGAGCACCGAATGGGCGCACAACATCATCGTGCGGATGAAGGAGAAAACGGGTCGCTCACTCGACGAGTGGGTCGCGCTCGTCGACGCGCAGGGACCGGTGGGCGAAGCCGAGCGCACGGCGTGGCTCAAGCGCGAGCACGAGCTGGGAGCGAACTACGCGGCCTGGATCGCCGCCCGCTCGTTCGGTAAGGGGCTCGACGACGGCGACCCCGACGCGTACCTCCGCGCCGCGCCAGTGATGGTGGACACGATGTACGACGGCGCGAAGCGCGCCCTCAGGCCGATCCACGACGCGCTGGTGGCGCTCGGCCGCTCACTCGGCGACGACGTAAAGGTCTGCCCGTGCGCGACGATCGTTCCGCTGTTCCGGATGCACGTCTTCGCGCAGATCAAGCCGAGCACGCGGACGCGGATCGACCTGGGGCTCGCGCTCGGCGACCGCGCGGCGACGGGTCGTCTGATCGACACGGGCGGCCGCGCGAAAAAGGACCGGATCACGCATCGCGTGGCGATGGCGACGCTCGCGAACGTCGATGCCGAAGTCGAAGCGTGGATGCGCGCGGCATACGAACGGAAGTAGAGCCCGGCTGCTGCCAGGTGCCGGTTCGCATCCGACAGCTGGCACGTCGGCACGGGACACCTTGATTTTCTGGGTATCCAGCCTTACCATTGCCAAGACTCTCTAGGCAACGGGCTCCGCGCATGAAAGCTCCGAAGTCGGCCAACGATCTGCTCCACGGCACGCTCGACGCGTTGGTGCTCAAGACCGTATCGTGGGGGCCGCGGCACGGCTACGCGATCGCGCGCTGGATCGAGCAAACGGCCGGTGATGCGCTCGCGATCGAGGAGGGGTCTCTCTATCCGGCGCTCTACCGACTGGAGCGCCGCGGCTGGCTCCAGTCCGAGTGGGGCGTGTCCGAGCTCGGCCGGCGCGCAAAGTTCTACAAGCTGACGCGCGCCGGCCGCGAGCAGCTCAAGCACGAGACCGTGCAGTGGTCGCGTTTCACCGCTGCCGTGTCACGCGTGCTCCTCCCCTCCTGACGTGCCGGCGCTCGCCCGCGTCGCGCGCCATCTCCGGTCGCTCCTCGTGTGGCAGCCATCCGTTGAGCGAGAGGTGGCGGATGAGCTCGACTTCCACGTCGAGATGCGGACGCGCGAGTACATGGCGCGGGGCATGAGCGCCGACGTCGCGCGCGCCGCGGCCGTTCGGCGCTTCGGCGATATCGACGACGTCCACGCCACCTGCCGAACGATCGGCGAACGGAGGGATCGCGAGATGCGGCACGCGGAATGGAGGGATGACCTGCGGCAGGACGTTGTCTTCGCGGCGCGGCAGCTGCGGCGCAATCCCGGCTTCACCACCGTCGCCGCCGTCGTGCTCGCGCTCGGCATCGGGGCGACGACGACGATCTTCAGCGTCGTGAACGGTGTGTTACTCCGCCCGCTCCCGCTCCACGAGCCGCAGCGCATCGTGCGCCTCTATGAGAGCGGAGACAATGAGCCGGTGTCGTGGCTCGACTATCGGGACTGGCGCGAGCAATCGCACTCCTTCGAGGAGATGGCGCTCCTCTCGAACATCACGGCAAATCTCACTGCCGAGCGGCCGGAGCGACTGCGAGGCGTCGCGGTGACGGCGAGCTTCTTCCGGCTGTTCCGGATGCAGACCATGCTCGGCCGCGGCTTCGTGTCGGGCGACGATGCGCCGGGTGCGCTTAAGATCACCGTGCTGTCGTACGACCTGTGGCAGCGGCGCTTCGGCGGCGATCGTGGCATCGTCGGCAGCACGATCCCGATCAATGGCGAGGCGGTGACGGTGGTGGGCGTCGCCGATCGCGACACGCACTACCCGTTCACCAGCGAGCTATGGGTGCCCTTCGCGCCGAAGCCGGCGGATCTCGAGACGGGCGCGCGGGGCGGCCACAGCTATTCCGTGTTCGCGCGTCTGGCGCCAAGGGTCTCGTTTGCCGCGGCGTCGGGCGACATGCGCGCACTGCAGCGCCGGCTCGGCGAGCAGTATCGCGACCTGAACGGTGGCAGCGTCAAGGTGATCTCGCTGCACGACGACACTGTCGGCGATGTGCGGCGGCCGTTGCTGGTGCTGCTCGGCGCCGTGGCGCTGGTGCTCCTGATCGCGTGCGCCAACGTCGCCAACCTGCTGCTCGTGCGGTCGTCGGCGCGCGAGAGCGAGATCGCGGTGCGCACGGCGCTCGGCGCCGGTCGCGGGCGGCTCGGCCGGCAACTGCTCACCGAGAGCGTGC
>JBDUCS010000057.1:0-14887 GCA_040003335.1 Gemmatimonadaceae bacterium | reverse complement strand
ACATCAACGTCTTCTCGCAGGAGCGGCGCTACGGGCCCGTCCCGATGGAATGGCCGCGCGGGATGGACAACGTGCCGTCGTTCGAGGAAGAGTGGCAGGGCGTGCACGACGCGAAGATTGACAGTCCGTTGATGACCGCGCCGGACCGCGTCGACCAGCGCGCGCTCGGCAACGTCGCATACCGCAAGCCCGGGCTCGTGATGCTGTTGCTGCGCGACCACGTGATCGGCGAGGCGGCGATGGACAAGGCGATGCGCACGTACGTGGAGCGGTGGGCATACAAGCATCCGACGCCGGCCGACTGGTTCCGCACGGTTGAGGATGTGTCGGGCCAGGATCTGGCGTGGTACTGGCGCGCGTTCTGGTATGGTGCGGACGTGCTCGACTTGGGGATCGAGTCGGTGACGAGCGCGGGCGGCGCGACGCACGTCGTGCTCGGTAAGCACACGAGCATTCCGTTCCCGATCGAGATGCGCCTCAAGCTGGCCGATGGCTCGACGCAGGACGTGAAGCTCCCGGTGACCGTCTGGGCGAAGGGCGACCGCTACGAGGCGACGATCGACACGAAATCGACCGTCGTCGGCGCGCGTCTGTGGCCGAACGCCGACGTGCCCGACTTCAACCAGAAGAACGACACGTGGGGCGATGTGCCCGCGCGAGATCCTGTGCGGCCCGCGACGACAGGAGGTCTGACGACACCGATCGGAGCCGGCCAGAGGCCCTGAGCAGCGTGTGACGACCGACGCCCAACGCCAGACGATTCACGCAGCGGCGACATCCAGGATTTCGGGATGCGCGAGCGCGTCGCGATGCCGACGTTCGTCGAAGGCGCCTTCGGATTTCGCGATCACCACCGTCGCGACGCCGTTGCCGATCAGGTTGACGATCGCCCGTGCTTCGCTCATGAAGCGGTCGACGCCGAGCAGAAGGGCGATGCCGCCGACCGGGACGAGGTGCATCGCACCGAGCGTCGACGCGAGGACGATGAAGCCGGAGCCCGTCACGCCGGCGGCGCCTTTGCTCGTCAGCATCAAGATCATCAGGATCGTCACCTGCTGCGCGATCGTGAGCGGGACGTTGTAGACCTGCGCGAGAAAGATCGCGGCCATCGAGAGGTAGATCGACGTCCCGTCGAGGTTGAACGAATAGCCGGCGGGAATCACGAGCCCGACGACGGGACGCGCACAGCCGAAGCGCTCCATCTTCTCCATCATCCGCGGGAGCGCGGCCTCGCTCGATGATGTGCCGAGGACGATGACGATCTCTTCCTTGATGAACTTGAGGTAGCTCCAGATCCCGAATCCGTACACGCGCGCGATCAGCCCGAGCACGACGAAGACGAACAGGAACATCGTCGTGTAGACGGAGAGCATGAGCTTGCCGAGCGGCAGCAGCGTCTTGAGCCCGAAGTTGCCGACGGTGAACGCCATCGCGCCGAACGCACCGATCGGCGCGACGCGCATCACGATCTGCACGATGCGGAAAAAGACCTTCGATGTCACCTCGAGCACGCGCGTGAGCGGCTGCGCGAGCTCGCCGAGCCCGGCCATCGCGACGCCGAACAGCACGGCGATAAAAACCACCTGCAGCACTTCGCCCTGCGCGAACGCGCCGATAAAGCTCTGCGGCACGATGTGGACGAGAAAGTCGACCGCGCTCATCGACTTGGCCGCGGCGGCGTACGGTGTGACGTCGCCGGCCACGAGCGTGCTCGTGTCGAGTCCCGCGCCCGGCTTGATGACGTTGACGACGATGATGCCGATGGCCAGCGCGAACGTCGTCACGATCTCGAAGTAGAGCAGCGCCTTGCCGCCGACGCGGCCGAGCTTCTTCAGGTCGCCCATGTTGGCGATGCCCAGCACGATCGTGAGGAAGATGACGGGCGCGATCACCATCTTCACGAGGTTCACGAAGGTGTCGCCGACCGGCTTCATCGCTTTGGCGGTGCCCGGCGCGACGAGCCCGAGTATCACGCCGGCGGTGATGGCGACGAGGACTTGGAACGTGAGGTGGGAGACGACGCGCCTGATCCGTGACATGCGGCAAGTTGCGTCGGCACCGAGACGGAGGCAACCGCAGCTCGCATCGCGTACGGCCGCAGGCTACGCGTTAGTGCTCGTGGTGATGCTCGGTACCCCAAATCTCCCGCGGATCGTCGCCGGCGAAGATGTTGGCGTGAACCATCCAGCCGAGCACGAATTCGTGGAAGTCGCCGTTGACCGCGCGGCATTGTTCGCGTGTGGCGATCGGGCTCTGCGGTCCGAACAGCGGCTTGCCATGCTCCGTCTCGGTCCAGCGGCCGGCGTCGCCTTTGGACGGCACGCACCAGTTCACGTGCTCGTGCCAGCGCGCGATGCTGAGCGGGATGCGCTTGTCGAGATCGTCCGGCGGCGCGTTCTGCCGATAGGTGTACATCGCGCCCTCGAGCGTGAAGCTGCCATCGGCGTTCTTACGATAGAGCAGCGATGTCGGCTTCGCTGCATCGAAGCGGAACGCTTCCTGGAATCCGTTCTTGTAGCTCGTGAAGTGATAGACGGGCTGCATCACGTTCGGCAGAAACTGCCTGAACCCATCCGCCTCGGCGACCCTCACGTCCTTGTACTTGGCCAACGCGCGCCTCGCCTCGGCGACGACCGCCGCGGCGCGCGCCGAATCACCGGGAGCGGCCGAGCGAAGCGGGGTCATCAGCATGTGCGGATCGGTCGTCATCGGACCACTCATCGCGGCATCGGCGGCACCGGTGCCCGTTTGAGCAAGCGACGGGCGAACGGCCGCGAGGAGAGCGACGATGGAGGCTGCGAGCGAATGACGAGTCATCAGGGGGGAGGAGCTAGAGGCTTGGGGCTAGGGCATTGTACTTGGCGGGGGCGAGCCTAGTCCGCCGGGCCAAGTATCTGGCCCCTACGTTCTACCCCTGGTTTCGGATTCCGGTGGACGCTCTTGGAACTTGCCGCGTGTCGGGAATCGTTCCCTCCCCATGTCGCCCATTCCACACGACCGCATCATCGCGCTGAACGAGGCGCCGCTCGCTTCGGGCCGCGACATGGTGTTGTACTGGCAGACGACGGCGCGCCGGACGCGCTCCAACTTCGCCCTCCAGCACGCGATCGACTGCGCGCGCACGCTCGGCAAGCCGCTCGTTGTACTGGAGGCGTTGCGCGCCGGATACCGATGGGCATCGGCGCGGTTCCACCACTTCGCGATCGATGCGATGGTGGACAACGCGGCCGCCTACGCAACGGCCGGCGTGCGCCATTACGCGTACGTCGAGCCGGTGGCCGGAGCGGGGAAAGGGCTGCTCGGGTCGTTGGCGCGTCACGCCTGCCTCGTCGTCACGGACGACTATCCGGAGTTTTTTCTCCCGCGGATGGCGCACGCCGCCGCCGCGCAGCTCGGCGCGATCGGCGTGCGGCTCGAGGCCGTGGACGGGAATGGGATTCTGCCGATGCGCGCCGCGGGCAAGGCGCACGTGTACGCGCACCAGTTCCGGCGGCACGTCCAGCGACTGGCGTCCGAGCACCTCGCGCACGTGCCGGAGACGCATCCACTGCGTAGGGCGCGCGCGCTCGTCGCGCCGAGCGCTGGGCTCGCGCGCACGCTCGACGACATCACCACACGCTGGCCGGCCGCGTCAACCTCGATCCTCTCTGGCGAGCTCGCGGGCTTGGCGATCGATCACTCGGTGGCGCCCGTGGCGGCGCGCGGCGGCGAGCGCGCCGCGCAGCGGACGCTGGCACGATTCATCGACGAGCGCTACGACCGCTACGCCGCTCGCCGGAACGACGCGATCGACGACGCGAGCAGCGGCCTCTCGCCCCATCTCCACTGGGGATTTCTCTCGGCGCACGATGTGTTCGCCGCGGTCGCCGAGCGGGAGCGATGGAGCATCGGCAAGATCGGATTTCGCCCGACGGGCAGGCGCGACGGATGGTGGGGCGTGAGCGCGAACGGCGATGCCTTTCTCGATCAGCTCGTCACGTGGCGCGAGCTCGGATTCAACGGTGCGCTGTACATCCCGGCGCACGACACATTCGACTCGCTTCCGCCCTGGGCGCGTGCGACGCTCGTCGCGCACGACGCCGACCAGCGACCCAACGCGACCACGCTCGACGCGCTCGATGCTGGCGAGACGTATGACCCGCTGTGGAACGCGGCGCAGGGGCAGCTGCGCGCGGAAGGACGCATCCACAACTATCTGCGGATGTTGTGGGGGAAGAAGATCCTCGAGTGGAGTCCCGACCCTCGCACCGCGTTCGCGTGGATGCTGCACCTGAATAACAAGTGGGCAGTCGACGGGCGCGACCCGAACTCGACGAGCGGCATCGCCTGGGTGATGGGCCGCTACGATCGGCCGTGGGCTCCCGAGCGTCCGATCATCGGCGTCGTGCGAGCAATGAGCTCGACGAACACGGGCCGGAAAATGAAGGTGCGAGGGTACATCGAAAGGTACGGGTAGGGGTGAGCGTTCCTGGCTCGAATCCCCCAGCGTCTAGACTCCCGGCATCAGGTGCCGGATGAACGTCGCGGGGCTCGCCAGAAATTCGCGCGTCAGCGTCACGTGGTCGAGCTCGTCGTAGGGCACGGCTTCGATTGGGGCGCGGTCGCACGAGTAGATCGTCGCGCCGGGGAAGGCGAGGAGGATCGGCGAGTGTGTCGCGATGATGAACTGCGCGCCCTCGGCGAGCATCCCTGCCATCATGGCGATCAGCGCGAGCTGGCTCTGCGGCGAGAGCGGCGCCTCGGGCTCGTCGAGGAGATACAGACCCCCGGCAACGAAGCGCGACTCGAAGAGCTTCAAGAAGCTCTGGCCGTGCGAGCTCGCGTCGAGGTCGACGCCGTAGCGCTGCTCCATCGCGGCGAGCGTCGTGGTGAGCGGCATGAGACGCAGGCCGAGCGCCTTGTCGGAGCGGTCCTGCGCTCGGTATTCGTCTGTGACATCGCGGATCTCCTGTAGCGTGTCGGCGCGCATGCGCGCGACGTACTTGGTGAATCCGAAGAAATCCTCGGCGCGCAGGAAGAATCCCCGATGGGTGCGGCTGCGCCAGGTGAGGCGCAGTCGCTTGGCGAGCATCCGTGCCGGCGTGAGGGTCGCATCGCGTTCGACGCTCTCGCTGCCGACAGCGGGGAGCTTGGCCGCGGCGGCAATCGCTTCGAGCAGCGTCGACTTTCCCGATCCGTTCTCGCCGACGAGGAAGGTGACGTCGGTCGGGAAGGCCAGCGTCTCGAGCGCGCGCACGACCGGGACGGTGAACGGGTAGCCGTCGCCCGCGCCGGGCTTGAGCGAGACTGATTTCAGGAAGGGCACTGGGCGGTGACCGGTGCTCGGTGTTCGGTGTTCGGTGCTCGGGCGCGATCCTTGAGATGGCGAGAGTAGGGAGAAGCTAACTGAACAGCCAACATCGAGCGGGCGAGAAACGCGTCGCGCGTGAAGCCCTGGCGCTGGTGGCGACACTGCCCGAGCTGCGGTGACTACTCGCCGTCTTCGAGCAGCCGCTCGACGTCGACGAGCCGGCCGTCCAAGACTTCCTGATCGTCGACGTCGCGGAGTCCATCGCGCGCCGACGCGGGGAGAGTGCGCAGCGGGCGGAGCGGCTCGCCCATCACCGTCACCGCGAGCACCGTCTCCTGATCGTCCTCGGCGACGGTGATCTCGAACGCCGTGCTCGGAAATCCCGTCGCCGTCTCGAACGGCTCTCCGGTCACGACGAGGAGTCGATCCGGCTCCGCTTGGAAGGCGTACAGCGAATAGTCCGAGTCGCCGCCGTCGAACTTCACCATCTCCGTCGACTCGCAGCGGATGACGACGATCGGCCGCGTCGCCACCGTCGCCGCGTCCTCACGCTTGCGCACCCGGGCCCGCGACGCGGCGCGCAGGTCGCCGACATTCTTCGCCGCGTAGGCGACGAAGACGAGCGCGACGACGATCGCAACGATGCTCCGGCCGCGAAGGTAAACACCGGTGGCGCCAACGGCACAGGCGAGGAACACGCCGGTCACGATCAGCGTGGCCTGCTTGTCCGTCCGGTCGCCAGTCGTTAACTCCGCCGCTCGGGACTCGATCACCAGCCGGTCTTTCGGGCGTGAGGCGCGCGTGGTCGTCGAGAGCATGATCGTGCGGGTCTCCAGAGGAGTGAGGGATCGAGGATCGAGGTTGAGGGTCGGACTCCGACGTGTGTGATCAGCCCGCGATCCTCACACCCTCGAGCCTAGAGGCTCGATCCCAGAAACGCCGTCGTCCGTTCGAATGCGAGTGCGGCCGCGCCGGCGTTGAACACATCGGGCCGCGTATCGTTGAAGAACGCATGATCCGCGGAGTAGAAATAGCAGTCGGCTCTTTTGCCGGCCGCGGCGATGCGGTCGCAGAGCGCCTTGGCGACGTCGCGCGGCGTGCTCTTGTCGCGTTCGGCGAAGTGGCACTGCACCGGCCCGCCAAGTTGCTCGACGCGGAGCTCGACTTTGGGATGGATCCCATAGAAATCGACCGCGCAGGCGATGACCTCGGGATACTCGCATGCCGCGTAGAGGGCGAGCTGGCCGCCCATGCAGAATCCCATGATGCCGACTTGCTCCGACGTAACGGCGTCGTGATCGAGCAGCGCGCGCGCGGCGGCGCTCATGTCCTTGCCGGCCTGCGCGATGTTGAGCGCCATGAGCATCTTGCCGGCCGCGTCCGGGCTCTTCGCCACCTCACCGTGATAGAGATCCGGCGCGAGCGCGACGAATCCCGCTGCCGCCATGCGGTCGGCCACGCGCTTGATGTGATCGACGAGTCCCCAATACTCCTGGATCACGAGCAAGCCCGGCCCGGAACCCGTCTCGGGGATGGCGAGGTATCCAGTCGTTCCATTGATGTCAATCATTCGGTCATCGGTGTTCGGTGTTTGGTGTTAGGGGAGAATTGATACGTGAGAATGTGAAACGGCGGCGGCACGACTATGAAATTCGCACCTACTTCGCTCGCCCGGAAGGAAGCTTGCGACGCATACCCTCGCGTGCAGCATTGAGGCCGCCAATCGCCACTGCCCCTCCTCGATGGAGTAGGCACGCCTTGGCACCGACACCCATCAACGCGCCATCCATCAACATGCCGCCGCGTCGAGCGAACACCATCGACGCAAGCACCGATTTACAGCGAATGCACCGGGCCCATGGCTGCCGATGACACCACGCGCGCGACGATCCCGGTCGCCAGCAGTGCGAGGAGGAGATGGGCGACGGTCCTGATCCAGTTCGTACCGATCAGCCGGCGGACCTTCTGCTCGTCATAGCCGCTCACCGCCATCTCCGCCTGCAACCGACGCTGCCACAGAATCGTGGAAGCGAGCGCCAGGAAATTTAGCGCGACCGCGATCGCCATTTCGGTTGCGTGGATGAACGCTGGGCGGTCGATGGCGAGCACGATCGTCGAGATGAGTAGCAGCATTGCGGGCACGATCGTCGGCACAGCGGCGGCACGATTGTTCGCTCGCATGTAGTTGGCGAACGACTCACGACCGACCAACGGGTAGATCGCATAGTGCTGCAGTTGCAACGCAGTCATGCAGCCGGCGTTATAAACCGCGAGGAAGAAAAAGATCACGAATGTCGTCATGCGAGCGCTCCGCGTAGCCAGACGATCTCTCGCACGTATTGTCTACTCTCGGCGATATCGAGCATCGCACGAGCGACCTCGTCCGTTCTGATCAACATCCCTCGAGAACCGGTCGGCGCGCTGCCAGTCGTTAGGGCGTAGGGGCCCGGCGGGCCGGTTTGGCTCATCCGCGGCGGGCGCAGAATGGTCCACTCCGCTTCGCTTGCGGTCACGAGTGCTTCCATCGCGCGCTGATCACGACTGTGATGACGCAGAACGGTGCGTGCGACCACGCGGGAGAGCAGCCCAATGTCGTGGTCCAGCAACGATGACGAGACGATGATCAGCCGTTTCACGTCCGCGCGCCGCATCGCGGCAAGCATGGCGCGCGCGCCGTCCTCGAGCACCGACGTCGCACCCAGTCCACGCGTGCCGAGTAGCGAGAGCACGGTATCGTGTCCCGGTAGGGCGGCCGCGAGCGCCGTCGCATCCATCGGGTTGCCAATGATGTCATGTCGCAAAATCGCGGGCGCACGCCGCGACGCGTTGCGTCCGAATGTCGTGACGCGATGCCCACGGGCCAAACTCTGATCAACGACCGCCCCGCCAGTCTTTCCGGTCGCGCCGAGCACGAAGAGGTGCATGCTTACGGCTGCGGCGGTCGTCGACCGCCGCCCTGACCGCCACCCCCGCGCCCGGGTGTCCGCACGTTCTGCGGCAGCTTGCCCCATTGCTCCGGCGTCAGCAGCGACTGCGCCGACTTGAGCGCGCTCTCGATGTTCGCCCGCGCCTCGGTCAACTTCGGCGCGGCCTGCGCGAAGAGCGACTGCATGTCGGGGTTCGCACCGAGCTTCTCGATCGCGGCGCGGACGGTATCGGCGATCGCCATGTTCTTCGCGTTCAGCGTGTCGCGCAGCGCCGTCAATCGCGTCACCTGGTCGGTCGTCAACTTGAGCGTGTCGGTGCGCGCGAGGATGGAGTCGATCGGGTTCGGCGCGATGCGGGCGAGGAATCCCGAGACGCCGCCACCCGCTCCGTCGCGTCCGCCGCGCTGGAATATCGCATTGATCCGATCGCGCGTCTGGTCGCGGCCGAGGGCGTAGCGAGCCTGGAAGCTCACCTGGAATGGCGAGCGAATGGCGTTGATCGAACCGTGCGACACGCCGAAGCGCTCGTTCACTTGATAGACGTAGCGGTTGGTGGCCGGATCGAAGCCGCGCACGTACAGGAGCGTCGGATCGGCGCGATACGACTGCCCCCAGCCCGACAGGTTGTTTGCGCCGTGCACGAGCTGGTCGACGCCCGTGAGGAGATTCACCGTCAGCAGCGACAGCGTGAGCCGGCGGTCGAGTCCAAGGAAGCTCGGCCGAAAGTTCGCTTGCAGATCGAGCGACGGCGTCCACGGACCACTGCAGCTGTTGCGACCCGCGACCTGTTCGAACGCTCGCGTTAGGCAGCCTTTCACGCGACCCGGTGCGCCGGCGAGAAGCCGCGACATGCCGTTCGATACCGCGGTGTCCGTCGTCGTCGCCGGATTGAAGATGAATGCGCGGTCGTTGCGCTGGCCGTCGCCGTTGATGTCGCTCCCCACGAGCGGCGTGACCGGCGCGCCGCTCGACAAGCGCGCGACCGTCGTGAGCTCGAGCCACGGGTTGACCGGATACGAAAGAGTCCCGACCATCGAGTGCCGGCGCTCGAGATCGCTCGTCGACCACTCGTGCACGTTCGGATCGGCGCCCGTGTTCGCGCCGACGCCGGCCCCGCCGAGCCCGCCGCCGAACGACGATTGGTCGCGCGAGCGCGAGTACGTGTACGACGCCTGGAATAGGATGCCGCGCATCGTGAAGCCGTTGATGCCGAGCGTCAGCTGCTTCGTCTCCGACTGAAGATCCGAGCTCACGGCGAGCACCTGACCGTATTGCGGACGGAGCCGTGAGAAGATCGACGCCGTCTGTCCCGTGGTCGGCACGATCGTCAACGGGTCGACGTAGACGGGGCGATTGCCCTCGCGACCGAGCGTGAATTTCGGCGCGTCGTCGAGGTTCAGGTCGCGGAAGCCGTACTGATTCACGCCGCGCGCGTAGCTGGCATCGATCGAGAAGCCGTAGCGCTGCCAGAAGCGGCGCTGCAATCCGAGCGAGCCGCGCCACGAGCGTGGCGCGCCGAAACCCTGGTCGAACGTCGTCACGTTAGGGCGCGCGCCGAACGGACTGCCGCTCCCGAACCCGTCCGCGCATTCCGTGGGGATGGAGAGCAGCGACTGTTCGTAGCCCGGAAAGTCAGGCGTCGGCACGGCGGGTCCGATGCAGACGAGCTGCGACTGTGCGTTGATCAGCCCCGTCGCGCTCTGCGCCGCGGAGAAAAGGGACGTCGGCACCGTGCCGCGGAACTCACCGATGCCGCCGCGCAGCGTGCCGAGCGCTTGCTGTCCGCCGAAGCCGCCCTGACCCGCGCCCTGATCGGGTGCGCCGATCGTCCACGAGAAGCCAACGCGCGGCGAGACGTGCACCTCGCTCGGGAAGAAGTTCGTGTTCCGGCCGAAATACGAATGCACGCTGTCGTTGAACGCGGGCGCATCGCCGTAGCGCGATCCTTCCATGCGCACGCCGTAGATCAGCTGCAGCGCGTTCGACATGCGCCACGTGTCGCCGAGGTAGATCGCACCGTTGGTGCTGGCGCCCGTTTTTTTCGTGGAGGCGAGCGTTCGCGTGAATTGCGACGGAACGTTGTTCACGTAGTCGGCGAGCGACGCGTACGTGAAGGTGCCGAACTGGTTCGGCGTGAACGTCTGCGTGAAGTCGCCCGTGTTGAAGAGCATCCCCAGCTTGAGGCGGTGTCCGTTCTTGAGCCACGACAGCTCCTCGCTCGCCTCGACGCCGTTGTTGAGCGTGCTCGTCGGCAGCCCGGAGTTGCCGCCGAACTGCAGCACCGAGATGCCGATGGTGCCGTCGTCGAGTGCCGAGCTCAGCTGCACGCGTCCCGACGGCAGCTCCTGATAGGGAAGGGAGTTCGCGCTGCCCTTCGACGCGTAGGCGCGCAGCTCGTTGACGAAGCTCCCGAGGTGTGACGTCAGCATCACCATCGCGCCGCCGCCGTCGCTCTTCTGGTCACCGCCGCCGGCGGGAAGGCCGAAGGTGGAAATACGCGTTGCGTCGACGCTGTTGCGCCGGTAGTCGAAGCGCACCATCAGCGTATGCTCGTCCGTGACGAAATAGTCGAGGCGCGAGAAGAGCTGCAGGTTGTCGGTGCGCCGGTCGTTCGGAATGCCGGGGAGCGTCGGTGTCAGGCCGTAGCTGTTGAGTCCGTTGAGAAAGCGGGCGACGGAATCCGGGCTGGCGCCGAGCCGCTCGAGCGTCGTCGGGTCGGCGACGATGAGCGATTGCAGCGCGTCGCTGCGCCGCCGGAACGAGATGGCGCCGAAGCCGAAAAACTTGTCCTGGATGAACGGTCCGCCGAATCCCGCCGAGAGCGAGTTCTGCTCGTAGCCACGCGAGAAGACGTCGGTGCCCTCCCCGCTCACGTCGAGCGAGGGATCGCGGAGCGAATACGTCGCGCTCCCCTGCAGGTCGTTCGTACCGCCGCGCGTCGTCGAGGCGATCTGGCCGCCGCTGAACTGGCCGCGCGCCACGTCGAACGTCGAGGTGATGACGCGCGTGTTGCGGATCGCGTCCTGCGGGACGGCGCTGGACCCGAAGGTGAGCCCGTCGAGCGTGACGTTGTTCTGGTCGGGACGCTGGCCGGCGACGGAGAAGGCGGCGGCGGTGGAGTCCGTGCCATCGACGCCGATCACGCCGGGCGCGAGGAGCGCGAGCGCGGTCAGATCGCTCGCATCGAGCGGGAGCCGCGCGACCTGGTCCGCCGTCATCACGCGCTCGGCGGATCCCGGCGTGGGACGATCGGGCTGGTTGCGTTGCGGCGGCGCGCGCACCACCACGTCCTGCAGTCGCTGCGGGTTCTGCGTCATCGTCACGTTGACGCGGATCTGATCCTCGTCACCCTGCCGCGACACGTTGAGCGTCCGCGCCGCCATGCCGATGTGGCGGATCGTGAGCTGGTACGAGCCGCCGCCGTCCGGAAAGACGATCGTGTACTTACCGTCGCTCCCCGACTGCTTCGTGCGGTTGATCGACGTCTCGACCGATTTCGCGGTCACCGTCGCGCCCGCGAGGGGCGAGCCGTCGGGAGCGGTGATCCTGCCGCTGATGATGTCGGTCGTCGAGCCGACTTGCGCGCGCGCTGGCCGCGCGGCAAGCGCGAGGAGCGCTGCGAGCACGAAGGCGGCGCGCGAGAAAAGAGAACAACACATGGGGCGTTATCCGGAGCGAATCGGGTTGAGCCAACCTGGGATCCGGGTGGCGAAAGACTACGTCCCGACGCGCGCCTTCGTTGATCAGACTGGCCGTCTTCACCTCTTACGTTTTTCCGGGTGCGTAGGTGGTCGCGATCCCGACGGAACCTACGTCTTCACGTCTGACGGGTTGGTCAACGCGTGACCCGAACCGCAACGCGAGCATCGCCAGCCGGGAGCAGCGAAAAGTCGATCCGCTCGTAGATCCGCTCCCACTTGGTGTGGCGTAGCGCCGTCCCAAGGAAGGCGCCGATGAGCATGCCCTCGGCGCCGGTGATGAGCGCGGACTTGAGAAAATTACCGGCGAGCGTGCCGGCGCCGTCGCCCGTGTGGCGGTCGCGCAGCGCGAGGAGCGGCGAGGCGGCGATGCCGGCGAGCGCGCCCACACGCGCGCCGCTGATGATCCCCTGCCGGCGCGGGATCGTGCCGCGGCTCACATCGAGCCGCGTGATCGCGCCGAGCGCGATGCGGCGCGGGAGCGTGTCGTTGTAGTCCTCGGCGACGACGAGCGTGTCGCGGCCGCGCGAGAGCACCGTGCCGCGCGTGGCGATGAAGCCGGAGACGATGTCGAGGTTGGTCCACACGCGCACGCGCGTGCCGGAGTCGACGGGCGGCACCACCGGCACCCGGTCTTGCGCACGCGAGATGGCGGGTGAGGCGACGAGCACGACGGCGAGCAGAGCGAGACGGCGCATTCATGGACGATACATGCGCGGCGCGGCGGTGTCAGGTGCCGAATGAGGGGACTTGGTCTATACATTGCATTCGAGCGCCGCCTCGATGCGGTGAACGGGAACCCAGGCTTGGTAAGGAGTAATGGCGATTCGAGTTCCCGACGACGATCGGCGCAACGACGCGCGTCCGGAGCGCGAGTACAAGCTCACACCGGCCGAGCGCCTCAAGAGCGCGATGCGCGACCTCGGCCCCGGACTCATCACCGGCGCGGCCGACGACGACCCGTCCGGCATCGCCACCTACTCGCAAGCCGGCGCGGCGTTCGGCTTCGGGTTTCTGTGGAGCGCGCTGATCTCGATGCCGCTGATGTCGGCCGTGCAGCTCATGTGCGCGCGCGTCGGGCTCGTGACGGAACGCGGCCTGGCGAGCGTGCTGCGCCGGCACTACGCGCCGTGGATCCTCTGGACGTCCTGCGCGCTCCTGCTCGTCGCGAACACCATCAACATCGCGGCCGACCTCGGCGGCATGGCGGCGGCGACGGCGATGCTCACGGGTGTGCCGCGCGTTGTCTTCGTGCCGCTGTATGCCGTGCTGCTCCTCGCGCTCCTGATCTTCGCGTCGTACAAGGTGATCACGAAGATCTTCAAGTGGCTCACGCTCGTGTTGTTCGCCTACGTTGCCTCGGCCGTGCTCGCGCATCCCAATTGGGGTGACGTGTTGCGCTCCACGTTCGTGCCGCACATCGAATGGACGCGCGACTATCTCATCACTTTCGTCGCGATCCTCGGCACGACCATCTCGCCGTATCTCTTTTTCTGGCAGGCGGCGAGCGAAGTCGAGGCGGAGGAGCAGTTAAAGAAGGAGCTCGGCGATCGCCCGCAGCGCGCGCTCGAGCGCGAGCTGCGGGGCGTGAAGATCGACGTCTTCAGCGGGATGGCGTTCTCGAACATCATCATGTACTTCATCATCCTCACCGCGGGCGCGACGCTCCACGCATCGGGGCAGACGGATGTGCAGACCGCGGAGCAGGCCGCGCAGGCGCTGAAGCCGATCGCCGGCCCGATCGCGTCGCTGTTGTTCACGCTCGGCATCGTCGGCACCGGACTGTTGGGCGTGCCGGTGCTGGCGGGTTCGGCGGCGTACGCCATCGCCGAAGCCGCAGCGTGGCGGCGTGGCATGGACGAGAAGCCGCGCGCCGCGCCGCACTTTTATCAGGTGATGGCGGCCGCGATGCTGATCGGCACCGGTCTCGCGCTGACGCACTTCAATGCGATCAAGATGCTCTTCTGGGCGGCGGTCGTGAACGGCCTCCTCGCGCCGCCGCTCATCATCATCATCCTGTTCGTCTGCAACAACGAGAAGGTGATGGGCGCGCACAAGAACGGAAAGTTCCTGAATATCTTTGGCGGACTCGCCGCCATCCTGATGACCGGCGCCGCCGCCGCCCTGCTGTTCTCGCTCCTCTGATCGCTCTACCGAGCAACGACTAAGGTGAATATCACTCCGCTCCCGACTACGATCCTCTATGCGCCTCGCTTGGAAGAGCGGCTCGGCGTCCGCCTGATCATCGCCACCGAAACGTTCCAGCGAACCGGAAGCTTCAAGTTCCGCGCGGGGTATAGCGTCGCGCAGAACATCGTGCAGCCGATGGTCATCTCGGCGTCGTCGGGAAACTTCGGGCAGGGGATCGCACTCGCGTGCAAGATCTTCGGCAAGGCGTGCACGGTCGTCATGCCGCACAACTCGGCGGGCGTGAAGGTCGAGGCGGTGCGCGGCTACGGCGCGACGGTGGACCTCGTTGACACGAGCAAGGTCGCGCGCGCCGACCGCGTGGCAGAGCTCGCGGCGGCGCACCCCGACGCCTACGTCGCCAGCGCGTACGACGATCCGTTCGTGATCGACGGCAACGCCTCGTTAGGCACGGAGCTCGCCGTGCTCGGCGCCGATGTCGTCGTCGCGCCGATCGGCGGCGGGGGCCTGACATCGGGATTGATTCTCGGGCTGCGCCGCGCCCGCTCGGCGACAAAGGTCGTCGGCGCGGAACCGGCGATGGCGAACGATGCGGCGCGCTCGTTGCGCGAGGGGCGCATCGTGCGCAACGAGCGCGAGCCGCAGACCATCGCCGACGGCGCGCGCACGCTGAGCGTCGGCGCGCACAACTGGACGATCCTTCAGGACGGGCTCGACGGCATCGTCGAGGTGCCGGAAGATGCGATCGCCGAGGGGCTACGGCTCGCCTTCTCGCTCGCCAACCTGAAGGTCGAGCCGACCGGCGCACTGGCGATCGGTGCCGT
>JBDUCS010000056.1:0-14958 GCA_040003335.1 Gemmatimonadaceae bacterium | reverse complement strand
GTTCGCATTCGTTGAGACGCGTGGCGGAGAGCTGCGCAAGGTCGGCTTCGAAGCGGTGCGCGCCGCGCGCGCTGGCCGATGCGACCGGCGGCGGCGAGGTCCACGCGCTCGTACTCGGCGCGCCCGGCATCGCCGTGAAGGCGGCGCAGCTTGGCGCGTATGGCGCCGACGTCGTCGCGGTTGTGGAGCACGCTGCGCTCGCCAACTACGACGCGGAATGCGTATCGGCCACGGCGGCGGCGCGAATTTCCGGTGGCGGCTATCGCGCGGCGTTTTTTAGTGCGTCGGCGCAGGGGCGGGACCTCGCGCCCCGAGTCGCAGCGAAGCTTGGCCTGTCGATCGCCTCCGACGTGACGTCGTTCGAGGCGAGCGGCGACGGCATCAGCGCGCGACACCCGGGCTATACAGGCAAGGTGATTTTCACGGAGACATTGCTCTCGACTCCGGCCATCGTCTCGCTCCGGCCTGGTGCGGTGGCACCGGCGCGGCACGACAAAACGGCGCGCGTCGAGAGCGCGCAGCCGGCGACCGATCCCGCGGCGTCGCGCGTCGTCGTCACGGAGATGCTGCAGGGCAACACCGCCAAGCTCGATTTGGGCGAGGCACCGGTAATCGTCGCCGGCGGCCGCGGGCTCAAGGCGGCCGAAAACTTCAAGCTCGTCGAGGAGCTCGCGGCCGCGTTCGGCAACGCGGCCGTCGGCGCCACGCGCGCCGTCACCGACGATGGCTGGCGTCCGCACAGCGATCAGATCGGGCAGACGGGCCGGCTTGTCAGTCCCGATCTGTATGTCGCCGTCGGCATCTCGGGCGCGATCCAACACCTGGCCGGCATGCGGACATCGCGCGTGATCGTCGCGATCAACAAGGACAAAGAGGCACCGATATTCAAAATCGCCGATTACGGTATCGTCGGCGACGTGTTCGAGATCGTGCCCGCGCTCACGGCAGCGGTGCGCGCCGCCAAAGCGCACCACTGAGCCCGGGCGCGGTCAGCTCTTCTTCGTGTCCGCGTTTCGCTCGTCTTCTTCGGCGATCTCCTCGAACGTCGACGAGCCGCTTACGTTGCGGTTCGCCGCCATGTCGTCCACGAGATGCGTGTCCGCCTTCTTGTGGCGCTCCTCGGCGCGGCCGAGCGCCTGCTGCAGCGCCTCGTCCGTGAGATCGCCGGTCTGGGTCTTCTTGTCATTGGGCATCGTTCTCTCCATGAGAGTCCGCACGATTTACTCGCACGCCTCGTGCCGCGTGCTTGTCTCGATTTCAGGCCGCCCGTAACTTGCGCCTCGCCCGGCGTTCGTGATGAGCCCGGTCACCGAATACCGATCACCGAGCATCGCGCCTTGATTCTTCCGTCGCGCCACCAACCCTCGCTCCCGCTGGACCGCATCATCGTGCGCGGCGCGCCCGACCCGGACGCCGTTCCCATGGATGTCGTCTTCGTCGGCGGCGGCCCGGCCGGCTTCGCCGGCGCGATCGAGCTGGCGCGTCTCGTCAAGCGCGACAACGAATCAGGTGGAACGCTCGGCGATGTACAGATCGCCGTGCTGGAGAAAGCCGAGGGACTCGGCGAGCACAATCTGTCGGGCGCGATCGTGAACCCACGGGCCATCCGCGAGCTGTTTCCGGAGCTCGCGGACAGCGATTTCCCGTTTCGCGGGCCAGTCACCGGCGAGCGTGTCTACTTCCTCACCGGCGGCCGATCGGTGCGGCTTCCGACGCCTCCGACGATGAAGAATCACGGCTATTTCATCGCGTCGATCTCCGAGATCGTGCGCTGGATGGGCGAGCAGGCCGAGTCGTTGGGGATCAACGTCTTCACCGGATTCCCCGTCGACGCGCTGTTGGTCGAGGAGAACCGTGTCACCGGCGTGCGCACCGCACCGTCGGGGTTGGCACGCGACGGGTCGCCAGGTAGCGGCTATGCGCCGCCGACCGCCAGCACGGCGCGCGTCACCGTGCTCAGCGAAGGGACGCGCGGGATGCTGTCCCAGGCGTACTATGACTGGCAGAAGATCGGCAGTGACAATCCGCAGATTTTCGCGCTCGGCGTGAAGGAGATCTGGGAGACGAAGCGGCCCCTCGATGCCGTCATTCACACACTCGGATGGCCGCTCCCAGCGAATGCGTTCGGCGGCAGCTTTATCTATCCCCTCTCGCCGACGCTCATCGCCATCGGCCTCGTCGTCGGAATGGACTATCCCGAGGCGTCGCTCGACGTGCACGTGCTGCTTCAGCGCCTCAAGCTCCACCCGCTTGTCAAGCCGCTGCTCGAGGGCGGTGACATGGTGGAGTGGGGCGCAAAGACGATTCCCGAGGGCGGCTATCACGCGCTCCCAACGCGGCGCTCGGGCGACGGCCTCGTGATCGTCGGCGACGCGGCCGGCTACGTCGAGGTCGCGTCGCTCAAGGGAATCCACTATGCGATGCAGTCGGGCATCTACGCCGCGCGCGCGATCTTCGACGCGCTCAAGAAGAACGACACAGGCGCCGCGTCGCTCGCGGCGTGCGACCGCGCCGTGGATGCGAGCTACATCACGAGCGACCTGCGCGAGCGCCGCAACATGCGCCTCGCGTTCCAGGACGCGAATTTGTACACCGGCGGCATCAAGGCGGCGCTGATGACGTTGACCAAGGGCGCTTTTCCCGGCGGGAAGATCGATTCGCACCAAGACGCCGACGCACCGCGCGTGGAGATGGCCGACGCGCCGTTCGTTCCCGACGGCACGCTGACGTTCAGCAAGCTCGACGCGAACTACAAGTCGGGCAACAAAACGCGAGACGATATCCCGTCGCATCTGATCGTGGGCACCGACATCCCGCCGGCGGTGGCCACGCTCTACCAACACATGTGCCCGGCCGGCGTCTACGAACGGCAGGGCGACCGCCTCGTCGTCAGCCCCGCGAACTGCATCGACTGCAAGGCAACCGACGTGATCGGTCCGCGCTGGACTCCGCGCGAGGGCTCGGCCGGACCGCACTACCGGCGCATGTAGGCTGGTCCGACGCATCCACTCGAGTCCATCCCGTGACGGCGTTGCGCAACGAAGGACTCCCGGGCGATTTGCACGCATGGCGTCGCGCCGCTCTCCTCGGTATTGTGGGCGATCATTGGACATAGATGCCCACCCGGCGCACCAATCACGTCCGACGAGGAACTCGGTATGAGCACGTACTCGATTACGGTGAACGGCGAACGGAAAAGTGTCGACGTCACCCCAGACACTCCGCTCCTCTGGGTGCTGCGCGACTCGCTGGGCATGACCGGTACCAAGTTCGGCTGCGGCATGGCGCAGTGCGGCGCGTGCACCGTGCACATCGATGGCCAGCCGACGCGCTCTTGCGTCATGCCGGTCGCCGCGGTCGCGGGCAAGAAGATCACGACGATCGAAGGACTGTCGCCCGACCGGTCCCACGCGCTCCAGCAGGCGTGGATCGCTGAAGAAGTGCCGCAGTGCGGCTACTGCCAGTCTGGTCAGCTAATGAGCGCAGCCGCCCTTCTGGTGAAGCATCCCAAGCCGACCGACGCGCAGATCGATCAAGCGATGAGCGGCAACATCTGTCGGTGCGGAACCTACAATCGCATTCGCAAGGCAATCCACCGCGCGGCGGAGGCCACATCGTGACCACGCCCTCTCGCGCCGATGTCTCGCGCCGCGATTTCCTCAAGACGGGCACTACCGCCGGCGCCGGCCTCCTCGTCGCCTTTTCCATTCCGATTGTCGACCGGCTCGGCCGGACCCTCGGCGCCACGACCGCCGCCGCGCCGCTCGAGCCGAACGGGTGGTATGCCATCGGCACCGACGGCATCGTCACGATCGTCGTCGACAAGGCCGAGATGGGGCAGGGCGTCATGACCGCGCTCCCGATGATCCTCGCCGAGGAGCTCGACGCGGATTGGAACCGCGTGCGCGTCGAGTTCGCGCCCACGGGTCCCGTGCATCAGAAGCGCCGCGGTCGCGGGCAGAGTACGGGCGGCAGCTCCAGCGTGCGCACCTCGTACGATCCGCTCCGCAAGGCCGGCGCGCAGGGGCGCGCCATGCTCGTCGTCGCCGCCGCGCAGAAATGGGGCGTCGATGTCGCGTCGCTGCGCACCGAGAAGAGCGTCGTCCACCACGACGCTACGGGACGCTCGATCGGGTACGGCGAGCTCGCCGCGGATGCGGCCGCGATCGCGCCACCACCCGAGCCGGCGCTCAAGGATCCGAAGACGTACCGACTCATCGGCACGCGAATGAAGCGCGTCGACACGCCGTCCAAGGTCGATGGCAGCGCACGCTTCGGTGTCGATGTGACGCTGCCGGGCATGCTCGTCGCGACGATCGCGCGCTGCGGCGCCTGCGGCGGTCGGGTGAAGTCGTTCGACGCGACCAAGGCCAAGGCGATTCACGGCGTGCGCCACGTCGTCAAGGTGAGCAACGGCATCGCCGTCGTCGCCGACGGCTACTGGCCCGCGCTTCAGGGAAAGCGCGCGCTCGTCATCGAGTGGGACGAGGGCGCGCACCGTGCCGTCGGCTCGGCGGACATCGCGAAGCAGTTCGCCGAGCTCGCGGCGCGGCCGGGCACTCCGGTGCACAAGGTCGGCGACGCCGGCGCGACGCATGGAGCCACGAGCGTGCGCGCGGAGTATCACCTGCCGTTCCTCGCGCACGCGTCCATGGAACCGATGAACTGTACGGCCGACGTGCGCGCAGACCGCTGCGAGGTGTGGGCGCCGACGCAGTTCCAGTCATCGACGTTCAGCACCGCGCAGAAGCTCACGGGCCTGCCGCCAGAGAGTATCACGGTGCACTCCACCTTCCTCGGCGGCGGCTTCGGCCGGCGCGCCGAGATCGACTTCGTGACCGACGCGGTGGAGACGTCGAAGGCCGTCGCCGCTCCGGTGAAGGTGATGTGGTCGCGCGAGGATGACATGCAACACGACTTCTACCGTCCCGCGTCGCACCACCGGCTAGCCGCCGAGGTCGACGCGAGCGGGACGCCCGTTGCGTGGACGCACCGCATCGTGGCGCCGTCGGTGATCGCGCGCTTCTCGGGCATGACGGCGATTCCGAAGGGATTCGTCGACGGCGACGCCACCGCGGCGACCGGTGAGGATTTCATCTACGCCATTCCGAATCGCAGCGTCGAATATCATCACGCCGACACGCCGGTGCCGGTGGGCTGGTGGCGGTCGGTCGGCCTGTCGCAGAACGCGTTCGTTCTCGAGTCGTTCATCGACGAAGTCGCGCACGCCGGCAAGCAGGATCCCATCGCCCTGCGCCGCGCACTCCTCGCGGGCAAGGCGCGCCATCTCGGTGTGCTCGACTTGGCGACGGACAAGGCGAACGCGAGGCCCCTCGCCAAGGGGAGCGCGCGCGGCGTTGCGGTCGTCGAGGGATTCGGAAGCTTCGTCGCGCAGGTCGCCGAGGTATCGGTGAAGGGCGGCGAGATCGTCGTCCATCGCGTCGTCTGCGCGATCGACTGTGGGCAAGTGATCAACCCCGACACCGTCGAGGCCCAGGTCGAGAGCGGCATCGTCTACGGACTCACGGCGGCGCTCAAGGGCGAGATCGCGCTCGACAAGGGTCGCATCAAGCAGAGCAATTTCCACGACTATCGCGTCATGCGGCTGTCGGAGATGCCGGCAATCGAGGTGTACATCGTGCCGAGCAGCGCGCGGCCCGGCGGCGTCGGCGAGCCCGGCACGCCGCCGATCGCGCCCGCGGTGGCGAATGCGGTATTCAATCTGACCGGCAAACGTCTGCGGCGGCTTCCACTCAAACTGGTCTGATTTCGGTGAGCGACGCGTCGGGCGTCTAGGCGACGCGGCCGACGCACGGGCGTGGATCCGCTTTGATCCGGCAGTTCCCATCAAATCGTCCTCACCCGCCGGCGTAGGTGCGCCTCGGCGCGAGATCGGAGAATGGTAAGCGAACGCTTACGTTTTCACTTCGCACCTTGTTGCAGTTGAAAGATCGTAATCCGCTGCGCGATCTTCCCCGCGCGAAACGGTCGCGTTTCGCGTGTCGCCACCTCGAGCCCGCGCGCCTCGCACGCAACGAGAAATTCCGGCGTCACCGCGCGCCCGGGATCTGCGACCAGTGCCTGTCCGCCGGGAGCGATCGTCCGCGCGAGCACGGCGGCGATGAGCGCGGCGTAGGGCCGCTCGTACAGCACGTCCGATGCGACGACGCGCTCGAACGTTCCAAGGTCCGGCGGTAGGGCGCGCCAATCGACCAGCCGTGTGGCCGGCTCGCGCCGCTCATTGCGCCAGGCGTTGGCGCGCGTGAAGCGTAACGCGTCGGCGTAGTAGTCGGTCGCGAGCACGCGCCACCCGGCGCGCATCGCCGCCATCGTCACGAGGCCGAGCCCGCAGCCGAGCTCGAGCAGCGCGCCGGCGCGCGGCTCCTCGAGCAGCCGCCCGGCGAGGATCACCGACGACGGCCAGAGATCGGCCCAATACGGCATCCGCTCGTCGATCGCGAAGTCGTCCTCGCTGATCAGGTCCTCGGCGTTGCGTGGGCGGAGCAGGTCGAACTGCGCATCGCCGATTTCCACGCGGTCGAGCGCAGTGACGAACCGGCGCGCCAGGGCCGCGGCGAGCGCAGCGGGTCGCTCGCGGGCCGCCGTCACAGCTCGAGCCGCGTCGTGAGCTGCGCCTCGTCGCCGAGGAGGATCGCGAGCATCGTCTCGCCGGCCTCCGAGCGCGGCTTGTCTTCCGGCACCACGAGGAGCGCGTTCGCCAGCGACATCGACGTCAGGATGCCGGAACCCTGCCCGCCCGTGAGGCGTGCGGCGAGCATGCCATCCGCGCGTGGCGTCACGATCGCGCGAAAGAAGTGCATCAGCGTGGCGCCGATCGTCACCGGCTCCTCCAGCACCACGCGTACCGTGCGCCGGAACAGCCGCTCGTGGCCAAGCATGCGGCGGATCACCGGCCGCACAAACAGCTCGAAGGTGACCATTGTCGATACGGGATTGCCGGGGAGTCCGATCCACGGCATGCCGTTCAGCACGCCGAATCCCAGGGGCGCGCCGGGCCGCATGCGCACTCGCCAAAACTTCATCTCCGTGCCGAGGGAGCGAAGGACGTCGCGCACGTAGTCGAACTCGCCGACCGAGATGCCGGCGCTCGTGATGAGCAAGTCGCACCCCGCCGACCGCTCCAGCCGTTCGCGCAAGTCGGCCGGATCGTCCATCGCCACGCCCAGGTCCACCGGCTCGCCGCCTGCCGCGCGGATCATCGCGTGCAGCGTATAGCTGTTCGAGCTGACGATCTTACGCCCGGCCATCACCTCGTCGAACCGATCGATGTCTACCAGCTCGTCGCCCGAACCGAGAAAGGCAACGCGCGGGCGCCGGAAGACGTCGATGGTCGCGGCCCCGAGCGACGACAGCACGCCGATCTGCGCGGCGCCGATCGGCTGGCCGCGCGCGAGCACGACGTCGCCCTCCCGCACATCCTCGCCGCGCGGCCGCACGTTCTTGCGCGCGTCGCGCCCGTTGCGGATGGCGACCACCGCGAGCCCGCCGTCGCTGTCCTCGACGCGCACGACGGTGTCCGCCCCCTCCGGCAGCGGCGCCCCCGTCATGATGCGGATCGCCGTTCCCGCGCTCACCGCGCGCGCGGCGAACGCCCCGGCGGCAACGCTGTCGATCACGCGGAGCGTCACCGGCGATTCGGCTCGCGCGTGCTCGATGTCGATCGCCCGCACCGCGTAGCCGTCCATCGCCGAGTTGTCCCACGCCGGCAGCGTGAGCGGCGCGACGATCGGCGTGGCGAGCACCCGGCCTAACGCGTCGCGCAACGCCACGCGCTCGAGCGCGAGCGGAGCGAGCCCGTCGAGAATCGCGTCGCTCGCCTCGCGCACGCTCAACACCTAGCGCCTGCGCTCGCTGAACGTGGCGAGGCGAATCGCCAGCGCGTCCTGCACGCGCTCGACGTCGCGAACCGGGGCCGTCCAGTTGTTGCAGAGCGCGACGAAGAGGAGCATCCGGCCGTCCGCCGTCGTCACGTAGCCCGACAGCGAGCGCGCCTGTGCCACGAATCCGGTCTTCGCGTGCACGTTCCCCTGCGCCGGAGTTCCCTTCATGCGATTCCGGATCGTGCCATCGACGCCGGCGATCGGCAGCGCTGCGTAATATGCCGGAAACGCCGGATGCCGGCGCATTGCCGTCAGCACGCGCGCGATCGTCTCGGGCGAGAGGTAGTCGTACCGCGATAGGCCGCTCCCGTCGCGCAGCACGTAGCCGTCGGGCGACGCGCCCCACTGCACGAGTTGTCGGGCAATCACCGCCGCACCGCTGTCCGCCGCGCCCACACCCGTGCGCTCGAGCGCGATCGTCCGCAAGAACATCTCGGCGATCTGGTTCTGCGACGGCTTCTGCATCAGCGGAAGCAGCTCGGCGAGCGCGCCCGACTGGTAGGTAAAGATCTCGTGCAACGGATACGTCGCGCGCGACTCCCGCGGCACGACGCTGATGCCCCTCGCACGGAGCGCCATCTCCAGCGCGGCAAGATACGCCCTGCGTTGGTCGGGGAACGCGACGTCGAGCGTGTCGCGCCGTCCGCGCATCATCGCCCCCTCGTACTGCATCGGACCCGTGAGCGCGAGCGGTGCCACGTGCACGTGCTCGACGCGCGCCGAGTCGCGCGCATCGAGCGCACTGATCCCGCCGGCGAGCGATGGATAGCCGACGTTCGGCGTCACGGTCGTCTCGATGTGTCCGGCCGAGTCGAGCCCGATGATCAGGCGAAACGACCCTTCGTTGAACATCAACTCCGCCACACCGGCCGAGTAGTCGTCGGCGAGATCATCCCACGACCAGCCGAACCCATACGCCGGGTCCCGAAACTGATGGCCCGCGCGGATCTCACCGACGAAGTGCTTCACGCCGCGCGCCGTGAGCGAATCGGCGATGTCGCGGAACGGCGCCAGCGCGTCGCCGCCGTGCGCCGCTGCGCTCATCGTCGGGTCGCCGCGGCCGTCGACCGCGATCAAGCCGGTGAGCGTCCCGTCGCGCAGCTCACCGCCGATCGAGAAGACCGTTCGGAATCGATAGTCGGCGCCGAGCTGCGCCAGCGCGGCCGCGGCCGTGACCAGCTTCATGTTCGACGCCGGCATGAACAGCTTACCGGCGTTGCGGGAATACAGCGTGTCGCCGCGCTCCACGTCGACGATGAGAATACCCCAGTGCGCGTTGCGGAACGCCGCCGTGCCCACCATCGAGTCGATCGACGCCCGCAGCGACGCGCGCGGCGATCCGCCGCCGCGCCCGCCGACCGTCGCGCACCCGGCGACAACGGAAAGAGCAGCGACGCAGTACGCGCTACGCAGCGAAGTGCCGGTCACGCGATCACCTCGCGCTCGACGATCGCGACGAGGCGCTCCAGCCAATCGGCATCGGCGTACGAGACGACGGGACACACGGCGCTGAAGTCGGGCGCGTCGGTGACGATCGCCACGTACCGCGCCGCGTCCGCGTCCCCGGCGGCGTACAGCGGCGTGGGGTGCACCGCGGTCCGGAACACCTCGATCTTCGGCAGCGCCGAGCGCTTGAACCCCTCGCACACGACGATGCTCGCGTCGCCCATGTACCGCTCGGCGATCGCCTCCGGTGACATCTCTTCGCTCCACCGCTCGACGAGGGCGAACTTGTCCGGCGCGGCCATCGCGACTTTGATCACCTCACCCTCGTGGTAGTGGCGATACGTGTCGGTCGTGCTCGGATCGATGTTGAACGTGTGCGACCCGTGCTTGATCGCCATCACGCGGTGCCCGCGCCGCCCGAGTGCGGCTGAGAGCCGCACGGCGAGCGTCGTCTTGCCGCTATGCTTCTTGCCGATCACGGCCACCATCGGTGGTCGAGGCATGTCGCTCCGCGAGCTCGAGGTCGTCCGGCGTGTTCACGTTGAGAAAGATGCGCGCCGGGTCGCCGAACCGCCGCACGTCGTCCACACCGAGCCGCGACACGCGCACGTCGTCAAAGAAGCCGATCACGCGCAGGTCGTCGGCCGCCATCCGTTGCTCGATCGGCGCGATGCACGCCGGACCATAGTACGCGCACAGCGGCTCGACGCCACGGCGCGACGAATCGCTCTCCGCCACCGCGACGTCGGCGCCGGCGCCCAACGCTCGCAACGCGCGCAGCAGCGCCGCCGGTACGAACGGCATGTCCCAGGCGACGACGAGCACCGGTCCCGCCGCGTGCACGAGCGCCGCGTGGATGCCGCCTAAGCTCCCGGACCCCGCGCGCACATCGCCCGCGACGCGGACGCCCGGCAGCCAGGCCGCGGCGCCGTTGTGATTCGCAATCAACAGGAGATCGTCCGTCGCCGCGGCGAGCGACTCCGCCACGCGGTCGATCACTCGCCGTCCGCCTACGCGCTCGAGGCCCTTCGGCGCGCCGCCGTAGCGCGACGCCTGGCCGCCGGCCAGGATCACGCCCGTGCACGGCGGCGCGCTCGCCCCGGTCACGGGCGATGGAGCTGCGGCTGTCCGCTCACCGCTCGCCCAATCAGAGCCATTCCCGCCGCGCGCGCGATTTCCACCGCGATCGAGGACGGCACCGACGGTGTGGCGACGATCGCGATTTGCGCCCGCGCCGCTTTGAACGCCAGCTCGCCCGAGATGCGTCCCGTCACCAGCAGGATCAGGTCGTACGGCTCGCGTCCGTCGAGAAGGCACGCACCGATCACCTTGTCCACCGCGTTGTGCCGCCCGATGTCCTCGGCGTGATAGAGCAGCGACGAGCCATCGGTGAGCGCCGCGGCGTGCACACCCCCGGTCTCCTTGTAGCGCGCGCCCCGCGCGAACAGCTCCTTGAACAGGAGTCGCATCTGCGCCGTGTCGACATCGGGCACCGGGGCGCGCCGCCGCGACACCGCGCTCAGCGAGCCCAGAATCGTCGTCACCGCGCCGCACCCAGACGCGAGCACGCGTCGCCGCTCCGCGCCTTCGACCGTTTGGTACTTGTCGGCGGGCACGTCGACCCAGAAACCCAGCTCTTTCGTGCACGGCCGCATTCGCTCGAGGTCGGCCGCGCGCTCGATGTAGCCCTCGCCGTGCAGCCACCCGACAACGAGGTGGTCGAGCTGGTCGGGCGTACACATCCATGTCACCGCCGGCGCGCCGTTGACCTCGAGCCAGACGGGCACTTCTTCCACCGAATCCAACGGGACGCTCATGCCCCAAGATGCATCGGCGGACGCGCCTGGCACTAGGACCGGCACTCGGCACGTGCGGCGTGCCGAGCGATAGCGTCAGGCTATATACTCCGCCCACAGTGTGTCGTCCTCGCGCACGACGACACGGGTGACTCGCGTTGCGTCGCCCAGCGCGTGCTGCATGCGCTCGAAGATGTAGCGCGCGAGATTCTCGCCGGTCGGGATCAGCTTTCCGTCGGCGAACGCGGCCACCTCGAGATTGATGTTGCGTTGGTCGAACCGCCCGCGCACTTCAGTCGCCAGCGCCACGTCGAGTCGGCCAAGGTCCACGATCATCCCGGTGTCCGGGTCCACGTCACCGGCCACCGTCACATCGCACGCGTAGGTGTGGCCGTGAAAATTCGGGTTCGCCGACGCCCCGAACACCGCGCGATTTTTCTCCTCGCTCCAGTCGTCGCGGCGATAGCGATGCGCCGCCGCAAACGTCACGCGGCGCGTCAGCGAGGCAGTTGGCAAGTGTCGTCAGCTGCTCGAACACCGAACAGCGATCACCGATCACCGCCTTCGGCGGTCGGACGGTCCGGCGGCACCCACGGCGTGCCCTCCTCGATCGCCTGCTGCACATCGCGCGTGCCGTAGAGCCGGGCGTCCAGATCTTCTCCGAGGTGGGCCGCTTCCGGATCCTGATCGTCGGCGGTGTCGCCGAGCGCCCCGGAGTCGTCGTCGGCGAGCCTCGCCTCGGCCTCGTCCGCCGCCTCCGGCTGCTCAGCCCTTACGATCGGATCGACGAACAGGTCGTTGGCGTACTCCTGCAAGCCGATCACATCCGACAAGATGTGATCGGCGACGAGCCGCTCCTCCTCGGTGCCCACGCGACCCGTCAGCGTCACCTTACCGTTCGTCACCCGCACGATGATGCTGTCGGAGTCGATCGCCGCGTGCTCGCCCAGCTCCTCGCGCACCAGCCTCGCCAGCTCTGTGTCATCCAGGTTTTCGAGATCGAAGATGTCATCGCTCGCCACGTCGTCCTCCTGGCCGCTCAGCGGCCAAACAATCTCGAGACGCCGACCGTCAGCAGCTTGTGGTTCAACCACTGCCCGGTCCCGGCCTCCAGCGGTAGAATCGCCGCGCCGCCGCCCGGTGGGCTTTTGTACGAGGCAGGATAGTTGATCTTGTACACGTTGTCCGTGATGTCGACGCGCAGCGCGTACGAGCCGCCCGGTGCGTATCGAATCCCGCCGCCGACGTTGAACGCAAAGGGAGTGCCCACTGTGAATCCGCCCTTGTCCGCTTGCTTGCCCCTGTCGGTCGCCACGCCGGCGCCCAACGCGACCACGGGCGTGAGATGGTGCCACGTCCGCTGCCCCGTCAAATGCACCCCGATGCCGACGTCCACGAAAGTCGTCGGCGCGCTCTGCGTCCCGCGGTCTCGCGTCGCCGGCGGCTCGGTGGGATCGAGCACGCGGCGGTCCGTGGGCGCATACGTGTATTTCAAGATGAGCGTCGCCGGCCCGCCGATGCGCAGCTCGTAGCGCAAACCGACGAGCGGCGCGTTGCCCGGCGCGACCCCGATGCGCCCGGTTCCGCCCCACATGTAGCCGGCGAAAGCCGACAGCTCCTGCTTGTACGGCAGGTCGCGATACGGACTCGCCGCCGGCGAATAGCCGACGAGCTGCGCCGCGACGGGCGACCCCGCGGCGCCTCCGCCGGCGAGTAGGGCGACGACGAACGAGGCACTAGAAAAGAACGAAACACGTTTCACGTCATGCACTCCACTCACGGCTTGAGAGTTCTGAGGTCGATTCCGGTCATTTCCGCGGGTTGGTCCACGCCGAGCATCGCCAACACCGTCGGTCCAACATCCTGCAGCGCGCCCCCGCCGCGCAACGGCCGGTCTCCGTCGGGATCCACAATCACGATCGGCACCGGGTTCGTCGTGTGCGCCGTATGTGGCCCGCCCGACGCCGGGTCGATCATCATCTCGCAGTTGCCGTGGTCCGCCGTCACCAGCACGCGCGCGCCCGCGCGTTCGGCGCTCGCCAACACGCGCGCCAGACACGCGTCCACCGTCTCGCACGCGCTCACCGCGGCGGAGAGCACCCCGCTGTGTCCCACCATGTCGCCATTCGCATAGTTGCACAAAATGAAATCGTGCTCGCGACCTTCGATCGTCGCGCACAGCACGTCGGTCAGCGGGAACGCGCTCATCTCCGGCGCGAGGTCGTACGTCGCCACCTTTTGGCTCGGCACCAAATGCCGTTCCTCTCCCGGATACGGCGTCTCGAACCCGCCGTTGAAAAAGTACGTCACGTGCGCGTACTTCTCTGTCTCCGCCGTCCTGAACATCGTCATGCCGCGCTCGCTCACCACCTCAGCGACGATGCGCGACAGCACGAATGGCGGAAACGCGGCTGGTACCGTAAACGCCTCAGCGTACATCGTCATCGTCGCGACCTCGACCGACGGCCGACGCCGTACGTCGAAGCCGTCGAACGTCGGATCGATCACCGTGCGTACCGGTTGCCGCATCCGGTCCGCGCGATAGTTGAAAAAAATCAGCCCGTCGCCGTCACGCATCGGTGCCACCGGCCGTCCGTCGCGATGCATCGTCTTCGGCAGCATGAACTCGTCTGTCACGCCCGCGTCGTACGATGCTTGGACGGTCGCCAACGCGTCGGTCGCGGCCGGTCCTACCCCGTCCACGGCCGCGCGGTACCACAGCTCCGTGCGCGGCCACCGCTTGTCGCGATCCATGCCGAAATAGCGTCCGCCTAACGAGGCGATCTCGGCGCGGCCGCGCGCGTGCACCAACAGCTCGCGCACGAAGCCCAGTCCCGTCGTCGGCAGCGTGTCCCGGCCGTCGAGCATGCCGTGTATCGCTACCTTCGTCAGCCCTTCACGCTCGGCGAGATCGATCAGGGCGAAGAGATGCGTGTCGACCGCGTGCACGCCGCCGTTGCCGATGAGTCCCGCGAGATGCAGCGTCGCGCCGCGCGCGCGCACATCGCGGCAGAGCTGCACGAACACCGGATTGTGGAAGAACGAGCCGTCCCGGATCGACAGCGAGATCCGCACGAGGTCCTGCGGCACGACGCGCCCCGCGCCGAGATTCAAATGGCCGACCTCGCTGTTGCCCATCTGGCCAACTGGCAATCCGACGGCGAGACCGGACGCATCGAGGAGCGTACGCGGCGCGCGCTGCACGAGCGCATCCCATGTCGGCGTGTTTGCGAGCGCGATCGCGTTTCCCTCGCGTTCGGCCCGATATCCCCAACCGTCCAAAACCACCAACACCACAGGGCGCTTGGGCAATTCGTGCTCATCGATTCGGGTGCGAAGCGTCGCGAACTGTTGTATACTCAGGCGCTTCCGGCGCAGCACACAATGTACGCGCCGCCACTCCCCCCTTCCAGCGATGCGCTTCGTCTTTCTCCTGCTCGCACTTCCGCTCGCGGTGTGGCCCGTGCGCGGTGACGCGCAGGCGATCGTGCGCGCCGAAGCCGAGTTCTTCGTCACGCCAGGGGGCGCAGCGATCGCGGTGATCCGTCCCGGCGCCGAGCTCAACGTGGGCGCCGTGCGCGGCGCGCTCACGCAGGTGACGCTCGCCGGCTACGTGCACGCGAGCGCGCTCGGCGGCAAGCGCGACACCTTCGCGCTCTCGATCAAGGCCCCGTCCGGCGCGATGCTGCGCACCGAGGCGAAGTCCGACGGAAAGGCGGTCGCGCGTTTGAACGATGGAATGGGTCTCGTGCGCGAATCGTCCGCCGGCGAATGGACGAGGGTGCGTCGCGCCGGATGGATCACGACCACGCTGC
>JBDUCS010000055.1:0-14983 GCA_040003335.1 Gemmatimonadaceae bacterium | reverse complement strand
TGAAGTCCGGAACGCGCACCGGAAGATCGCCGCGGTTCGTCCACGCCTCGTGCTGCGTGATCTCGACGCCGAGCTCGACCGTCTCCGGATAATGCGTGATGATCTCCGAGCCGATGCGGTCCTTGAGCGGCGTGATGATCTTGCCGCGCGCCGTGTAGTCCTCGGGATTCGCCGTGAAGCAGAGCAGCACGTCGAGCTCGAGGCGGATCGGATAGCCTTTGATCTGGACGTCGCCCTCCTGCATGATGTTGAACAGGCCGACCTGGATCTTGCCCGCGAGGTCGGGGAGCTCGTTCAACGCGAAGATGCCGCGGTTCGCGCGAGGCAGCATCCCGTAGTGGATCGTCAGCTCGTCCGAGAGCACGTGCCCGCCCCGCGCCGCCTTGATCGGATCGACGTCTCCGATGATATCGGCGATCGTGACGTCCGGCGTCGCCAGCTTTTCCACGTACCGGCTGTCGCGGTCGACCCACGCAATCGGCGTGTCGTCGCCGTGCTGGCGGACGATCTCTCGCGCGTACTTGGAGACTGGCGCGAACGGATTGTCGTTGATCTCGCTTCCGGCCACGACGGGCATCGCGTCGTCGAGCAGCGTTGCCAGGCCACGGAGGATCCGCGACTTCGCCTGCCCACGAAGGCCGAGGAGAATGAAATTGTGGCGCGACAGGAGCGCGTTCACGATCTGCGGGACAACCGTGTCCTCGTAGCCGACGACACCGGGGAAGACAGGGCCGCCGGTCTTGAGCCGGTCGAGCAGATTCGCGCGCACCTCGTCCTTGACGGAGCGCTTGGCGCGGTGGGGTGCGGCGAACGGCGAGCGCTTGAGCGCGCCGAGCGTATCCGGAAACGACGTCACTTCGCTCCTCTCGATCAGGGAATCGGGCTTCCGCATCGTACTCAACCGACCCGCAAACGCGCCAGGCGCTTCGGCGCCGATGCGCGCGCGACGCGTGCCGTCACGACGTCGTGTTCGTCGCGGATGCGCTCATCGCCGGAAAACGCACGACGGTGCTCTGACACGCGCGGCGTTGACCCCGCGCTCTCCCCGCTGCATCCTCGAGGAGAAGGCTTTCTTCTCATGGCACATGCGGCACGGAGGGTCGAATGAGGCGCCCGTGCGTGGCGTTCGCGCTCGCGGCCGGCATCGCGGCCACCCTTCCGTCGCGTGGCGTCGCATTCGCGCAGCGAGCCCCCCAGCGCGCGCCGATCGCCGGCGTCGTGCGAGACTCGGGCGGAACCGCGATCGCCGGCGCGGAGGTGAGCGTCGCCGGCACGGCCGATCGCGCCGAGTCCGGCGACGACGGCGCCTTCCGCATCGCGCGTCCCGGGTCCGACTCGGCGACGCTGCGCGTGCGGCGTCTCGGCTTTCGACCGACGAGCGTCGTCGTCTCGTCGTCCGCCGCGGGCCCCGGCTCACTGCTCGTCACCCTCGTCGCGTTGTCGCAATCGCTCCAGCCGATCGTGGTCATCGGCGGCCGCGGCGCCGGTCCCGACCGCCTGCAGGGATTCGCCGAGCGCAAGCGCGAGGGGGGCGCCGGCCGCTTCTTCACGCACGAGGAGATCGAGCGGCAGCATCTGTCGCGAATGTCCGATCTGATGCGTCTCGTGCCGGGCGTGAACGTCGTGCACACCTCGTACCCGCCGAACGCCGTGCGGCTGCGGGGCCAGGCGTGCGCGCCGCTCACCTGGCTCGACGGATTCCCCCTCCTCGCCGGCGAGTTCGATCTCGACGCGCTCCAGCCCGAGTCGATCGAAGCGATGGAGGTGTACTCGGGACCGGCGTCGATTCCGCTTCGCTTTCGCGGTCCGCTCTCCTCGCAGCAGTGCGGCGCCATCATCATCTGGTCGCGACTCGGCCGCCCGCGCGCGCGCGAGCAGGGCGATCATTCCGTCGCCGCCGAGATCGCGCAGCTCGTCGACGAGCAGAAGCTCTTCACGGCCGACCAGGTCGATGCGCCGGCGCACGCCCAGTCCCCGCTCCCGGTCGCTCCAGTCTTCCCGGACTCGCTCTACTCGGCGCGCGTCGGCGGCATCGTCGTCGCGGAGTTCGTCGTCGAGACCACCGGCGACGTCTCGAGAGAGCAGCTCACGATCGTGTCGTCGACCCATCCGTTGTTCAGCGAAGCGGTGCGCGCCGCCCTCCCGCGCGCCAAGTTCGTGGCGGCGATACGAGCCGGCCGCGCCGTACGACAGGTCGTGCAGTGGACGTTCCGGTTCGACGCCGAGGCCGCTCGCGCCAGGTGATTGGCGAGAAAACAGAAAATAGAAGACGGGTCATGGGAACTGCTCCCCGCACAGCTCTTCTGTCTTTCTTTTTTCTCGCGCTAATCCGCGACGCTCACGTCGACAAGATTGTCGTAGAATACCGGCCCATGACCGAGATCCGTCTCCCGCTGCGACGTAGTGTCGTTCGCGTTCTTGCCGTCGGCGGCGTACTTCCCCCACCAGATCGACGGCGCCCACACCGAGCCGCGGCGGATGCCGTCGTCCACGCGCGCCGTGGCCAGAAACTCGCCGCGGTCGTTGTGCACGACCACGCGCGTGCCGCTCACGATGTTCCGCGACGCCGCGTCGTCCGGATGCAACAGAAGCTCGGGCTCGCGCGCCGCTTTTCGCAGCGATGCGATGTTCACGAAGGTCGTGTTGAGGAACTGGTGCGCCGGTGAGCTGATCAGCGTCAGCGGATACCGCGCCGCGTGTGCGGGAACGTCCTCGGGAAATTCGTAGGGCGGTGTGAAGGTGGGGAGCGGATCGAGGCCCATCTCGCGCATGCGCTCCGAGTAAAACTCGCACTTGCCGCTCGGCGTCGCGAAGCCACCCTCGGCGTAGGGGAGATACGGTGTCGGCACGTTGAGCCGCACCCATCCCTTCTCCAACAGCTTTTCCAGCGTCACCCCCCGCATGCGCTCGTGGGGCGAGTCCAACGCCTGGCGCAGAAGCGCGAAATCATCATCACGCAGCGCCGGATGATCGAGGCCCATCCGCGCGCCGAGGAGGCGGAAGATCTCGCTGTTCGGTTTGGCCTCGCCGATCGGGGTGATCGAGGGGCGGTTGAGCGACGCGTAGTGATGCCCGTAGGCGAAATGCAGATCCCAGTGCTCGAGCTGCGTCGTCGCCGGCAGCACGATGTCGGCCCAGTCGGCGGTGTCGGTCTGAAAGTGCTCGAGCACGACGGTGAAGAGATCCGTGCGCGCCATGCCGCGCAGCACCGCGCCGCGGTCGGGCGCCACCGCCGCCGGATTCGAGTTGTAGACGACGAGCGCCTTCACCGGTGGCCCGCCGACTCCGGCGTCGGCGCGCGTGAGCGCATCGCCCAATCGAATCATGTTGATCGTGCGCACGGGCGGCGACAGGTCGGCTCGCTCGAGCGCTGCCGTGTTGAACTTGAAGTTGGCGCTCGTCGAGAGCTGTACGCCACCCCCGGCGCGGCGCCAGTGCCCCGTCACGGCGGGAAGGCATGCGATCGTGCGCACCGCCATCCCGCCGCCGGCGTGCCGCTGCAATCCGTAGTTGATGCGCACGAACGCCGCGCGCGCCTGGCCGTACTGGCGGCCGAGCGAGGCGATCCGATCCGCGGCGATGCCCGTGATCGGCGCCGCCCGCTCCGGCGTCCACTCGCGCACGCGCTCGCGCAGCGCCTCGGCGCCGAGCGTGTGGCGCGCGAGATAGTCGTCGTCCTGCAACCCCTCGGCGAAGATCACGTGCATCATCGCCAGGGCGAGCGCCGCATCCGTCCCGGGCCGAATGCCGATCCACTCCGTGCATTGGTCCGCGGTCCGCGTCCGGATGGGGTCGATGCAGACGATGGGCGTGCCCTTGTTCTTGGCCTGGAGCACGAACGGCCAGAGATGCGGATTTGCCGTGAGCGTGTTCGTGCCCCAGAGCAGCACGAGGTCGCTCTCCGGAATTCCCTCTCCGTCGGCGCCGACGTTCGCGCCGACGGTCATCCGCATTCCGACCGTGCCCGCCATCGAGCAGATGGTGCGGTCGAGCTTGCTCGCGCCGAGCAGGTGGAAGAAGCGCCGGTCCATCGACGAGCTCTGCAGGTAGCCCATCGTTCCCGCGTACGAGTACGGGAGAATCGCCTGCGGTCCGTCGTCCGACGAGGCGATCGCCGACAGCTTCTCGGCGATCTCGTCGAGCGCGTCGTCCCACGACACGGGCTCGAATTGGCCCGTTCCTTTCGCTCCCATACGGCGCAGTGGTCGCGTCAGCCGCTCCGGGTGATACGTGCGCTCGACGTAGCGATTCACTTTCGCGCAGAGAAATCCCTGCGTGAATGGGTGATCGGGATCACCGGCGACGCGCACCGCGCGGCCTTCTTCCACCGTCACGAGCATCGCGCATGTGTCGGGGCAATCGTGGGGACACGCGCCGCGCACGACGCCGTTCGGCGGCACCGCGAAGGCTGCGACGGTCATCTGTTCCTCCGGAGACGCTCGGAGCATGTCATGGTGTGCGCATCTCTTGACAGAGGGGGGACATGCCGTAAAATATCACGCGCTGTATTATCTTACTGCTTCGATCCGCTCAGCGACCGCTGGTACGGATGGCTATGTAGTCGAAAAATGGGCCCCCACAAGGAGAATGTACATGAAGCGCTTGGCCGTCATCGCCGCCGTGCTCGCGATTGCCGCTTGCAAGGGTAAGGATGCTACTCCCGCCGACACCGCTGCCGCCATGCCCGCGATGGCCCCGGCGCCCGCTGCTGCCGCATCGACGATGGATTCGTTGAAGAAGGATTCGACGATGAATCAGATGAAGCACGACACCGCCACGATGGCGATGAAGAAGGATTCCGCGATGATGAAGAAGATGGGGAAGGACACTGGCATGATGATGAAGAAGATGGGGAAGGACACCGGCATGATGATGAAGAAGAAGCCGTAACGCTTCAGCATCGACATACCACGACGAGGGCGCCGCGAGTTGTCTCGCGGCGCCCTCGCCGTTTCAGCGGTGCTCGCTCCACCACCGGAAGGCATCGGGCACGCCGGTCTCCGGCCGCACTTGCGGCGACCACCCGAGCTCGCGTCTCGCGCGCTCCGACGTAAACGGGTTGTCACGCGTCAAAAACGCCAGCGTGCCGCCCGTCGGCGCCGCGCCGCGACCGCTCAGGCGCATAATGGTCTGCCCCGCCCCGAACGCGACTCCCGCGATCACCGCGGGAATGGGAACGGTGCGAACGGTGCGTCCGAGCCCCACGCCCGCGAAGCGCACGAACTCGCGCCACGTGACGTCGAAGTCGTTCGCGAGATTGTACGCCCGGCCGCCGGCCAGGTCGCTCGTCGCGGCGCGCACGACGCCGTCGGCCACGTTGGCCGCGTGCACCAGCGACAGCGTCGTTCGCCCACCGCCGACGACGGGCGCGCCGATCGACTTGAAGAGACGCGCCAACCGAGGGATGAACTGACGGTCGTTGCGGCCGTAGACGACCGGCGGCCGGAGCGCCGTCGCCCAGATCTGCCCGCGGTCGTGCGCCTCGAGCACGAGCTGCTCCGACTCGCGCTTGCTTCGCGCGTACGGTGCATCGCTCTCTCCCGCCGCGAGTGGCGCCGACTCATCGGTGGGCTCGTCACCGTAGCGCCCGCCCGCACCGTACACGGCAACGCTGCTCAGCTGCACCAGCCGCGCGCCGATCGCGGCCGCCGCATCCACCGCGTGCCGTGTGCCGTCCACGTTCAGCTTGCGGTACTGGTCCCAGCCGCTCGATCCGCCGACGATCAAGGCCGCGTTGTGAAAGATCGCGTCGCAGCCGCGCGCCGCCCGCGTGAAGGCCGAGATGTCGAGCACGTCGCCGAGCGCGAGCGAGACGCCGCTCTCGCCGAGCGCGCGGGCCCGCGCCTCATCGCGCACCATCGCGCGCACCGACCAGCCGTCGAGGAGGAGCTGCTCGCAGATATGCGAGCCGACCATCCCGGTCGCGCCGGTGACGAGCGCCGTCGGCACGCGCCCGAGCTCGAGCGCGCTACGCGGGGAAGGGAAGCTGCGTCACATCGGAGCGCGACTCGCCGCCGTCCCATCGCACGGTGAGCGTCGTACCCGCCGGCACCTCGCGCCGCACCATCCCCAGCGCAACGGCACCCAGCCGCGGCGAGATCGCGCTCGATCGGACGTCGCCTACCTGCTTCCCCGCATCGTCGTAGAGGAGCGCCCGCGCCGGCGCCGGCGCGCAGTCGCCGCATAGAAGTCCGCGCAGATGCTTGTTCACGTGCCCACGAAAGTGAACGCGCGCCACGACTTCCTGCCCGGTGTAACACCCCTTCGTGTACGAGATGGCGTGGAGCTCCTCGAGGTTCGCTTCCTGCGCCAGCGTCGCCTCATCGATGTCGAGTCCCCACTCCGGACGCCCCGCCTCGATGCGCGCGATCTCGAAGGCCTCAAGCCCGGCCGGTGTCGCCCCGGCGCTCACCGCGCGACGCCACACGTCGTCGAACGATTCGTCCGGAGCGATCAGCTCGTAGCCGTCGAGCTCCAGATCGGGCACGCGCACGACGTGCACGGTCGCGTCGCCGATCACCGCTTCCATCTGCGCATACGGCGCAAGCGCGCCGAGCGCGTCGTATTCGAGGCCGGTGAGCGTCGATGCCACGCGCCGCGCCGTCACCCCGAACACGCCCACGTCGCGCGTCGCGCTCGTCACGTCGGCGACCGCGGCGAGGCGCGGGTTCACGTACTTCTTCACCATGGCGGCCCACGCATCGTGCGCGCGCGGACCGCAGTCGACGAGGAGACGCTGCTCCGTCATGCGCAGAATGCGAACGTCGGCGATCACCTTTCCCTTGGGCGTCAATGCCGCCGCGTACTGCCCGGCGCCCACCGCGAGCGCTGCGACGTCGTTGGTGACGAGACCGGTGAGCACGTCCACGGCCTGCGCTCCGTCGAACCACGTGCGGCCGCGCGCGCTCCGGTCCACGACGATGCAGCCGGCGCGCAGCGCGCCGATCTCGCCGAGTGGGTCGCCGTAGTGCATGACGACACTCCGTCCGGCGACGGCGCCAAGCGCCGGATCGAGACGCATGCCGATCGGCGTGATGCTCACGACGCGCGCGCTCCGCGGTCGATCGCGGCCAGCTCCCCGAGCCGCGCCGGCGTCTGGCCGACGAGCGACGTGACGCAGGCGTCCGCCTCGACCGCGACGTGCGGCGCGGCGCCGACGGCGACCGGCCGCACACCGCCCGCGCGCGCGCCGCGGATGCCCGGCAGCGCGTCCTCGAGCGCGATCACGCGTGAGGGGTCCACCGCGCGGCGGCGGGCCAACCGCTCGATCGCCCGGCGATACGGCGCCGCGGCCGGCTTACCGTCGAGCGTGTCGTCCGCGGTGACGATGCACTCGAACGCGTCCTCCAGGCTCGCCAACGCGAGCATCGGCTCGGCGCTGTGCCGCGATGCGCGCGTCACCAACGCGAGCCGCGTCAGGCCGTGCGCGGCGACGAGCAGCTCGCGCGCGCCGGGCGCGAGCGCGAAGCCGAGCGCGAGGCCCGCGGTGAAGGCGCGGTCGGCGCGTGCCGTCATCAGGTCGATTACCACGTCATCGCGCTCGGCGCCGGCGGCACCGAGCGCGGCGCGCACGGCCTCGCGCGTGGCGAGTCCCCAGCACTGCTCGGCGAAGAGGTCATCGGAGAACGGAAGACCGTCGGCCGCCAACGTCGATTGGAGCGCGCGCCGGCGCAGCGAGAGCGTCTCGGCGAGCACGCCTTCAAGCTCGATGAACAGGGCGTCCACCATGCGCGCAAGCTATACGAGGCGCGCGCGCGCGCGCTACGGGCGCTGGTTAGGGACCTGCGCGCGCAGCGTACGATGCGTCGAGCACGTCGATCACATGCACGGCACGCTGCGACATGCCGGCCTGCGCCATCCCGGCGCCGATCTGCATCAGGCAACCCGGGTTGGCCGTCACGACCAGCGCCGCGCCCGTGCGCGCGATGTGCGCCAGCTTGGGCGCGAGCACGTCGGCCGAGAGCGCGGGCTCAACGAGGTTGAAGATGCCGGCACTGCCGCAGCACTGGTCGGCGTCGGCGAGGAGCGCGAGCTGGAGCGACGGAACCGCGGCGAGCACGTCGAGCGGCGGCGCCGATACGCGCTGCGCGTGCAGCAGGTGACAAGGCGCATCGTACGTCGCCGTCACGGCGAGCGGCGCGCCGGTGCGCGGACCGGCCACCGCCAGCAGCTCCGTCGCATCGCGAACGATCGACGCGAACGCCTTCGCGCGCGTGGCCCAGTCGGCGTCGTCCGCCAGCAGGTGGCCGTATTCCTTCATCGCCGCGCCGCACCCTGCGGCGTTCACCGCGATGAGGTCGGCACCGCTCCGCTCGAAGGCCGCAATGTTGCGCCGCGCGAGCGCGCGCGCCGTCGCGGCGTCGCCGGCATGCGCGTGCAGCGCGCCGCAGCACGCCTGACCCGGCGCGTCGATCACCGCGTAGTCGTTCACCGCGAGTACGCGCTCCGTCGCGCGATTGGTCTCGGCGCACAGCGATTCCATCACGCACCCGTCCAGCACGGCGACGCGGCCGCGCGCGCCGCTCCCGCGCGCCGCGTACGGTCGCGGCGACAGCGTGGGCGCGGTCGCGTCGAGCATTGCCATCGTGAAGCCGAGCCGTCCGGGCAGTCGCGATAGCAGCGCGGGAAGCTTCGTGGCGCGCAGAAGCCGTGAGACGCCAAGCGCGGCGCGCATGAGCCGCGGCCGCGCGAAGACGAACAGGATCAAGCGCGCCGCGAGCGGGTTGGGGCGCACCTTCGTCAGCGTGTCGCGCGTCGCCTCGAGCATCGCGCCGTACGGAACGCCCGATGGACAGGCCGTCTCACACGCGCGGCATCCGAGACAGCGGTCGATGTGCGTGCGCACGCTGTCGTCGTCGAGCGGCAGATCACCTTCCACGAGCGCGCGCATGAGCAGAATGCGTCCGCGCGGACTGTCGTTCTCGTCGCCGAGCGCGAGGTACGTCGGGCATGCCTGCAGACAAAAACCGCAGTGCACACATGTCATGATCCCCGGCACGGCGGCCGCGAGCGGCGTACCGGGAATCGCGCACGGGAGACGCTGTGCGGTGCCAGTCACGCGTCGCCGCCGAGGAGGCCCGGGTTGAGAATACCCGCCGGGTCGTACGCCTGCTTGACGCCCATCGAGAGCGCATCGGCGACGCGCGACGGCACGTCGCTCCATACCGGCGCCGGGAGTCGCTCGCCGATCACGGTCGTACGCGTCGGATGCGCGGCGGCGACGAGCGCGCCGACCGCCGCCGCGTCGGCCGAAGGAACGATACAACGCACGACTCCGCGGACGAGCGAGGCGTGCACGAGCGTCTCACCACCGGCGCAGCGCGCGACGCGCCACAGCTCGCCGATGCGCGACGGCGCACGCGACAGCCGAAGCGTCGCCGCGCCCCCCGGCTCGCAGGCGCGCAGCGTGTCCCACGCAGTGGTGGAACACGCGCGCGCCGGCCCCAGCGCACCGAGCACCGCCTGCTGCGCGCGGACCGCCTCGGCGTTACCCGTGAGGCGCACCAACAGTGTCGCTCCGCTGCCGACCGCGAGCCGCCGTGCCAGCGCGCCGTTCACCAGCTCGAGCGCGGCCGGTGCGATGGCCGCGGCGCGGATGCGCGCGAGGAGCGCATCGAGCCCGGCCGGTTCGTCGTCGACATCGAGCGCCACGCTCATGTCGACCTCAGGGAGGCTGCGCAGGCGAATGCTCACCTCCGTGATGACGCCGAGCGTGCCCCACGATCCCGTGAACAGACGCGTGAGGTCGTAGCCCGCGACGTTCTTCACAACCCGGCCGCCCGTGCGAATGACCGCACCAGCGCCGGTCACGACCTCCAAACCGAGTGCCTGATCGCGCGGCGTGCCGAACGCCCCGGCCAGCGTCCCAGCCGACGCCGTCGCGATCACGGCCCCGATCGTAGACTCGTCGCCGCCCGCGGGATCGAGCGTGAGCCACTGGCGCTCCGCCCGCGTCACGCGCGCGATCTCGGCGAGCGTGGTGCCGGCGCGCGCCGTGAGCGTGAGATCCCCGGGCGTGTAGTCAGTCACGCCGCTCAGGCCGGCGGTGGAGAGCGACGCGTCGGCGCGAACGGGACGCCCCGCGTCGAGCCAGCTGCCGCGCCCGCGAACGCGCATCGATGTGCCCGACTCGGCTGCGCCGCGAACCACCTCGGCCAGCTCAGCGGCCGACGCCGGCGCCGCATTGCGCAGGGTCGCGCTCGTCATGAGGCGGCCCCGTCGCGCACGCGCGCGCGCGCGGCCGGGGTCATCTTCCATTCCTGACACGAGCGAACGGGCACGACCTTTCCCGGATTGGCGCGCCGGTCTGGGTCGAACACCGCGCGCAGCGCGCACTGTGCCTGGAGCGACGTCTCGTCGAAGATGAGCGGCATGTACTCCAGCTTGTCGAGTCCGATGCCGTGCTCGCCGGTGACCGAGCCGCCGGCGTCGACGCAAGCGCGCATGATCTCGGCGCACGCCGCATGCACGCGCGCCGCCTCGTCGCTGCTGCGCGCGTCGTACGGGATGTTGGGATGCAGGTTGCCGTCGCCGGCGTGAAAGACGTTACACACCATCACGCGGTGCCGCGCACCAATAACGGCGATCTCCGCCATCACGGCCGGGAGCCGCGTGCGCGGAATCACCGCGTCCTGCACGACGAGGTCGGGCGAGAGGCGGCCCATCGCGCCGAACGCCTTCTTGCGTCCGAGCCACAACCGAGCACGCTCCGCGTCATCGCGCGCCACGCGCACGGCCCGGGCGCCCGCGCTCGTACAGAGCGCGGCGACGGCGCGCACGTCGGCGTCGATCCCGGCGGCGAGTCCGTCGAGCTCGATCAGCAGCACGGCCGCGGCATCTGCCGGATACCCGGCGGCGTAGATGGATGACTCCACGGCGCGAATCGTCGGGCCATCCATCATCTCGAGCGCGGCGAGCACGATGCCGCTGGCGATGATCGCTGACGTGGCGCGCGCCGCCGCGTCGATCGACGTGAAGTCGGCGAGCATTGTGCGCACGGCGTCGGGATTGCGCGTCAGCCGCACCGTCACGTCGAGCGCGATCCCGAAACACCCCTCGCTGCCGATGAACGCGCCGAGGAGATCGTAGCCGTCGCTCTCGCCATCTGTAGTGCCCAACGAGACGATGTCACCGCTCGGCAACAGCACGGTGAGCGCCAGCACGTGATTGAGCGTGACGCCGTATTTGAGACAGTGCGGACCGCCGGCGTTCTCCGCGACGTTGCCGCCGATGGTGCACGCGGATTGGCTCGACGGATCGGGGGCGTAGTGCAGACCGTGCGCGCTCGCCGCGCGCGTGAGGTGTACGTTCACCGCGCCCGGCTCGACGCGCGCGAATCGGTCCACCGGATCGAGCTCGAGAATGCGCGTCATTCGGTTGAGGCCGACGATCACCGCATCCGGGTCGGCGAGCGCGCCGCCGGAAAGGCCGGTGCCCGCACCGCGCGGCACGAACGGCACGCGCTCGCGGGCCAGCGCGCGAATCACGGCCACCACCGCATCGCGCGTCCGGGGAAAGACAGCGAGCCCCGGCGGCCGCCGATAGGTCGGCAGGCCATCGGCGCTGTAGGCCAACAACTCGCTCGCGCGCGAGACGATGCCGCGCTCCCCGACTATTTCGCGCAGCTCCGCGACGAGCGAATTGCTGAAGGCCATTTGTTAGTGCGCGCCCTTGCCGTTCCCCTTCGCCCGCTCGTGCATCGCCGCGCTCTCCTCCAGCGGCGCGAGCGCGGCGCCGAGCACGCGCTCCACCATCTCGAGACGCTCCGTCGGCGACCGCGACACGAGGAGCGCCTGCCGCGCGCGCACATCGAGATCGATCATCGATGCGATCGCGAACGACATGAGCGCCGCGTCCGGCGGGAGCGACGGAAGAACCGCTCGGTCCTCGGCGAGCACGCGCGCGGCACCGGCCACGCGCGTGAAGAGCGTCGCGACCTCGATGCACAGGTCGGCGAGCCGTGCCGCGTCGCCCACGTCGGCGTCGTCGGCGTACGGCGCGATGTCGCCGACGAGATACGGCGCCGGATCTTCGACGAGCGCGCGCAGCTCGAAGCGGTCGCCGCCGGTGACGATGATGTTCGACCGGCCATCGGAGAGCGTCGCCGTGTCTTCGATCTTGGCGATGCACCCGATCCACCCGGTGGGCAGCTCGCGCTCCTCCATCCCCTCGATCAAACAGACCAGCCCGAACTCGCGCTCGCCGGCGAGACAATCATCGAGCATCCGCTGGTAGCGCGGCTCGAAGATGTGCAGCGGGAGCGCGACGCCCGGAAAGAGCACGAGCGGCAGGGGGAAGAGCGGAATTCGGCGCACGAGGCAACTTACGTGATGTCACCTGTCGCGTCAGCCGCCGCGACGCGCAATGTGTCCCGCTCGACGACGAACTCGTACGGCGCGCTCAGCGGCACCAGCTCACCGTCGAGCGCGACGTTGCCGCGGCGGCGGCGCAGGTGAATCCGCACCCGGTCGACGATGAAGCTGTCAATCGTCGTCGACTCGGGCTCGACCGCCCGCAACCCGCGCAGCGCGGCGGCGACCGTCGTCAGCAGCAGCTTCGACCGCGCGTTACCCCGGGCGATGATCATGTGCAGCCCGCGCTCACCATTCGGCACGCGATCGCCAAGGAGCGGAATCTTGAGCTCGCGCTCGCCGACGCCGATGAACAGGAGTGGCGTGTTGTACACGCGCGTCTTGTCGCCGACTTCGACGACGACGCGGTAGCGGCGCAAGTCGGTCGCGACCCGAATCAGCGCGAGCACGCTCGCCACGGCGTAGCCGAACCGCCGCTCCAGCCGCTCGCGCGCATGCACGAAGACGACGTACGCGCCGACCGAGCTCGTGTTGAGCATGAGCTCGCCGTTCACGCGCGCCACGTCGACGGTGCGCACCGAGTCGCCGACGGCGATCTGCGCCGCCTCGACAGGGTCCTCGGGGAGCCCGATGAATTTCGCGAAGTGATTGAGCGTCCCGCCGGGGATGATGCCGAGCTCGACCGCCGTGCCCGCGAGCACACTGGCTGCCGTGTGCAGTGTCCCGTCGCCGCCCGACACGATCACGCGCGTCGCGCCCCCCGCGATCTCGGCGCGGATGGCGTCGGCCAACTTCGACGGCTCGATTTCGACGACTCGGCATCGGCTGTCGTCGCGCAGCGCCGCCAGCACCCGCTCGGCGCTGCCCGCCTTGGGATTCACGAACGTCGGGATCGCCGTCATGAGTGGACTCGGCGCTCCGCACCCGGCATTCCACACTCGGCATTAGAACGAAAATCGGGCGACCGAGCGAGACAGTCTCGCTGGTCGCCCGATGTCTCGTGTGCCGAGTGGCGGGTGCCGAGAGCCGAGGCTAGCTCCAGAAGCCGGCGAGGGCGTGGCCATCCGGGCTCTCGCGCAGCTTCTCGAAGGCCCGCTCCCGGATTTGGCGAATACGCTCGCGCGTCACGCCCATCAGCGCGCCAATCTTCTCGAGCGTCATGGCCTCGCTCCCTTCTTCGAGTCCATAGTAGAGGTAGAGAATCTTGCGCTCGCGCGGCGTCAGATATTTGCGGAACACCTTGTCGATGAATTCGCGCATCAGCTTGTAGTCGGTATTGTCCTCGACCTCGACCCCTTCCACACCGACGAAGCGCTCGCCGAGCGTTGCGGCCTCACGGTCGGAGCGATCGATGGGAGCATCGAGCGAGACCTCGGTCGCCGACATCTGCTTCGCAGCACGTACGGCCTCGGGTGACTCCTCGATCAGGCGGCCGATCTCGCTGTCGGTCGGATCGCGCTTGAGCACTTGCGCCAGCACCGTTTCGGCGCGCGCGAGCTTGATGAGCTGTGAGTTTTGATTGAGCGGGATGCGCACGGAGCGCGTCTGCTCGGCCAGCGCCTTGAGGACTGCCTGGCGGACCCACCACACGGCGTAGGAGATGAACTTCACGCCTTGATCGGGATCGAATTTCTTGACGGCCTTGAGCAGTCCTTCGTTGCCGATCGCGACGAGCTCACTCAAGTCGAGTCCGTGGCCTTGGTACTTCTTTACGTAGGAGATCACGAAGCGGAGGTTCGCCGTGACGAGGCGCTCGGCGGCGCGTTCATCACCTTTTTGCGCGCGGCGGGCGAGGCGGCGCTCTTCTTCCGCGTCGGTAATCAGCGGAAGCTTTTGGATATCCTGAAGGTACTGATCGAAAGCGGTGGAGGGAGACGAGCGAAAAAAGCCTTTGGACGACGACCTGGATTCGGTCACGCGCTCCATACACGCCCCTTCGGTTACCGTAAGGTTGGACGAGCGACCCGGCTCGCTTCGGCCCTGGTAGGGACGCGCAGGATAACAATGCTCTGTACAGCGGTCAACAGCCACGAAACGTGCCAACATTAGAAAGCACTGCCGCCGGCTTCAGAGCGGCTGGTTACAACAGTGGCCGTTTTCAGGGAACAATCACCCTTGTAACGGCCACTTAACGGTTATTCCGATCTCAAATCGCTGCGTAGACGCGAGTTAAGAACAACGCTCCCATCATGTACTCGGCGGATCTTTCGTCTTGGTGCGCTGAGTCGCCAGGATGATGCCGAGCCCAACCATGATCAGGCAGCCAATGCCAATCCACATTGGCGGCGCGTTCAGCCAATAGGCGGCCAGCCCTAGTCCTATCACCAGAATGAAGAATCCAATCAGATACGTCCCGAATGCCGACATGGTCGCCCTCCCCGGTTATCCCACTGCGATGATGACGAGCCGATACGCGCGAATGCGTCTCGCGACACGATCGCGGACGGCGACCGCAATCGCAAGTCGCGCGCTCACGCATTGTTGACGCAGGCCTTGACGGAAGGTTGCGCTGAAGACCGCACTGTGGTCCGCGATTCCCTTCGCAAGACGCCCGTTTCACGCGGCGCGGTACCGTACACCTCACGAGAGGACAATGAACATGCGGAAAGCCTTCTGGATCGCTTCACTCGTACCGTCGGTGCTGCTGGCGCAAAAATCGCCGGCCGCCCCGT
>JBDUCS010000339.1:0-4424 GCA_040003335.1 Gemmatimonadaceae bacterium | reverse complement strand
GGGCGGCCGCGCGCGCCCACGCCGAGTCCGCGGCGGTGACCACGTCGCGCGCGATGCGGACATCGGCGAATGCAAAGCCTCCCGCCAACGCGATCGTCGCACCCAGCGGGTCGTTGGCGGCCGCGCGCAGCTCGACGCGACGCGCCGCGCTGTCGGCGTTCGCGGCCGCGACGCGCACCAGTCGCGCACGGCCGTTCCACGTCGCGCGAATCCGCGCCGTCGCCGCGTCCACCTCGTCGGCCGCGAGGGGCGACACGATCACCATCTCGACCGAATCCGCACGGTCGCGCAAGAGCGCCACGCTCCTGCGTGCCGCCACGAGTGCCGCGGATACCGAGCCGGCCGCCGCCGGCGGCGTGCTGCCTAACGAGTCGAGAGCGTCCGGCGTCATCACACGTGCCGCCGAGTCGAAGGCGATCACGACGTCGCCCGCCGCCGCCAGCGCGCGCACGCTGTCGCGCATCTCGGCGCGCGCGCGCACGTCGCGCGACACGTCGGCCAGCACCACGCGCGCGACGGGGCGGCGCGCGCCACGCAGGAGCGGCCGCGCGAACGCCGCCGCCGCGAGCAGCACGGCCAGCACGCGTACCGCGAGCAGCAAGAGGTCCGACGGACGCGCCGAGCGCGTCGCCGCCTCCGCCGCACGCTCAGGGAGAAAGCGCGCGGTCGGGAGCGGCACCTCATGCGGCCGCCGCCGCGCAAGAAAGTGGAGCACCGCAGTTGCGAACGCCGCCACGGCGCCCGCCGCGAGAAATATCGGCGCGAGCCACGTCATGCCGTCGCCCCATCGGCATGCTCGGCGGCACGGCTCGCCGAGACGATCCGTCGCAACGCGCGGTCGGCGGGCTCATCGTCGGTCACCATCGCGTAACTCTCACCGGCACTCGTCCACTCGCGCGCGATCGCATCGCGGAAATCCGCAAAGGCGAGCACGTACGCCTCGCGCGTCGCCGGCACGAGCGGGCGCCGCACGGAATCGCGTTCCGGATCGACGGCGATCGCGGCCGCGGGCCCGGGCTCGAGCTCGCGCCGCGCCACGACGTGAATCGCGTACGCTTCCCCGCCCGCCGTCGCCCGCTCTCGTGCCGCGCGCAGCGTCTCAGCGGCATCACCCAGAAAGTCGCTGATCACGGCGACGCGGCGCGCCTGCGGCGCGTGCGCGATCGCGTCCGCCACCGGCGCGCTCCCGCCCGGCGTCACGGCGTCGAGAACGCGCGCGATCTCCGCCACCACGCCGCGACGCGTGCGCGGCGCGAGTCCCACGATTCCCTGCGGGCCGGCGACCGTGAGGCCGACCGGATCGGCGCTCGCGTGCGCCACCGCGGCCAGCCCGACCGCGAGGCGGCACGCCTGCCGCCACTTGCCTAACGAGTCGCCCGGAAACGCCATCGACGCCGACGCGTCGACGACGATCAGCGTGCCGATCGTCGCGCGGTCGCTCGTGATGCGCAGGTACGCGCGATCGGTGCGCGCGAGGAGGCGCCAGTCGAGACGGCGCGGATCATCCCCCTGCCGGTACGGGCGGTACTCGGTGAATTCGGGCGACACGCCCCGCAATGGCGAGCGGTGCGTGCCCGCGGCGGCGCCGCGCACGGGTCGTCGCGCGGTCCACGTCACGCCGCGCAGCGCGTCGAGGAGTGCGCCATAGCCCGCGTCCGCGCGAGGAGGCGCCACGCTACAGCCGGATGTCGCTCCGCGGCGGCGCCACGATCGCGAGCATGTCGGCGATCACACGCTCCGCGGTGATCCCCTCGGCGTCGGCGGCGAAGTTCATGAGCACACGGTGGCGCAGCACCGGAAGCGCGACCCGCCGAATGTCGTCGGGCGAGACGGCGGCGCGGCCCGCGAGCAGCGCGTGCGCCTTGGCGCCGAGCACGAGCGCCTGTCCGGCGCGCGGGCCGGCACCCCATCGCACGTAGCGCTTCACGAGATCGGTCGCGTGCGTCGCATCGGGGCGCGTCGCGCGGGCGAGCGATGCCGCGTAGCGCAGCGCCGGATCGGCCGCCGGCACCTCGCGCGTCGCGCGCTGCAGCGCGAGCGTTTGCTCGCCATCGAGCACCGGCGTGATCGTCGAGTCTTCCGTCCCCGTCGTCGCGCGGAGAATCGCGACTTCGTCCGATTCGTCGGGATAGCCGACGCGGATGTCGAACAAGAAGCGGTCGAGCTGCGCCTCGGGGAGCGGATACGTCCCCTCCTGCTCGATCGGGTTCTGCGTCGCCAACACGAAGAACGGCTCGGGCAGGCGCATCGTGTCGCCGGCGGCGGTGACGCTGTGCTCCTGCATCGCCTCGAGCAGCGCAGCCTGCGTGCGGGGCGGCGTGCGGTTGATCTCGTCGGCGAGCACGATGTTGGCGAAGATCGGGCCGCGCACGAAGCGGAAGCGTCGCGCGCCCGTCGCCGCGTCCTCTTCCATGATCTCGGTGCCCGTGATGTCGCTCGGCACGAGGTCCGGCGTGAACTGAATGCGACGGAACTCGAGCCGCATCGCGTCGGCGATCGAGCGGATCATCAGCGTTTTGGCCAGGCCCGGCACGCCGACGAGCAGCGCGTGGCCACCGGCCATGATCGCCATGAGTATCTCTTCGACCACCTGCTCCTGTCCGACGATGCGCCGCGCGACCTGCGCGCGGAGCCGCGCCGCGGACTCGACGAGCGTGTCCGAGAGGGCCGGCCGCTGCGCCGGCGCCGTCGCGCTCACCGCATCACCATCACTTGACCGGGCGCCGCCGGCGGTGCGTCAGCAGGAAGATCGAGCCGTCCTGCGCGCCGGCGTCGGCGAGCGATGCCGATTCGTTCATCACCTCGAAGCCGCGCAGCTTGATCACGAACGCGCGCTGGTCCGCCTTGGGCACGAGCACCGCCAGCGCCGCGTTCTTCACCGCGAGCACCGGCTCACCGAGCGACGTCTCGACCCGCACGACGTCCCACAGCTCCGGAATTTCCACGCGCAGCGTGACCGCATTCGCGGTCGCGTTTCCGACGCGGATCGTCTGCGCGCGGCTGCGCAGCGTCGTCACGAACGGCGCGGTCATCGCGGTGCTCCCGTATCCACTTCGATCGCGTCGCCGAGCGGCGGAAGTGTCGAGAAGAAGCGGCTCACCTGCTGCTCGAACAGGTACGTCGAGCCGCGGACCGAGGTGCCGCCCGCGACCGGCGCCAGGCCAATCACGATCTCTTCCCCGCCCTGGCCGCGGAACGTCACGTACTCCGGACCTTCCTTCTCGAGGAACGCGGCGTAGATCGGATTCCGCCGGACGAAAAAACGCTTCGCCGCCGCCTTCACCGCGTCGCTCGAGAGCGTCGTGCTGTACTCCTGCATCATCTGCGTTGACTCGGCGCGTTCGTGTGTGTGAGAGTCGATCGTCTGGACCGCTTGCAATCTACCGCAGCGCCTCGGCCTCCGTCGCCAAATCGGGCGCGTACTCGACCGGCAGCTCGACGGTGAACGTGCTCCCCTCGTGCAACGTTGACTCCAGGCGAATCTCCCCGCCGAGCGATCGCACGAGTTGCCGCGAGAGCGACAGACCCAGCCCCGAGCCGCCGAAGCGGCGAGTCGTCGACGAATCGGCCTGCCGGAATTCGTCGAACACCATCTGCTGGAGCTCCGGCGCGATGCCGATGCCGGTATCACGGATCGCGAACTGGATCAGATCACCGCGCGGCTCGACCGAGCACGTCACTTCACCCGCCTGCGTGAACTTGTATGCGTTCCCGATCAAGTTGGCGAGGATCTTCACGACTTTCTTGCGATCGCTCACCATCACCGGCATCGGGCCGTCCGCCGCCTCGATCCGCAGGGCCACACCCTTCGGGAGGCCGATCGTGTCGAACACCGCTTCGTGCAACGCGTCACGCGGATCGAACCGCTCGAGATCGACGCGCAACTCGCCGCGCTTGATCGTCGTCAGGTCCAGCAGATCTTGGATCATGCCGAGGAGCCGCTCGCCCGCGGCGCTCACCTGCGCGAGCGTCACCCGCTGCTCGTCGGTCACCGGGCCGGAGATCCCTTCCTGCAGCAGGTACGTGTATCCGAGCACGGCGGTGAGCGGCGTTCGCAGCTCGTGCGACATGTTGGCGAGGAACTCATCCTTGACGCGCCGCGCCTCGAGCGATTCGAGGTACATGCGCTCGAGCTCGCCGTTGCTCTCGACGAGCGCGGCGTTGGCGCGCCGGAGCTCGTCGATCATCGATGCCTTCTCCGCCGTCGCGGCCATCTGGTCGGCGACGATGCGCAGTAGCCCATGATCCTCGGCGTGGACGGCGACGGGGTCGGCGTAGTAGAACGTCACGGCGCCGAGCACGCGCCGCCGCGTCTGCAGCGGGAGCGCGACGAGCGAGCGGAAGCCCATCTCGCGCGATACCTCGCGCCACTCGCCGAGCGACTCATCCGCATCGACGTCCCGCACGTGCACGACGCGCCGCTC